>DBGA01000069.1:56616-87032 GCA_002295325.1 Ruminococcaceae bacterium UBA866 | reverse complement strand
CGATAGGAACGCATCGGCAGACAACTCCCCATGTTCCACAAGTTTCAGCTTTTCTTCCCACTCGGCGGTCATCAAGGGGGATTGCACCTGCTCGGGTAGAACGGTAATCAAGGCGGTGCCTTTGTGGGTGGCGGTAAAATACTTTGTCTTTTTATCGCCTTTTCGTTCCGCAAGCCCCGATTTAATCAGTTTTTCCAAAATGCCTGCACGGGTGGCAGGAGTGCCAATACCTTTACGCTCTGCATCGGTTTCGGCTTTGTTTGCATTTTCCATTGAGGACAGGAGCGTATCATCGGTAAAGGGCTTGGGCGGAGAGGTTTTGCCCTCTTTCATTTCAGCCTTTGCGGTAAAGACATCGCCCTGGACGATATTCGTCAGGGCTTGGTGTTTTTCTTCCTTTTCCTGTTCGCCTTTGTAAAGCCGCTGCACCGTCTTAAAACCGTCTTGCGTGACGGTTTTTCCTTTAGCTGTGAAAACAGACTCACCGCATTTTGCCGTGATAACTGTTTCGCTGAAACGATGGGTATCGCCTATGGCAACCAAGAGACGAATGGTAAGGAGCAGCAGCGTTTCACGCTCTCCGGCAGGCAAGCTCTGCACATCAAGCCCCTTAATATTCATGGTGGGGATAATGGCATGGTGGTCGCTGACTTTGGAATTATCAATAACCTGTGCGGTGTTTACAGGCAGCTCGACAGCTTGGAACATAAAAAATCCTGCCGTAACCTTGGCTAAGACAGGAATATTGCTTTCCATATCCTCGGTTAAAAATCTGCTGTCTGTTCGGGGATAGGTAATGTATTTCTTTTCATAAAGGCTCTGTGCATNNCTGCTCGGCGGTAAAGCCTATTATTATCCAACAGATTGGGAATACCAGTTGATAAGCAATCTTAAAATTGGAAATTTCTCAGTTGTTAAAGCCATCATAAAGGAAATAGAAAAAGAAAATGAAAGCCTTTCATTAAATGATGAAGTTCTTTCAAGACTCATAGAATTAGTACTTGAAACTATTTCTCGAGTAGCGTTTGAAGTAAATGTTGTCCGTGATGAAATGATTGAATTATTTTCATGCAATGGTGAAACTGATTTAACATGGCAAACAGTATATGATTCAACATTCTATATATGCGAAAAAATTTCTGCTAAAAATGTAGAAATGATACAGGATATAAATAATGAAATTCTTACTTATATCAACCAAAATTATAGTAATCCAGAAATATCGTTAAAGACCATAAGTAGCCGTTTTAATATTTCAGTAGCATCTGTTTCAAGAATATTCAAAGATGTTACAGATATAAATTTCCATGAATATGTTACTTCTCTGCGTATGGAAAAGGCAAAGGAATTATTGAAAACTTGCGGTTATGATATTAAAAACATATCAAAAGCAGTAGGATATGATAGCGAATATTCATTTAAGCGAGCATTTTTACGGGTAGTGGGTATCAAACCACGTGCATATGCAGACAAAGAGAAAATGAATGAGTCAGATCTGTAAATTAAAGTGTGAGCATAGTCTTGCCACCAATATTACCAACTGGAAACCAAAAACCAAATGACGTTTTCAGCTTTCAAAGAGCAAATAGTTCTTAATGTTATCTGAAAACAAGCCAATAAGAGGTGAATGGAACTAGTAATTAGCTCGTTTGGGAAGATAGGTGGCTGAATTTCCCTTAAATATAAATTTAATAAGTTAATTCAATAAAGTGTTTTAGTTTTAAAAAACTATAAACTTCATATGTTACTAGTATATTTGATTTTATTATTACCAAATAAAAAAAATACTCACTATTCATTAAATTAAGCCATTATTACAGTTTTAGGTTTACTGGGGTTGACTTCTAAATGGTGATATTATATAGATTTATTAGCTCTTATGTTCAAACTTTGTGAGCATTCTATCACAAACAGAAAAGTAGTTGTACCCGCTATGCAGGGGGTACAACTACTACTTTAATTCTTACTATATATCAAATTGCGCACTAAATAAAGTTAAAATAGAGTTCGGATAATTGTTTATCCCATTCAAACATTCCACTTCCACCAAATTCAATTTTTAGATATTTAGAGTTAAGGTTGTTATTGGTCGGGCTACAGTATTGTCTGTGCCAATAGTCGTTTGTATAGATGTCGCCCGTGAAGTTTGTGTCTATTTTCGTCCATACAACACCATCATTAGAAGTGTAGAAATTAAAGGGTGATGAATATGTTCTAAAGCAAAAAAATTTAGCTGTAAAATCCTTAATTACAGATTCACCGGGAGCTTTGTAAACAATATGTTCAGTTGTTGCAGTTGTTCGTCTAGCCCTAGTAGAGTCACCTTCAAAAGAAATTAATTTATCAGTGTGGTTTCCAATTTTGCGAGTGATTGAAGGTTTTTGACCAATCGGCTAATGTGTCATATGGTATTGGAAAATTACTATCACATTTAAATTTAATTTGCCTAGATGTTTATCCCATTCCTTACCACCTTTATCAAACTCAACCTTAATGTAATTGGTATTAATAGCTAGGTTTTAGATGATATTAATCTGATCCCCATATACATCACATGCTTGTGATGCATCAAAACCATCTATTTCCTGTCTGATGTCATTCCAATTTACAATTGTTTCGCCTTTAGCGTTAACTGTTTGAATATTTGATAGGGGAATCACGGAAGCCAAGAGAGTACAAGTCAGTATTTTAGCAACATTTTTTATAAGTTTTTTCGAAAATATAAAATTTCCTCCATTCTTAACACTAATGAAGACTATTCTTTAACTGCACCTTGAGAAATTCCACCAATAATTGCTTTTTGGAATATGAGATAAATCAATAGGGTAGGGAGCATAACGATAATGATAGCTGCTGATAATTTACCCCAGTTCATATTGCGTTGTCCTGCAAACATCATCAATGCGGTGGAAAGCGTTTTTAACTTGCTTGATGGCATATATAAATAGGGTATGTACATATCATTGATTACTTCTACAAACTTGATGATTCCAAGTGTTGCCGAAGCTGGTAGTAAGAGAGGAAAGATAACTTTTCTAAAGATAACAAAAGAAGATGCACCCTCCATCATTGCAGCCTCCTCTAACGTATAGGGAATCTTTTCTATATATTGGGCATAGATGTAAATTTGCATCATATCAGTACCAATATAAATAATTAGGGGAGCGAGCATAGAGTTGTATAAACCCATTTTTTGAATGATGCTAAATCTTGCGATTTCGGTCGTATAAAAAGGAAGAACCATAGCGAACATGAACATGAGCATAACTAGAGACTTACCTTTAAAGTTGTGTCTGACTAGTATGTAGGATGTCATTGTTCCAAGAATAATATTTAATAACACCGTAGAAATGGATAAAATCATAGAGTTCTTAAAGGCTAACCCCATCTTAGCTTCGCTAGATGCTAAGATGAAGTTTTCAAGGTTTAAACTCTTGGGGAGTGCAAATGGCTGCCACTGTGAGATCTCCATGGGCGTTTTAAATGCGGCAAGAACGAGTGTACTAAGTGGAATAAATACAATAAGTGTTATAAATATTAATATTATATATAAAAACACTTTATTAATTACACTGCCAGTCTTATAGAACATTGTCCGTTTGTGTTTGCTTTGGGCTGTAGTTTCAGTCATTTGCTCACCCCCTAATTTTTACAAATCTTTTTTGCATGAGTGAAATAAAACAGATTATGAGCATCAAAACAACTGCCATTGCAGATGCCATTCCAAATTGGTCGTACTTAAAGGCTGTGTCTAATGTATAGGTTGTAAACGTTGAAGATGCAAATCCAGGACCACCATTTGTAATAAGGAAAGGGATATCAAAGACTTGTAGTGCACCACGCACATTTAAAAAAAGAACCATCTCAATGACTCTTTTAATACCTGGAATGGTGATATACCATAGTTTTTGAAAAAATGATGCACCGTCAATTTCGGCAGCTTCATAGTAATCTTTTGGCACAGACTTTATGCCAGAAATAAATAATATAATATGTAGTCCACAGAACCTCCAAAGGGAAACCCCCGCTAAAGAGAAATTGACAATATTAACATTGCTCAGCCAATTCATCTGTAGAGATTCAAGACCGATACTAGCTAGAATTGCATTGAGAGGTCCACCGATAGGACTGTAAAAAAACGAAAACATGTATGCAACTGCTACTCCATTTATCATATATGGCATAAAAGTTACAGACTTAAAAAAATTCATGCCACATGCCTTTTTGCATAATAGAACCGATGCTATAATTTCTAAGGGTATTGCTATAATGTGAGTTCCAAAATAGATTAAATTATTTCTAAGAGAAATCCATACATCTTTTGAATTGATAAATATATTTTTGTAGTTTTTAAATCCAATATAATCAAAAGTTGTTCTAGTGCCATCCCAATTTGTAAAACTGAGCTGTAAAAGCTTGAAAGTAGGATAAATAAGAAATAATAAAAGGAGTGTGACAGGTATTAATAAAAATGAGAAAACAATCAAACTGTGTTGTTGCTTATATTTTTTTATCATTTAAATCTCCCTTTTGTTATTTATGGGAATTGCTTTTAAGCAATTCCCATAATGTATCAATTATTTAATTCCTAAATCTTTTCGAGCAGTTTTCCATTTATTATTCAAATCTTTAAGCATTGAGTCATATTTTTCGCCTGATAACATTCTTTGTCCAATTGATTTTGTATCTAATTTTGTTTGGTTTACAAGGTCAGAATAGTCACTGTTTCCAGGATAGAATAAGAAGCTTTCGGCATTTGAATTCTCACGATATTCTTTAAACAAAGGATTATCATTGGTGACGCCCTCTACTGTTGAGTTATTCATAGTTGCTTCCAAATATCCTTTGTAGACATCATTGCTAAAGCTCCATGTAATAAACTCTTTGGCAGCGTCAAGATTTTTAGAGTTCTTATTGATAGTTAGGAAGTTATCAGCCATAGTCATAACTCGATTTTTCTCGCCTTCTTTTACAACAGGCAAAGAGAAGAAACCTAAGTCATCAGTATTGCCAACGTGTGCAATATAGTTTGGAAGATACCATTGACCTAACACAATCATAGCAGCTTGATTTGATTCAAAAACTTGTTGTGATTGGTCACAACCAACACCAAGAGGGTCTGGACCCATAACGTCAGCAGAATATAAATCATTAATCATAGAATAGGCATCATAGAATCCGCCACCTTTAGAAAATGGCTCATCTTGTTTTGCAATGTTTGAGAGGATTTTCTCA
The DNA here is from genome assembly GCA_002295325.1 of Ruminococcaceae bacterium UBA866. Taxonomy (GTDB): domain Bacteria; phylum Bacillota; class Clostridia; order Oscillospirales; family Ruminococcaceae; genus Paludihabitans. The sequence goes on along the minus strand of DBGA01000069.1, from coordinate 81,797 downwards.
TCATTTGCAACCAAATGTGGCATAAATTCATTGAAAGGATATACAGGCCAAACATCTTTTGCACCCATTGCAATAGGAGTGTATTTGCCACTTTCCTTGATTGTTGTGCAAACTTTTATAAATTGTTCCCAAGTTTGAGGAATCTCAAGCTTAAGTTCTTTAAAAATTGACTTTTTATAGTAAACGAATTCATTAAAGCTTCTTAATGGTAAGCCGTAAATCTTGCCGTCTTGTTCAAATCTTTTTGCAAAAGAGTTTTTAGTAACAGTTTCATCACTTGCATCCCATACCATTAGGCTATCTTTGAGATCATTGATGAAGTCAGGTTTTAACTGTATAATATCAGGTAATTGATCAGCTGATTGACGGATTTTTAAATTTTTCATCATATCATCTGTTCCACCGAAACACTCAATGTCTACGGTATAGTTTTTGTATTCTTTGCAGAAGTTTTCAAGTTGACTATCCCAATATTTGTTGTCCTGAGGATCTGCTAACGCATATGTAATGGTTGTAGGAACTGCCTCTGAACTATTTGGCATACTTGCAGGAGAACTTGATTTGGGGTCAGTACCATCATTGCTTGTAGAGCATCCAGAAAATACAGCTATCATAAGTGAAGTTGCTAATAGAAGTGATAGCAGTTTGGTTTTCTTAAAAAATTTCATATTGTTTCCTCCTCAAAATATTAGTGGTATTTCCACAACATCATTATAGGAAATATTTCACAAAATACAAATGATATTTTATGATATTTTATGATATTTAACGTATTTAAACTGCACTAGATAAATTTTTTGGGGCTAACTCCCACCATTTTTTTAAAAACCCTACTAAAGTGTTCTTGATTTTCATAGCCTACTTCTTCGCAAATTTCGCCAATTGATTTGTTTTTTTCTCTAATAAGGGACTTTGCTTTTTCGATTCTAAGAGAGGTAACAAGTTGGATGAATGAATACTGTTTGTAAGTTGAAAACAATTTGCTCAAATGTGATTCACTAATATTGCAATAATCACTTACAACTTTAAGGGAAATAGTATCGCAATAATGAATTTTGATAAACTTAATGGCTTTTTCAAGAATTTGACTTTTTGAATCATTCTGTTCTCTTAACATAGAGTTTACTTTTCTAATCAAGGACTCATACCAAAATTCCATTTCTTCAATAGTTTCCATATTCATAAACTCATTGCAAAAGTTGACACCAGAGGAAAACAAATCATCCATTTTAATCCCACTTTCAGCCAACAAATTCGTTGTCATAAAGGTAAGATTTTCAAATAGGGAATAAGCATCCTTAATATCGCTTATTTGAAGTTTAGAAATAATATTTTTAATTGTTTCAAGTTCAATGTTTATTTGTGTCTCATCCTCGCCAATATTTTTAACTAAATTTGCAACAATATTTTTACTAATTTGCACATCGTGGTGATTAACGTTATAGACAAGCTGTTGAGTTATAATATTTGAGCAACCATAAATTATTTTCATTTTAATTGCTTTTTCGGCTTGGTGATAGGCATTATTAATATTTTCATAGCCAGAAAATACATCACTTATACCGCACGTTACCGAAAGGTTATAGAATTGTTTGAAATCGTAAATGATGCTCTTGAGAATAATATTTGATTTTCTTAAAATTTCACCTAAGCTAGCTTCATCTTTAAAGGACATAATATATAGATATTTTTTATTTGAAATTTTCAGTATTTCTCCTATTTTAAATTCATTTTGTTTTCTATCAAATAAACTTAAAATTGAATTTAGTAAATTCTGCATAACAAAGAAATCCATTTTATCCTCAAGGATCTTGTAGTTGTCGATGCAAAAAATGGCTAGTATTATATTTTCATTATGGATTTGTAGCCCACATGTTTTTATTTGCTCATAGATGCCTGTCCCAATTGACTTACTGATTAATTGTTCTAAAACATGCTTTTTAAAGACTTTATTAGAAATATTTGTTTCGTCTTTTTGTATGTTTTTCTGCTTTAAATTGGCCATGCACTTATCTAGAAGTTGAACAATATTATCGCTATTAATGTCACTTTTTAATAGATAATCAACAACTCCGTATTTAAAAGATTGTCTAACAAAATCATATTCGTTATATCCACTTAAAACGATAATCTCAGCAGTTGAACCTAACTGTTTTATCCTGTCTATAAATTCTAAGCCATTCATTTTAGGCATTGTAATATCTGTAATAATAATGGTATAGTCATTTGCTTCAATAAGTTTGAGTGCTTCAAAACCATTACAAGGCTCATCGTTTATTTCAAAACCGAGTGCATTCCAATCTATTATAGATTTTATTTTAATCTTTACAACTGGGTCATCATCCACCAATAAAACAGAATACATTTAATTACCTCCATTTACAACGTTTTGATCGTTATTGCAATTTTTTATAATTGGCAATTTAATGGATGTTTTAACACCGCCTAGTGGGAGATTATCTGAAAAGGTGATGCCATACTGAACTCCAAAATTCAATTGAATTTTTTTATGTACATTATATATACCTAATTTATTAAACCCATCATTCTTTTCTTGATGNNGATGAGTTTCTAGAAGCGACTTCATATCCTCTTGTGACATACCAATACCATCATCATTAACCGTAATAATTAACATATTATCAGAAATGGTTGTATCAATTATAATGGTAATTGGCGTAAATACGTCTTTTAAGCCATGTATAATGGAGTTTTCTACAATTGGTTGCAAAACCATTTTAGGTACAAATAAGTCTTTGGTACTGTCATCAATATTATAAATAATTTTAAAACTTTCATTATATTTAATTTTCATAATATATTCGTAACTTCGAATGGTTTCTATTGTTTTATTGACAGTACTTAAACTTCCATTTTTGTCAATAGTATTCATTAGCATGGTAGTAAGAGCTCTTAGCATCCTTTCGATATTTACCACACCACAGGTTTCTGCCATTGTTGTTATTGTATTCAGTGTGTTAAATAAAAAGTGAGGATTAATTTGATATTGCAAACTCTTTATTTCCAAATTACTTTTTTCAATCTCCTTTTCTTCCACCTTAGTGATAAGGTTTTTCAATTCTTTCACCATGCTATAGAAATTTTCACTCAGTTGACTTAATTCGCTTTTTCCATGAATGAAAGGCTTTAAGTTGAAGTTACCTTTTTTAACTTGTCGCATTTGTACAACCAATTTTTTGATTGGAATAACAAGCATAAACAGAGAGGTCATTATAAAAACGATGAAAAATATTACTACAATTACTATATAGGCAACTGATATGTATTCTGAGACAATATGAATATCCTTTGTTAGCGTGGAATAAGGGACAGAGCCAATGACTTTCCAGTCAATACCTGGGACTTTATAGTATGTGATTAGTGTCTTTTGACCATCTTTTTCATAGGGAATATACCCATATTCATCTGTAAATTTGTGGGTGATATCATTGAGTGCCTCACAGGATAAGCCACTTTGTATTATAGGCTCATTATGTTCATTAATAATCTGAATACTCCAATCATCAGAAAGATTAAATTTAGTATATACATCTTTGTAAACATTTGGCCTAAAGGCAAAATATATCATTTCAATATCTTTAGAGCTTTTCATATCAGGAATTACAGCTAGTGAAATAGCTTTGCTAACACCAGAATTAGAATATAAAAAATTATCGCTTGAAGTAAGGAGTTCAACTTTGTTCTCGATACTTTTATCAATCATTAATTGGTACCAAGGCTTTTGTTTCATGACGTCTGAACTTACCATAGGAGGATTTTTGTAATAATAGTAACCATTCTGTTTATAAACGAAGACAACCCCAATTAAATCAGTTGTATAATTATAGTAGTTTTGCAATTTATATTCAATATTTGTTTGAACTTTCAATTTTTCTTCACGAGAAATATTGCTTTTCACATTAATAATATCAGACAAAAGATTTGTGTCATGTATTATTGATGCAGCGGTATGTTTATAAGACTTTATAGCATCAGATATTTTATATGATATTTGCTCTGTAATTTGCAAGTTCTTACTGATATTGTTCTCAATTAAAATATTTTCAAATTCCTTAATTAACACTATTGAGCATACATAGACAGGTATTAGAATAAAAAGAATGAATATAATGATATACTTAAAAATTAGACTTGATTTATTTATTTTCAACAGGATACCCCCTTTATTATATTAGTTTAATTCTTAGTTATAACTATAAAATCAAACATAAACTCTTATATATTTGGTTAATATTCATAATTATACATCCTAATAATACCAATATCAATACAATTATACTTAACTTTACATATTTACTAACCGAGAACCGAATATATTGTGTTTCGACTATACAACTCAATTATAAAATATTATAAATTACAATTTACATTAACATAATATTATACACAAAGAATAGGCAAAAGCTCCCCCAACTTTTTAGTCGATAGGGGGAGCTTTAATTATTATTCTACGATTAAATTAAAATCAACGGAGAAACTCTTTTCATTGAGCTGGTATTTTTCCATTAACATAGGTCCACAGCTACCAGAACCAACGCCACTCATTTTGTAATCTAAGCACAAAACTTTGTATCCACATTTTAGAAGTTGATAGTTGTGTGGTTTTGCAGCAAGTTCTTCTTGTGTATATTCTGAAACGTTAAAGCTAAATCTACTGTCGCTAGTTGCAAGCAGTGATGTCTCGCTATCAGATAACCTAACATATTCAGTGTTGTAATGTGATCCGTTTTCTTGAGGTTTGATATAATCTTCAAACATGTTAGATACATTGTCAGTGAATTTATCCATATAAGAGGATAAATGCTTATCAACATAGCTTTCGTTTGGACCACAGCCGAAATACTCGCATTTTTCAAAGCTATCATTTAAAAATAGTCTGATACCAAAACGAGGTAGAAATGATTCGACAAACGGGATAGTTACATCTAACCTTACATTGATATCTCCACTGTTAAATACTGTCCAAACAGCATTAATCTCAGCTACATTTGCTAAATAGATGGCTTGTAAAGATAGAGGACACACAATCTCAATACCATCTACAATCTCGTTAATTTCAATATCATAGGTGTATGCAAATGTACGGTTTAAGCCTTCAGAAAGCCATGAAGTATTGATGTACATATCGTTATCAATAGGAGCTCTGTATATGTTATACTCGATAGGCTTTTCTGTAATAATTTTTCCATTCTTCTTCATAGAATCAAAGCTACCAAATTCCTTATTGAATGAATATATGAAATTTTCGCCTGTTAATATAATGTAATTTGAGGAATTAGAAACCTCAATCTTATTACCTTTTGTACATAGGTTCTCAGTATATTGAAGAGTTGAAAGATCAAACTGCTCATGTCCTAAGCTATGACCAGAAGAAAGTAGCTTTGTTGAATTTTTCAGACGCATTTCAAACAGAACATAAACCCTGCTACCGTCTACTTGTGGGAGAACTATAGGAAGATTTATCTTTTGTAATGGTAAGACGTTAATATCATCAATTACCCCAGACTCCACAACAAATCCATCTTGTTTTAGGGTCCAGTTGATATACATATAATCACTAAGGTTTGTAAAGTTAAGCTTGTTTTCGATAAAATACTCATTGTTTACTAATGTAATATGTGCAGGCCGTATTGCATTTTTAAGTTCAGCTAAGCCTGTGTGAGGCGTTCTATCTGGATAAACAAGGCCATCCATACAGAAATTAGAGTCGTGAGGGAACTCACCAAAATCTCCGCCATAAGCATACATTGCCTTGCCATCTTTCTCACCGATTTTAACGGTATGATCACACCATTCCCAAACAAATGCACCGCAAAAATTATCATTTTTATATATTAATTCATAGTAGTCAGCCAAATCACCAGGACCATTTCCCATTGCATGACAGAATTCACATAGAATTAAAGGCTTTGTTTCTTCCTCATTAGCTAAGAAATTATCGGAAATCCATTGAACAGAAGGGTACATACGGCTAACAAAGTCAAGGTTTTCAAAGTAAGGACTGACAGCAGAAGTTGTCTCTTCTACCAATGCAGACTCGTAATGAACTAGTCGAGTAGAATCGAGCTCTCTGACACGTGTAATTGCAGATTTGAAGCACTGACCAAAGCCACTTTCGTTACCGAGAGACCATATAATAACACTGGGACGGTTCTTATCCCTTGCAACCAGTCTTTCACAACGATCAATGATGGAAAGTTCCCAATCTTTGTTATCAGCAATACTAGCGTATAGAGTATGAGACCATTTTCCTTGGCTTGTTACTGTACCATGGGTTTCAATATCAGCTTCATCAATAATATAAAAACCGTATTTGTCACATAGTTTATAAAACTCCGGACGGTTAGGGTAGTGTGAGGTCCTAATTGCGTTTATGTTGTGCTCTTTCATGGTTTTTAGGTCATTTGTGAGCATCTCAATAGATGATACATATCCCGTATCGGCATAGCTGTCGTGGCGGTTTATACCCTTGAACTTAACCAATTTACCGTTTATTAAAACAACTTTATCTTTTATGCATATAGTTCTAACACCAAAATGGTCAACAATAGATTCATCGGCAGTAGTAATTATAATCTTATATAGGTATGGGTTTTCAGCGTTCCACAAAATAGGGGAGTGCATGTCAAAACTTACGCTAGAGGAATTAATTTCAACACTACTGATTAAGACATTGCTTGCATCGAATAGTTCCACTTTTTTATTGATGTGGGTGTCATTATCATTCATCGTTATAATAACAGTTGCATTTGTATCACTATTAATGTTAGTTTTAATTTGATAGTCGAATATAAAAGTTTGAGGACGTGTTACAATATAGATATCTCTAAAAATGCCGGACATTCTTAGCTTGTCTTGGTCTTCTAGATAGGTTCCGTCACACCATTTGAGTACAATCACATCAATTTTATTGTCGCCATCTGTGATAAACTCAGTAATTTCATACTCACTTGTTGAGTGTGAAACTTGGCTGTATCCTACAAATTTATCATTGATGTAGATGTAGTGACAGGAATCAACACCCTCAAGGTTAATGAAGTATCGCATAGCATCGCTTTTATGTATTGTGAATTGTTTTTCGTATAATCCGCAAGGGTTTTTCTTTGGAACATATGGAGGATTAAAAGGAATAGGGTATTTTACGTTAGTATATTGATTGTAATCATATCCTAACATCTGCCAGTTTGACGGGACATCAATTGTGTCAAACTTATCCACGTTAAAGCTAAAGTCGGCAACGCTTTCGTAAAATTTAAAATTCCATTTACCATTTAGCATTAAGATACGGTCGTTGTCTTGCTTTTCCTCAGTTAAATTGTTAATAGAGCAAGGGATGTAGTATGCACGATTTGCCAATGTATTTACCTTAACAACAGATAAATCCTCATAATAATTTTTGAGCATATAAATTCTCCTTAACGATATGTTTTATGAACTATAGTTTGATTATAGTTTGCTAGAAAAATGATGTCAACAGCTTTATCACTTATACAACAAAAGCTATAATTTATTCAACAATACTCTTACTAAAAATTATCATTTTTCATTAATTATTTTTGGTCACAGGTGTGATATACAAGGTCCTTGCATTTAAACTTATTATCAATAAGAAAATACTCTTTTTCATTGATAATAAGTTTAAATAAGTAGTTTAAGTGGATATCATAGTGGAAGTATGATAAAATCAAGATTACTGAATAATTAGTGTTTTTTGCCTTTAAGCATAAATATGGTAATAATTACATAACTTTATTGACTTTCTAATATTATATATATATTATTAACTATTAATGGAATAATAAAATATGAATGAATATTTGAAGGAGATGATAGCAATGTCTGAATTGCACAACGCAGATCTTATTTATAGAAACTTAATCAATGGTGAGTGGGTTGAATCTATCTCTGGTAACATAATCAGAATAACTTCCCCTGTGGACGACTCTTTTATCGGTAATATTCAAGCTATTACACCAGATGAAGTAAATGAAATAATTCAACATTCCAAAGACAGCTTGATGGAATGGTCCAAAGTCCCAATATTTGAGAAAGCAGAAATATTATATCAAGCTGCAAAGCTTTTAGAAGAAAGGGCAGAAGAAATATCCGACATCCTAATGATGGAGATTGCAAAAGATAAAAAGTCCTCTTTATCCGAGGTTAGGAGGACATCTGATTTTCTTAAGTTTACTGCTGATACAGGCAAAGGTCTTGAAGGAGTTGCGATGAGTGGAGAAAACTTCCCAGGAGGCTCTCGTAATAAGATTTCTTACGTAAAAAGAATACCGCTTGGTACTGTATTAGCAATATCACCATTTAATTATCCTATTAATTTATCTGCTTCTAAAATAGCTCCGGCTTTAATGGGAGGAAACACTGTAATATTAAAACCAGCGACACAAGGGGGAATCAGTGCACTTCACCTAGTTAAGGCTTTAAATGATGCTGGATTACCTAAGGGAGTATTACAAACAGTAACCGGAAAGGGCAGTGAAATTGGAGACTATCTCGTTACTCATAAGGGCATCAATTTTATCAACTTTACAGGAAGCACCGAAATAGGTAAACATTTATCTAAGATATCGTATATGACACCTTTATTGTTAGAACTTGGTGGGAAGGATGCTGCAATCGTATTAGAAGATGCTGATTTAGAATTTACCGCAAATAATATTGTAGACGGTGCTTTTTCTTATTCAGGGCAAAGGTGCACAGCAGTAAAACGAATTATTACAACAGACCAAGTTGCAGATCAGTTAGTTGATATGCTGCAAACAAGGATTGAGAAATTGGTAGTTGGTGATCCTAGAGAGAATGCTACAATCACTCCACTAATAGATGATAAATCAGCAGATTTTGCAGAATTCCTAATTAAGGATGCGCTTACGAAAGGTGCAAAATTAATTATTGGAAACCAAAGAAAGAAAAATCTAATATACCCTACATTGCTTGATTATGTAACAGTGGATATGGAAGTTGCTTGGAAAGAGCCCTTCTCACCAATTCTTCCAATTATCCGGGTAAAAGATATAGAACAAGCAATAGAGATAGCAAATTCGTCTGAATATGGTTTGCAATCTTCAGTATTTACCAAAGATATCAACAGAGCCTTTTATGTAGCTGGAAAGCTAGAAGTGGGAACTGTACAAATTAACAATAAAACTGAAAGAGGACCAGATNNATAAGGCGTTTTATATAGCTAGTAAATTAGAAGTTGGAACAGTACAAATAAATAATAAACCTGAAAGAGGACCAGATCATTTCCCATTCCTTGGTGTAAAAGCCTCTGGTATGGGAACCCAAGGAATAAAATACTCCATCGAAGCAATGACAAGACCAAAGGCGATTACAATTAATTTACAAGAGTAGTTAATAACGGTTAAATGAAATACTATAGAATGAATAATAACTAAAATACCAACAACTGAGGAGCAGAAGCCTTAGTTGTTGGTCTTTTTTTATTGTAATAAAGCTACATTAAATATTCTCTTGTTCGTAGTTTGCAAGAGTTAATGAGGTANNGAGGTTGTTTCCTTGATGTGTGAGTGGTTCAATAGTTATATTTATTACGCTTTTCCTCCAAATCTCCTAATAGCATTAGATGAGCGTGGTTTTTGGTGTTTTAGCAAAAAAGCAGAGAAACCTTGCCAATTAAATGGTTCGGTTGCTCTGCTTCGAAATTAGTAGACTTTTGCGAGTCAGGGTATTTTTACAATAACTGGTGGTGTGCTCATTTGCTTTAAAAAAGTTATTTTCTTTTAACAGGAATCCAAATTTCGCTGTAATAGTTTTCATCCTGATTGCCTTGTGGATAATCATCCAGATTGGTGTACATTTCAATATTGTAACTCGCTGCAATTTCATAATCCTTACAGTTGGGTAGCCATTCTGAGAAGATTTTTCGGTTCACATCCTGTAGAGATTTGGGCATTGCGCCTTTGCAAGCAAAAACAGCCCAAGTGTGTTTAGGAATAATCTTTGTAACAAAGCCATTTGGTATTTCTATTGACGGATTGTAATTGTCTGCAATCAGATATTCAAACTCATCTGAACCCATACTCTCATCGATGCACACACCATACATTCCGCAAACAATTTCTCCCTTCCCTGTTTGATAGTGCTCTGTCCAAAACTGTGGAATTTCTTTCGCTGCACTATCATATTTGAACACCTTTGATATTCCCAAGACCGTAAATGCATCTTTTTCAATAATTTTGTAATCCATGATATAACCGCCTTCCAATGAAAATTTAATTTTTAATGAAGCAAAAGATTTAATCATTGCTTCATCTTTTCGAACAGCAGTAGGTGTGACACCATGAAAACGAGTAAAAGCTTTTGTGAAACTATCCGGTGAATCGTAACCATACTTCAGTGCAATATCAATAATTTTTTCATCAGTGGAAACAAGCTCACTGCCGGCAAGAGTAAGCCTGCGTTGTCTAATGTACTCTCCAACCGTAAAACCACAAAGCATTGAAAATCCCTTTTGGAAATAGAACGGGGACACCAATGACTGTTTTGCAATATTCTCTATTGTGAGTTCTTCGGTGATATTGTTCTCAATATAGCTGATAGCTTCACCAATGCATTCAATCCATCCCATACTCGTCACTCCTATCTGTGTACTTATATCTTATTACATTTCAGGCAGTTATACCCGATTTTTTGTGCTAAGTTTTGTCTGTAAGATTATATAAATTGCGCCTAGCAATGCTAAAATTCACTGCTCTTTCACAAGGTTCTTTGTACGATAACAATTATTAACAATAATTTTACTATATTAAATGAAAAATTACTACGGTGAAATCGTTAATTCTGTTAAACAGCAGACCGTAGCAAGTTTACCGCTCCAAATCTACAAATACACCGACACGAGCAAAGAAAAAGCAACAGAATACCCCAATATATACTTAGTAGCTACAATATTTGTGGCTGATTTCTTTTTGTCTAAGTGTATGGAAAAGGGTAGAGATATAATTGATGAGTGTAAATAGGCGCAGCACATTCAAAGATATGTGCTGCGCTTAATAAATTATAAAAATCATTTTCAGTTATAAATTTAACAAGGAAAATAATCCATAATGATGTCTTGTATATGTACTGGCATAACCTTTCCTATAACTAGTTTGCTCATAATTTTATTTGCGGCATCTTCATTATTTGTAAAGTCGACAACATTACAATAATTGTTGGGTGCTTTATAATCTGAACCTTGGGTATAGCATTCTATACCATACAATGAATTTTGATAAGTTAGATTATACACTATTTGTTTATGAATTATGTCATCAATAATTATGTCGGTGTTAAAACAAGAAACAATCATGATTAGTACCACCTTTTAAATTTATATACGTATATTGTAACATAGTATTTTAACATTTAAAACTGTTTTTATAACTTGTAAAAAGTTACTATAAATCATTAAATGTTATTGGATGACAGAGGTTTTGTTAGGGGTGCAAAATGATCGATGAAGACATGATAAATATGATGTTCACCATATGTTTGATTTAGTGTATTAGGTAAGATAACAAATAATTATATTAGATTTTAAAACTAATGTAAATAAAGTTTTTAAAAACAACGATCGTCTATAACATAGTAACCCTTAGGGGACAAAGCGATCATTTAACGAGGTGATTGCTTTTTTATGTCCTATTACGATTGGAGAAGAAAAAAGGCAGATAACTCCAAATACCAATAGCAAAGTTTCTGATTTTGTATAAACTGAAAAACCAAATTAGTACATATAAATTTTTATTAATTGGGGGACTTTACAGTTTCTTTTCTATACTCATTAGGAGTTTTTCCTGTAGCAGTTTTAAAAGCTTGTGAGAAATAAGAAGGGGACGAAAATCCTACTACATGGGCAATTTTTGAAAGGGAATTATTTGTAGTTTTTAGTAAGTGTTTACTTTCCTCAATTCGTTTTACAATCAGGTAATTTACAGGGGAAATACCATATGATTTTTTAAATGTGTGCACGAGATAAAATTTGTTGATATGTGCAATCTTAGCCAAATCATCAAGGGTAATGTTATGCTTGAAATTTGCGTCAATATATCGTCTTACAATCCCGATTTCTTTACTACTGGATTTAGGGGGAAGTACAGACATATTAAAGTTCTCATAACGCATCATATGGATTAACAATACCTCAAACATATTGTTGTAGACAATTTCGTTATAGGCTTCTTCTCCTTGTAACTCTCTTAGCATAATTTTAAGATAGAATAAAACCTCCTCACGATAAGCTCTGTAATTATAAATATCATAGCTTTCTTGTGCATCCTCATTGCCAAAAAGAAAGCATAACCCCTCAACCCCTAAAACTACATACTCAAGTGGGTTTGCATCCAGCGAATACTCTGTGTGTTCTACGTTTGGATTTACTACAATGAAGTCATCTTCTTTCACGTCAAAGGTTTTGCCATCAACAAAAAAACGACCCTTTCCTTTTAAAACGTAAAAGAATTCAGTAAATTGGTGAGTATGAGGTGTGCTGTTCCAATCATCCTCATATTTTGACATACTAATATAAATTAATTTCGCATTAATTTTATGGAAATTTTCAATTGCGCTGTCGTATCGATTGTTACTCACAAGTACCTCCATTCTTTAGCTATATTGCGGTTTCTTAGTTTTATGCGGTTTCAGTTATTATAAACACATTATAATATAAGTAAGCTTTATGTGCAAGTTTAATAGATATAAAACAATAAAATTTTGTAATTAGGTTAATTAATCCAACTTATTTTCAAATATAATAATATTATTAGTATATGAAAAAATAAATATAAAAAACAATATGTATAAAATAGTTAGCAATAATTGTGTTGAATAAAGGTTTTAAAAGTATATACTGTAAATAAAGGGAAAGACTAACAAACGTAATTTTAATTTACAAAAGGAGTGCGATTATGAAAAAACTATTAGCATTATCACTAGCAGTAGTGATGTCCATCAGTTTTATGGCAGGTTGTGCAAAAAAACCGACAACGGGTGGAACAAGTAGTCAAANNAGCTCCAAAAACACAAACTCTAAAGGTAGCAACACTAGAATCTGCATATGGAGCAGATGTATGGAAAGAAGTTGTTAAGGCTTTTGAAGCGATAAATGAAGGAGTTACAGTTGAGCTCACCATTGATAAAAACATTGAAGATGTTATCGGTCCTAAGATGAAATCAGGAGATTATCCTGACGTTGTTAACCTAGGCGTTGGTCGTGAGGATGCATTAACTGAAACATTGATAAAAGACGAAGCAATTGTAGATATTGAAGATGTTTTGAGTTTAACAATACCTGGCGAAAAAGTAAAAGTTAGCGAAAAAATCGTTGGAGGTTTCACAGATACTTTAGTGACTAACCCCTATCCAGATGGAAAGACATATCTAGCACCAATGTTCTACGGCCCTTGTGGATTATTCTACAACGCTGGTCTGTTGAAAGCAAAAGGCTGGGAAGTTCCAAAAACTTGGGACGACATGTGGGCACTAGGCGATAAAGCAAAAGCAGAAGGCATTGCACTATTCACATATCCAACTGCTGGTTACTTTGATGCATTCTTCTTTGCATTGCTATCAGCATCGGGTGGGCCAGAATTATTTAACAAAGCGATGAAATATGAAGCGGGAGTTTGGGACACACCTGAGGCAAAAGCAGCATTTGACATTGTTGGAAAACTTGCGTCTTACACAGCAAAAACAACCGTTGCAAATGCAAACAAAGATAACTTCCAAAAAAACCAACAACTAATTCTTGATAATAAAGCGATATTTATGCCAAATGGCACTTGGGTAATAGAAGAAATGAAAGATGCTCCTCGTAAAGAAGGCTTTGAGTGGGGATTCACAGCAGTACCGGCAGTTAAAGCGGGTGGCGCTCCTTATTCATTCACATTCTTTGAGCAAGCTTGGATTCCTAAACAAGCAAAAAATATGGATTTGGCAAAACAATTCCTAGCATTTTTATATAGCGACACTGCGGCAGGTATTTTCGCAAAAGTTGGAGCTGTTCAACCTATCGTTGACGTAAGTAAAATGCTTGAGGGCGAAAACAAACTGTTCTACAGCGTATATGATACCGGTGCAAAAGCAGCAATGGGTGGATTTGCATCAACTGAGGCTGTTGAGGGCGTTAGTATGTATGATTCACTATTTGGAGCTGTTGATGGTGTTGTAGGCAAAACCAAGACAGTTGAGGAGTGGAGAGCAGGAGTTATTAAAGCAAGTGATGCTCTAAGGGGTGCTCTTAAATAACTTATTATTCCAGAATTAAATTTTAATATATGGAAATAATACAATTAAATTTATCGCTTATTTAGATAGTTATAGGCAGATGACGGCGAGTTAAGAAATACTCGCCGTTACTTCTGTAAAAGGAGATGAACAAATGGATAAACATAAAGGGAGAGGACGTTTTATAGCAATATGCTTAGCACCAGCAGTGTTATTGTTTAGCATATTTATGATATACCCTACGATTAATATCTTTATTATGTCCACATATAAGTGGGGTGGATATTCAAGTAATAAGACTTTTGTTGGACTGAAAAACTTTAAAATACTATTTCAGGATGCAAGATTCATTCAATCATTTCAGAATACAATACTTCTTATTACAGTTGTGACAATTGTGACAATTTTCTTTGCTTTGATATTTGCTGCAATTTTGACACGTGTAAGTGTAAGAGGTTCTAATATATTTAGGGTAATATTTTACATTCCTAATATCTTGTCAATCGTTGTTATTGCGGCAATCTTTTCAGCGATTTACGACCCTACCAGCGGATTACTTAATAGTATGCTCTCAATTTTTAGAGGACGTGAAGCAGAACCGATTTTATGGCTTGGTGAAAAAAATATAGTTATATTTAGTATTGCAGGAGCATTGATTTGGCAAGCAATCGGATATTATATGGTAATGTATATGGCCAGTATGTCAAGTGTTCCAGAGAGCATTTATGAATCTGCAAGTCTTGAGGGTGCAAATAAAATTACTCAATTCTTTAAGATGACAATACCTCTTATTTGGACAAATAT
The DNA here is from genome assembly GCA_002295325.1 of Ruminococcaceae bacterium UBA866. GTDB lineage: Bacteria > Bacillota > Clostridia > Oscillospirales > Ruminococcaceae > Paludihabitans. The sequence continues at coordinate 66,728 of DBGA01000069.1, read as the reverse complement.
AAGGACTACATTAACGTTTTTTGTCATTAGTTCAATCAACCTAAGCTTTTTGTTTGTGCAAGCAACCACCAACGGTGGTCCAGATGGACTAACAGAGGTGTTTTTGAGCTATATGTACAAGCAAGCATACACAAACTCATCATACGGATATGGTATGGCAATCGGCGTTGTCGTATTTTTATTCTCGTTTGGACTTGCAGGTATCCTAAACTGGGTAACCAAACGTGAGCCTTTAGAATTGTAGAAAGGGGTTACCATATGAAACAAAATCAGGATACTTCAACCACTATGAAAACGAGCAAAACTGCTCGAGTTATTACTTTTATTGTTTTACTTGCTCTTGCAATCAGCATTGTTGTGCCAGTTGCTTGGGTGTTCTTAGCATCTATCAAGCAGAATTCCGAGTTTTATGGAAATCCCTGGGCGCTTCCAAAAGGAATTCATCTTAAAAACTTTTCAGATGCATTTACAAAAGCAAATATGGGCAGATATTTCTTAAATTCAGTCATCACTACTGGAATGGCGTTAGGGATTTTGCTAGTGGTTGCATTGCCGGCGTCTTATGTGCTATCAAGATGGAAATTTGCATCTAGCAAATTTTTCAATATATTGTTTATGGGTGGTTTATTCATCAATGTAAACTATATTGTTGTACCTATTTTCTTAATGCTTGTTGATGCAGATAAGCTTGCAAACAGCATTTTAGGAAACAGTGTCTTTTTAAATAATACCTTTGTTTTATCATTAATCTATGCTTCAACTGCATTGCCATTTACTATATACCTTCTGGGAGGATATTTTAAAACACTACCCAAAGCCTATGAAGAGGCTGCATATGTTGACGGTGCAGGTTACTTTAGAACAATGATAAAAATTATTATTCCTATGGCAAAACCTAGCATTATCACTGTTATTTTGTTTAACTTTCTGTCTTTCTGGAACGAGTATATCATCGCGCTAACATTGATGACAGCAGATGCAGGAAAGACACTACCTGTTGGTTTAATGAACTTGATGACAGGTCAAAAGGCGGCGGCACAATATGGCCAGATGTATGCAGGTCTTGTTATTGTTATGCTACCTACCTTGATTTTATATATTGCTGTTCAGAAGAAATTGACACAGGGAATGACAGTGGGCGGAATAAAAGGATAGCTTTTTAATGGAGGGAGCAAACTATGAACTTTGTTATAAAATTAATTATAAATGCGATTATTCTTTGTGGTGCAATGGGAATGATTGTTTCAGGGCAAAGAACCGTAGGCATCACAGGACTTATTACGATGATTCTAGGACTTGCAATCATAATTGTAGTACTCTACAACTATAACCGCAAATTTCAAGAATAAATATTATTTCACTTATAATATAATAACCTCTATGGTACCCGAAATCAGAGATTTCGACCATAACGAGAACATTGAATCACGGGTATATATTTGTTACACAAATATTACTTATGATATAATATATTTTAAAAGAGGGGAAACTCATGAATCAGAGAAAAGAATTTGGAAGGGTAACAATACCAACAGATGTTGACGTTGTACCTCAAACACTAGAATTAATTAAACGTTGGGGTGCAGACGCAATCAGAGATTGCGACGGAACAGATTATCCTGAGGAACTAAAGTCGGTTAATGCCAAGGTATATTCAACCTATTATACTACTAGAAAAGACAATGAGTGGGCACTAAAAAATCCAGATGAAATTCAACAAGTATATATCATGACAAACTTTACAACCGCAGTCGAAAAAAGCTTGTCCATCCATTTGATGAATAATCTTTATCCCGATATGCTCAAAGTAAACTGTCACGATGATATTACACGTTGGTGGGAGGTTATCGACCGAACAACCGGAGAGATTGTTTCATCAGAAAATTGGAGTTACGATGACACTACAGGTGACGTAACAATTGAAAATGCGATTTTATTTCACGACTATACTGTTAGCTTTTTAGCGTATATTATGTGGGACCCTGTACATATGTACAACGCAGTAGTCAATGATTGGAAAGACGTAGAACACCAAATCACATTTGACGTGCGTCAACCAAAGACACAAAAGTATTCAATGGAGCGATTACAAAAATACCTCAGTGACAATCCACATGTTGATGTAATACGATATACAACATTTTTCCACCAGTTTACATTACTTTTCGACGAGCTAGCAAGAGAAAAATATGTGGATTGGTACGGCTATTCTGCATCTGTTAGTCCTTATATTTTGAATCAGTTTGAAGCTGAAGTGGGCTATAAATTTCGTCCGGAATTTATCATTGACCAAGGTTATATGAATAATACCTATCGTATTCCAAGCAAAGAATTTTCCGACTTCCAAGCGTTTCAACGCAGAGAAGTTGCAAAACTTGCAAAGGAAATGGTGGATATTACCCATGAATATGGCAAGGAAGCAATGATGTTTTTAGGGGATCACTGGATCGGAACAGAACCCTTTATGGATGAATTTAAGACAATTGGAGTTGATGCTGTTGTTGGTAGCGTTGGAAACGGCTCAACCCTTCGATTAATCAGCGATATTCCAGGGGTGAAATATACCGAAGGCAGATTTTTACCATACTTTTTCCCAAATACATTTTATGAGGGTGGAGACCCTGTCAAAGAGGCAAAAGTTAATTGGGTTACTGCAAGACGTGCAATCCTAAGAAAACCAATAGACCGTATAGGTTATGGTGGATATTTAAAACTTGCATGTAATTTTCCAGATTTTATTGATTATGTTGAAAGTGTATGCGATGAGTTTAGAACACTATATAAAAATGCTGAAGGAACAACACCCTATTGCATTAAAACGGTAGCTGTTTTAAATAGCTGGGGTAAAATGCGAGCATGGGGCAACCATATGGTGCATCACGCATTGTATTATAAGCAAAACTATTCCTATGCTGGTATCATAGAGGCATTAAGTGGCGCACCATTTGATGTAAAATTTATCAGCTTTGAAGATATTCGTGAAACTCCATCTATTCTTGATTCTATTGATGTTATCCTGAATGTTGGTGATGCATATACTGCTTATTCTGGTGGCGAAAACTGGGGCGATGAAGCTGTCATCACACCAATTAAGAAATTTGTCTATAACGGTGGCGGGTTCATTGGTGTTGGAGAGCCCTCTGCCTATCAGAAACAAGGGCACTACTTCCAGCTTGCGACTCTACTAGGTGTTGATCAGGAGCGTGGGTTTAACCTCAATGAGGACAAATATAATTGGCAAGAACACGCTCACTTTATCACAGAGGATTGTACAAAGGATATTGACTTTGGTGAGGGTAAAAAAAATATTTTTGCACTTGATACTGCTAAGATTATCAAGCATATCGACAAAGAGGTTCAGCTTGCTGTCAATGAGTTTGGAAAAGGACGTAGCGTATATATCAGTGGATTACCATACAGTTTTGAGAATTCACGACTATTGTATCGTTCGATTCTATGGGCTGCAGGTGACGAAGGGAATCTGAATAAATGGTTTTCAACTAACTTTAATGTTGAGGTTCATGCTTATGTGAAAAACAAGAAATATTGTGTTGTAAACAATACCTATGAGCCACAAACAACCACAGTTTATAGGGGTGACGGCACTAGTTTCACACTTGATATGGAAGCTAACGAAATAAAATGGTACGAGATATAATTAAGAATTAACATAAAGGCTGTCAAATATCTAACTCTCTTTCAAATAAATTAAGTTTTTAAGTCATACAAACAAAGTAACCCAAATAGCATTAATGCTATTTGGGTTATAATATTTTGTGCAAAATTATATTATTTTTACATCATTATAATTAACATACTACGTCACATTTTAAAGCTCTTTTATCTTTTCGAACTTTAATTTCGGCAAAAATTAAAATGACCATTGGCAATATAAATTGAAAAAAAACATCATAGTACCTAAAAGTATCTATATATTTAAACATCTCCATTGCGTTTTTAAAGATAAGCCCAGAAAAGGCAATTATAAACAACATAGTGGGAGCAAGTAATAATTTATAGTTATCTATATTAAATACCTTTGCTATTCCAACAGTTGAAGAATATAGACATATAGCAGTTTTTACAATTCCTGTAACTACAAAATTACCGGTAACAAGAACTTCAATTCTTGAAAGAAATTCACCAATATCTAAAATGCTCGCCGCATAATAAGAAGAAAAATAAAGGCTATTCATTGTTGGAACACCAAGCACCAATATATTTCTTACCATAGCCACAACGAGTATACCCCCACCAATAAAAATACTTATTATATACGCTTTGTAAGGGCTACTCTTTTTGCGTAGTGTTGGTAAAACTGCCAAAAATAAAACAACTTCTCCAAATGGAAATAGCAATGAAGAAAAAGATCCAGATAAGATTGTTTTAAAGTCTTGCCCCAACATTGGCTCAATATTACTAAAATTCATGTCTTTAATTGTAAGTATGAGAGTAATTAAAACAACAAAAACTACAAAAGGTAAAATAAAAACACATCCCCGACCCAATACTTCTATACCATGTTTTAAAACCCAAAAACAGATAGTTCCCATAAAAATTGCAAATATAAATTGTGGAGTTTCAGGTAGAGATGAAATTTGAATATATTCAGTAAAATTACGAATTACTAAAGCACCAAGTAGAAGTGCGTAAAAAACATATAAAATAGATATTAAAAATGAAATTTTTTTACCAAATATGTGATATATAATATCATATATATTTTTTTCAGGAAATAGTTTTGATAATCTAGCATAAATTAAAGCAAGCGGTACTGCCATAAACATTGCAATTATAATACTAATCCATGAGTCTTGTTTGGCAATGGTGCTCGTGCCTGTAATTAAAGAACTTCCAACAATAAATAAAATCATTATACTAATAAGTTGTTTGCTTGAAATAATGCTTTTTTCCATTCTTAAACCTGCTTTCGTGAATACATAATAATATATAATTTACAACAAGCTAGATTACTTTAATTGTATATATATTTATTTTTCAATTATAAATTAGCTCAAAAGATTCATAATTGCATTAGTAGGACTCGGAATATTAACACCAAAAACTAATAATGTTTGAATGGTATAAGAAACAGCAAGAATTAATGAATAAATCAAAAACACTTTGCGCTTTTTTAATTTTAATACCGATTTTAAATCCAAAAGTATAACTAAAGTATATATAGCCGTGAATATAATGAATAGTATCATACTATCCTCCAATCCTTATCGTGCTTCTAATTGAACCACTACTCCTAATTATAAACTTAGAATTCACGTTGATTTTAAGTGTTTTAAAAGTTTCGTCCCAGTTTGACTCATATTTTTCCCATAAAGATTGATTTTCATCATTTAACATCTTACCAAACCCAAAAATATCGGAATCATATTCAGTTTGAGCTTTATTAACTAAACTTTTAATACTATTTTCTAACTGGTCTTCAAATTTACTTTCTAACGCCTTATATTCGGACACATCCACAAAATTAGTGTATGTTCCAACATCATTAATGACTACAATAGTTTTAACTTTTATATCTACTGACAACTCATCATTTTCATAATTAAATTTTATACTTGTATCATTATCATAAACTTCTGCAGTTATATATAAATTTTCTTTATCATAAATTTTGGTTGTTAAAGGAGAGCTTTTAATATTATTTAATATAAATAATAAACTTTGTGATTCTTCATCATTTAAAAAACCAAACAACTTATCCTTTTTAAAGAATGCTGAACCAGTAATTTTATATATTTCCTTATCATTTGATTTTTCTATTATAATTGTTGGCAATATGGAAGAAATTCCTTTGGTACTCAAGCTGTTGACAATTTGATATATTTGCATTTTCGTTGCTTTTGATAAGTTTTGACTTCTGTTATCAAGCATATTATTAATATCGTATGAATTAACGGTTGGACTTTCAAACTTTTGTAATAAAATCTTTTTAGCTTTAACTCCCTTTGATATTAACACATCATTTGTAAGTCTTACCTCATGATCTCTAAAAAGAGAATCCATTATTGGTATAATTCCTTCTCTTGCTGGTTGCTCGTCTATAATAATTAGCTTACAATGGCCAAAATATAGTTTAAATCGATTTACAGATATTAAATTTCTTACTGCTTCAAATATTGTATTTCCATCGGCTTCAATTAACCTTGAAGACATTGGTGAGGATTGTTGTCCTCCTGTCAATTCAACAATTTCAGCCGTTATATTATATTTTTTGTCTTTTTCTCCTTTGTCGATTGCAATACCCGCTACAATTGACGTTTTATCAATCTCAGTATAATTCCAACAACTTGTAATTAAAAATACATTAGATATTATAACTAACAATATCACTATTTTCTTTATCATACTGTTTTATCCTCATCTGGCTGCATTCTAATTTTGTTTTTTGACATGAATTTTGGCCTTGTTTTCATAGCCCATGCTGGAGATCTAATAAGTATATCCTTAGCTTCTTGCAATTTGTTAGAAGTAAAAAAAGATGTATAATTAATACCAAATGAACGTAATCCTAACAAATGTATCAGTAGACCTATAAATCCAAAGAAAAATCCATAAAGTCCAATAATAGCTGATAAAAATAAAAAAATAGTGCGAATAATTACGGTAGCTCCTTTTATTTTCATATTCATTAACCCTGTAATGGCTGTAAATGCAACAATAATAACTATTGGTGCACTTATAATTTTCGCCTCAACTGCTGCTTGACCTATTACTAATGCACCAACTATGCTTAGAGATTGACCGATATTTGAGGGCATTCGACTTCCTGCTTCTCTTAATATTTCAAATACAAAGAGCATAATTAAGCACTCAACAATTGTCGGAAAAGGCACGCCTTGGTGCGATTGAGCTATACTTAATGCCAAAGCTGTTGGTATCATCTCTTTGTGGTAGCAGACAAGCGACAAATATATTGCAGGCAAGCTGGTTGATATTAGAAATGCTAATAGTCTTAAAATTCTATTAATTGATGAAAAATAAAAATTAATATAATAATCATCGCAGGATTGAAAGTTTTCAATAAATAAATATGGGACTGTTAACGCTTCAGGAGAACCATCTAATATTAACGCGACACGACCTTCTAACAAGTCCGCAGCAACTGTATCGGGTCTTTCCGTCGTACCAATAGTTTTAAAAGGGGAATAACGAGAATCTTTTATAAGCTCCGAAATATAATTTGTATCCATTACTCCATCAATATTAAGTTTATCTAATCTACTTTCAAATTCTTTTAATATTTTTTTGTCTACAATACTGTCAACATAACAAAGGCAAGCTTTTGTATTTGATCTTGTTCCAATTTTTCGATATTTAATTTTTAAATCACTTGTCTTAAGTCTTCTTCTAATAAGGGAAACGTTAGTCAGTATTGACTCTGTAAGTCCTTCATGTGGACCACGAACTGTTTTTTCTGAAATGGGCTCGGAGATAGATCTCATTTTCCAGCCCTTTGAATTTATAATCAAAGCGCTACTTGCTCCATTAATGAATAAAGCCGTATCACCATAAAGCACAGATTCAACTATTTCGTTTAAATCATCAGATTTTTTTACATCATTGGAAAATAGAACTTGTGTATTTATTAAATCGATTGTTTTAGAAGAGTAGGCTAAAGATTTATTTATTACAATTGGTTTAATAACATTGTCATTAATTAAAATGTTATTAACCATACCATCAATAAAAAAGGCACAGCATTCAATCTTGCTATCTTGCTGATTTTGAAATATTCTTTTTATAAGTGTGCCATCATCTTTAAAGATTTGATTCATTATTTGGATATTTTTATCTAAATTTTTTACTAGTCGATATTCATTTAGATTAATTTTTCCTGTTGAGTCAGGAAGAACTTTTTTAACACCTTTTTTAAAGTTAAACATAGACACACATCCTTAGTTTTTATAAATAACAGAAAGAAATTACGATGTAATATAAAATATTTATATACGCTTAAAACTATATTTTAAATTAAATAGAACCAAAGTTTAATAATATTCTTTACCATTATTCTACTTTTAATCATTTATAATTATATAAATTATGTAATCAGTATGTATATATTTAAAAAAGACAGGAAATTATCCTGCCTTTTTTAAATATAGTCGTCACTATCAATCAAAGAATTTACATATGAATGCATTTCTTGTTTTGACTTAATTTGATGGGTACGATTAATAACTTGTTGCTTCTTTTCTTGTGGTAACGAAGAAAAATAATTCATGGCAGTTACATTTTGTGCTAGAGCCATTCCTAGCCCCATAGGAATTTCAGTACTATTTGTGTAATTTTCCAAAATATCACCTCAAGAATATTATTTGCAAAAAAAGTTATTATATTCTTATATAAATAAGTTGAATTATGTTTATAATATTGTTTAGTTATGTTATACTATAATTTGACAGACAGTTGTCATTTATATTTTATTAAATATGTAAAAAAAGAAAAGAGGAACTACTATGTGTGAACAAAAATTTTTCAGATGTAATCATTGCGGTAACTTAATTGGACTTATAAACAACGCAGGTGTACCATTGATTTGCTGTGGAGAAGAAATGCAAGAGCTTGTTGCAAATACAACTGAGGCGGCTACAGAAAAGCATATACCTGAGGTAAAAGTTTCAGGGGATACAATCTCTGTTCAAATTGGTAGTGTTATTCACCCAATGCTTGAAGAACATCATATTGAGTTTATCTACTTACAAACAGAAAATGGTGGTCAAAGAAAATGTCTAAAAGTTGGGGAAGAGCCAACGGCTGAGTTTGTAGTTGTAGGTGATAAGCCAATTGCAGTGTTTGAATATTGTAATCTTCATGGACTTTGGAAAATCGTACTATAATAATTAATTAAATAAAATGTCTATTGGTAACGATAGACATTTTATTAGTTTATAAATGTCCTGTGATTTCGCCGATGGCTCACCACAGATGGCAAATTAAAACTGTCTGATACAGTTTTAATTAATATATTTTCTTTCTTTTAAATGCGTTATGTAGTATAATGATTATATGTATTTCTATAATTAAAAAATAATGAAATTTATAAAACAACTGAGTAGGAGAAAAAACTGTGGGTAGAATTAGACAAGGCGTTCAAAAGAATAAAAATAAGGATAAACCGAATACAGAATTTATCGTAGAACAAGAGAGCGGCCTTTTGGAATACTTACTATTAAATTTAACCAATCAATCCAGAAATAATGTTAAATCTTTACTTTCGCATAGAGAAGTAATTGTAGATGGAAAAGTGGTTACTAAGTACGATTATTTACTAAAGGTAGGGCAAAAGGTAGAAATTAACTGGGGGCTTTCTCGTGATAACAATAAAAAAAGTTTNNTAGATATTATTTATGAAGATAAGGAAATTATCGTTATAAATAAACCGGCTGGTTTACTTTCAATTGCTACAAACAAAGAAGATATTCGTACGGCTTATCATATGTTGATGGAATATGTGAGGATAGACAATCCTAAAAATCGTATATTTGTTGTTCATCGTTTGGACCGCGATACCTCAGGTATTATGGTTGCCGCAAAAAATGAGAAAATGAAGCTTTTGCTACAAGATAACTGGGCTGACATTATCTCTAAGCGTGGTTACGTAGCGCTGGTTGAGGGGAAACTTGAAAATCCTAAGGGAACCATTCGTTCATGGCTTAGAGAGACTCAAACTCATTTTATGTACTCAAGTACAACTGACGGTGATGGCCTAGAGGCTATTACTGATTATGAGGTTATTAGTGAGAACCCAGACTACTCCTTAGTTGATATTCGTTTGCAAACTGGTAGAAAAAATCAAATTAGAGTGCATATGAAAGACATGGGACATAGTATTGCGGGCGATAAAAAGTATGGTGGACTAACCAATCCGTTGAGAAGATTGTGTTTGCACGCATATATTTTAGAGGTAAAACACCCTATTACGGGTAAAATAATGTGCTTTGAAACTGAAATTCCACGAAAATTTATTTCATTATCGAGGAAGTAAAACCCTTGACATAATTTAAGGAGATTTTTATGAAAACAATTGGATTTATTGGAATTGGAGTTATGGGAAACTCTATGGTTCAAAACCTAATGAATAAAGGTTA
>DBGA01000069.1:0-56512 GCA_002295325.1 Ruminococcaceae bacterium UBA866 | reverse complement strand
TATTGCTTCACTTGATGCGCCTGTTTCGGGGGGAGATATTGGAGCAAGAAATGCTACATTATCCATCATGGTGGGTGGAGATAAACTTGCATTTGAGGAATGCCAAGATGTTTTTTCATGTTTAGGCAATAACATCATATACGAAGGCAAAGCAGGAAGTGGCCAACATACAAAAATGGCAAATCAAATTGCCATTGCCGGTGCTATCGCAGGTGTGTGTGAGGCTATTGCCTATGCCCAAAATTCAGGGTTAGATACACAAACAATGCTTAATAGTATAAGCGCAGGTGCTGCTGGCAGTTGGCAGATGAGTAATATGGCACCGAGAATTCTAAAAGGCGATTTTAATCCAGGCTTTTTTATCAAACATAACATTAAAGATTTAGAGATCGCAGTTGACGAAGCAGCTGAGAGAAATTTATCTCTGACTGTGCTAAATGATGTTTTAAAAATGTACAAAAAATTAGAAGGCGAAAACCTAGGTGACCTTGGCACTCAGGCATTGATAAAATACTATGATAAATAATTCTGTATTCCAAAACGACTTTTATGAAAATGAGGATTTTTCAAACCAAAATTTTTCAGATGAAACTATGAGTAAAATTAGATTTATTAATTGTAGCTTTGTAAATTCTGACCTTTCAGATACACAAATATACAGTTGCAAATTTGAAAAATGCCGATTTAGCAATGCTAGATTTAATGGTTCTGAGGTTATAAGCTCTGCATTTATCAACTGTGAATTTATGTTTGCTTCATTTTTTGGTACATCCCTTGATAACTGTAAAATGACAGGTTCAAATTTTAACTGTACAGATATTTCTTGTGTAAGTATAAGTGGTGGAGATTGGTCGTATACTGATTTAAGGGAACTTGAGTTTTATAAAATGGACTTGATTGACATAAATTTTGAAGGTACTGATTTTGTTGGCGCAAAGATTGAAAAAAGTAAATTACTTAGGTGCAACCTCAATATGGCAAGAACAACCAATTTGAGATTAAATGGTAGTGATATTAGAGGAACTACAATTGACGGAGTTGATATATTGGGTATTTCATTTATGGACACCAAAATTGACCTAGAACAGGCGACTGTTATTGCTTCAGCTTTAGGTGCTAAGTATACCCCTTAATATTTTGAATAAATATTTAGGCAAATAATGCTAAATCGCCTTATTTGCCTAAATACAGTCAAACATAAATTTCTAAAAACTGCTAATAACTTTAACCGGCAATTTTCTTTTGTTTGCTCCAGTTTGCGCTACTTTACGCGTAGATACGTCTATTGCAATTTATAAATGTAATAGTATAATGATAATCATGTTATTAAAAATAATATTTTATTTAAAAAAGGAAGATTGATTATGCCTGACACGGGCAGTGTTTACATTAGTATTTTAATACTTATTGCATTGATTTTAACAAACGCTTACTTTGCAATGAGTGAAATTGCAATTTTGTCCTCTAATCTCAACAAGATGAAAAGACTTTCAGAGGGAGGAGAAAAACGGGCGACTCAACTCTTGAAAATTACAGAGTCATCATCAAGCTTTTTGGCTACCATTCACGTTGGAGTAACCCTTTCAGGTCTGTTAGCATCTGCGGTTGCCGCTGATAAGTTTTCGGTCATGCTTGCTAACTCTATAAATATTCCTCAGATAAACAGAGGTGTGATTGAAGGAACTTCACTGGTTTTAATTACAATTATATTATCGTATTTTACACTAATTTTTGGTGAATTGGTTCCAAAGCGTATTGCTATGAAATTTCCAGATAAAATTGCATTGTCTGTTGCAACCCCATTAACATTTCTATATAGGGTTTTAAAACCTTTTGTAAAATTCCTTGCAGCGAGTACGAATGGTTTTTTGTGGCTGATTGGAATTAAAACAAGTAAGTCTGATGAGGAATTAGTAACGCAAGAAGACATTCTTATGATGATTGAGCAGGGTGAGGAAACGGGTTCGATTCACGGAAGTGAGCTTCAGATGATTCAAAATATTTTTGAGTTGGATGATAAAATTGTCANNGAGGTTATGAGCCATAGAACTGAGATCTCAATGATTTCCGTAGACTCTGATATAGATAGTGTTATCAAACTTTCAAGAGAAGAAGGGTATTCACGTATACCTGTATTTGATGGTGACTGTGACGATATCATTGGTATAGTCCATATAAAAGACCTTATAGGAGCAAATGAGAATATGCCTCTTCGTTCATTTTTGAGAAAACCAATTTATGTTCCAGAAGGAAAGTTATGCAGCAAATTGTTACTAGAATTTCAAGAGAAAAAAACTCATATGGCAATTGTAATTGACGAATATGGTGGAACTGCTGGTCTTGTAACATTAGAAGACTTAATAGAGATTATTTTTGGAAGTATCCAAGATGAATCAGACGATGAAGCACTTGAAATTGAAATTGTTGACGAAAACACCTATATATTTGATGGTGCGATATCAATTGAAGAAATTGAAAAAATTCTTTCGATTAAGCTTTCCGATGATTATGATTGTGAAACTCTTGCCGGATATGTTATTGCTATCTTAGGCAGTATTCCAGATGAAATTGAGAAAAATTCGGTTAGAATTGATAGTGAATTTGTAGCCTATGCTTACGAAATGGATGATAGAAGAATTAGCCGTGTAAAGGTAATTAGAGATAAAGCTATTGATTAATATAAAATAATAGAAATAAACCACAAAACATTAAAGTTTTGTGGTTTTGTTTGTTGATATATTTTTTTAAAAGAGTTATAATACTCTAATGTATAATATTCAAAACATGTTAGAAGAGGGGAATAATAAAATATGTCTTTTTTCAAGCCTAAAGATGGCGGGGGAATGACTGATATGACAACGGGTAGTGCATATAAGTTATTAATAGTTTTTTCAATACCCCTTTTGGTAGGAAATGTTTTTCAGCAACTATATAATATGGTTGATAGTATCGTTGTAGGAAACTTTATCGGAGAAAAAGCACTAGCTGCAGTTGGAACTGGATTTCCAATAATATTTATGCTGAGTTCACTGTTTATGGGGGTTGGTGTAGGTGCGACTGTAATGATTTCACAGTACTATGGTGCTGATGACCTTAAAAAGGTAGGAGAAACAGTTGGCACAGTCTACACTGCAATGATTGTTGGTTCAATTCCACTTACTATTATAGGTGTTTTGCTAACCAAGCCGTTACTTATACTTATTCAAGTACCCGATGATGGCACTCTCTCCATGGCTATGATTTATATGATAGTTATTTTTGTAGGAATGATTGGAAACCTTGGATTTAATATTAATGCCGGGATTTTACAAGGATTAGGAGATTCAAAAACATCGCTATTATTCCTATTAATTGCGAGTATTATCAATACTGTGCTTGATCTTTTATTTGTTTTAGTATTTCATTGGGGAGTATTCGGAGTAGCTTTTGCAACTATAATTGCACAGTTTTGCTCTTGGATTTTTGGAATATATTTTATAAATAAACATTATAGTTGTATACAAATTAGAGTATTTAAATTTGATTTTAACAAGGATTTATTCTGGAAAGCGATGAAGCTTGGGGTACCATCAGGTATCCAGCAGGCATTATTTTCAGTTGGTATTATGTTAATGCAATCATTGGTTAATGGATATGGTTTCGCATTTATGGCTGGTTTTAATGGAGCCAATAAGATTGATACGTTTGCATTTATGCCAATTCAAAGCTTTTCAACTGCTATTACCACATATGTAGGACAAAATATTGGTGCTGGCAAACTTAATCGAGTTAAAGCTGGAACTAGGGCAGGGTTAATTTTATCTGTTGGTTTTAGTTTAGTAATTGCCGCTGCTACTTATCCTTTTTCTGGATATTTAATGAGAATGTTTAATCAAAACCCAGATGTCATTGATGCAGGAGTAGCGTATCTCCATACTGTTTTACCGTTCTTTTTCCTATTGGCTATTACCTTTGTATACAACAGTGTATTACGTGGGGCAGGGGCAATGATCGCTCCTATGATTTCTTCATTTGTCAGTCTTTGGTTTGCTAGATTACCCATTGCATATTTAATAGCTGAATATTGGGGAAGAGATTATATCTTTTATTCTTATGCGGTTGGATGGATATTTGGCATAGTAATTTCTGTAACATATTATTATTCTGGAAGATGGAAGAATAAATGTGTTGCGATCAGAGACCCTATTACTGCATCTGAAAATAGTTAATATAAGTATAAACAATATTTTAGGGGGGCTGCATTATGTTGCAAAGGGACTATAAAGTTGAGCTTGAAAATAGAGTTCAATTTATTAAGAATATTTTGGCTGACGCACACGCTAACGGTGTTGTTTTTGGCAATAGCGGGGGTAAGGATAGTGCACTTGTAGGAATACTCTGTAAATTAGCTTGTGAAGATGTTGTAGGCATCATTATGCCTTGTCAATCTAAGAGAAATTATGATGAGGACACTACAGATGCACTCGAACTTGCAAACCAATTTCATATAGAAACCTTAACCGTTGATTTGAGCGAAACAAAATCATCTATCGTCGATGCTATAATGCCAGTTAGCGATATTGCACCATTGGCGAGCAATAACATTGCACCACGCCTTAGAATGACTACACTTTACACCGTTGCACAAACCAGAAATGCGCTTGTTGCAGGAACAGGGAATAAAAGTGAGCGTACAATGGGATATTTCACTAAGTGGGGTGACGGGGCTTGCGATTTTAATCCAATAGCAGATTTAACTGCAACAGAAGTTTTGGAATTTCTGCACTATCTAAACGCACCTAAAAATATCATTAAGAAAGCACCCTCGGCAGGTCTTTTTGATGGACAAACCGATGAGCAAGAAATGGGTCTTACTTATGCACAACTCGATAATTATATAAAAACAGGCGAGGCTAACCAAGCTGTAAAAAATAAGATTGATCGTGCTTATAAAATTAGTGCTCATAAACGAAGAATGCCTTTGATTTTTGGAGAGTAGGTGTCAATATTGAGATGTCCATATTGTGGTGAAGATATGCTTGAGGGTAAGATAAAAACCTCTATGTCAGCAATAATGTTTGATAAAGTTTACTGGAATGCTATTGATAATCCTAATGTAATAGGCGGTAGCTTTAGTGTGAAAAAGAATGGGGGAGTTATAATTAACTCAATCCCAAAAGGACAATCAATAGCATATAATTGCAAAGGTTGCAAAAAAATTATAATTGACTATAAAGTCTAAAACATAAATCCTCTGTGTATTTACACAGAGGATTTATGTTTTAAGTTAATTTTCAGAATTATTCATTGCGATTTTCAAATCAGTTCCATGTTGTAGTAGTTGTTTTAAACTTGTGATATCCTTATTTAATAGTGCTGTACGATAGTGGCTAAGCTCGCCTATTATATTGTCAATCTCAGTTATAAGATTTTCTGAATTTAATGAGAATAACTCACTCCACATATCACTATTAAGCTTTGCCACTCTTGTTAAATCTTTAAAACTGCCAGCAGAAAAGCCGGAAAAGTTTTGTGAAGTAGGGCTTTTCACATAAGCACTAGATACAACATGTGCAAGTTGTGATGTATAAGCAATGACTCTATCATGATTTTGAGGGGTAGTGATTGTAATTTTTTCAAACCCTAAATTTTTCAGTAATTCACTCACCGATTCAATCATTGAAACTGTGGTGGCCGAGATTGGAGTTAGAATTATACTTGCGTCTTGAAAAAGGGTTGAAATAGAGTTATCATAGCCAGAAAACTCACGCCCTGCCATAGGGTGCGCACCGATAAAGTTGATATTTTTCAGCTTTGATATTGTTTCTAGCCTATCACAAACATATTCTTTTACGCCGCAAAGGTCAATTACTATTATATCGGGTGAAAACAGGGTTAAAGGGTTTTCTATAAAGCTTACTGTATCTTTGGGGTATAAGCCTACAAAAACTATATCACAACGCCTAAAGTCACCATCAGTAACAATGTCATCAATGACACCATCATTTTTTGCAGTAGTAAGAACGTTCTGGTTGCTATCATATCCAAGAATCATATAATCAGTTTTAGCCTTAATAGTTTTTGCGAGTGAGCCTCCTATAAGGCCAAGACCTACAATACCAACACAAGTACGATTATTGAAAAGCTCTGCCACAACTATAACCTCTTTCCTACAAACTTCGCCATATTACTAATAGTAACCATAGTTTTATCAAACTGATCTGGGGTAAGGGACTGTGCACCATCACATAATGCGTTTATAGGATCGTTGTGCACTTCAATAATCAAACCATCAACACCCGCTGCAACAGATGCAACAGAGAGAGGCTCAACCATCCATGGTATACCTGTAGCATGGCTAGGGTCAATTACAATAGGAAGATGTGACAACTGGTGGATAAGAGGCACAGCACTAATATCGAGGGTGTTGCGTGTAGCTGTTTCAAACGTACGGATACCTCTTTCGCAGAGAATGACATTTTTATTTCCACCAGCTAGAATATATTCAGCACTCATCAAAAGTTCCGTAATCGTATTTGCAAGCCCACGCTTTAGTAGAATAGGCTTATCAAGTTTTCCAAGCATTTTTAATAGTTCAAAGTTTTGCATATTTCTAGCACCTACTTGAATTACATCAACCTGCTCAAACATTGGAATATGAGAAGCGTCCATAATTTCTGTAACAATTGGCATTCCAGTTAGCTTTTTAGCTTTTAGTAAAAGTTCTATTCCGTCAGCACGCAGCCCCTGAAAATCATATGGCGAAGTTCGAGGTTTAAATGCGCCACCACGCAGTAAATTAGCTCCGGCTGCCTTTACACGAAGAGCAGTTTCACAAATCTGCTCCTCACATTCTACCGAGCAAGGACCTGAAATGACTTGAAAGTGACCTCCTCCAATTTTGTGTCCAGCTATATCAACTATAGTATCATCAGGGTGAAATTTTCTGCTAGCACTCTTGTATGGCTCTTGAATGCGTTTTACAGTTTCAACAATACTAATCGATCGAATAAGGTCTATATCAATAGAGGCTGTATCACCAACAAGTCCAATTATAGTTGTATGCGAACCACGAGATAGGTGAACGGTCACCCCTAGGGATTCTATCCATTTAATTAGGTTTTGAAGTTGTTGTTCATCTGCATTTTGTTTTACGGCTAAGACCATTACTAATTCCTCCTATAATACAAAAAAGTTATTTACTTTAATGATTTAAAGCTTTTTACTACTAAAGTATACAACTTTATATAATAAATTACAATACAATATTTATACAAATATTAAAAAGATAATTTCAAAAATAAAGTGATATATGCTAAATATTTAAAAGGCAAGAATTATTATAGTAACTAATTAAGTAGGCATTAGCATATAGGGTATTGGACTTGTATAAAAAAATATACACGTCATAATGATTTTACTCAAAATAACGTGTATATACTTTTTAACTTATTGTAACATCTAAGTTATAGTAGTAAATATAAACTAAACTATTTAGCAGATTGTTCAACAGCAACTGCACAAGCAACAGTAGCACCAACCATTGGGTTATTACCCATACCGATTAGCCCCATCATCTCAACGTGAGCAGGAACAGAAGAAGAACCAGCAAATTGAGCATCTCCATGCATACGTCCCATTGAGTCTGTTAGACCGTAGGAAGCAGGACCTGCAGCAACATTATCTGGGTGAAGTGTACGTCCGGTTCCTCCGCCTGAAGCAACTGAGAAGTATNNTAAGTGTTGGAAACGAGTTGGGTTAGTTGAGTTACCGGTAATAGAAACATCAACTTATTCCATTTTCATAACCGCAACGCCCTCAAGAACATCGTTACAACCATAAACTCTAACTGCAGCTTTTTCACCTTTTGAGAAAGCCACTTCACGAACTACGCTCAGCTCGTCAGTTTCAAAGTTATAGTTTGTTTCAACATATGTGAATCCATTAATTCTAGAGATAATGTAAGCAGCATCTTTTCCAAGACCGTTTAATATAACTCTTAATGGCGCTTTTCTAGCTTTGTTAGCAGTTCTAGCGATACCAATTGCACCTTCAGCAGCAGCAAATGACTCATGTCCTGCTAGAAAACAGAAACAGTTTGTTTCTTCTTGTAGTAACATTGCACCAAGGTCACCGTGGCCTTTACCAACGATACGTTGCTCTGCAACAGATCCTGGGATACAGAAAGCCTGTAAACCGTCACCGATTAAGCGAGCAGCTGCATCAGCCTTTTTTACACCTTTTTTTAGTGCAATCGCAGTGCCTAGTGTATATGCCCAAATAGCATTCTCAAATGCTATAGGTTGTACGANNCTTCAAGTGTTTTAAATCCATGTTCTGCAAGACATTTTTCAATCTTAGGCATTCGTCTTTCTTTACTTTCAAAATTAGCCATTTTTGGTTCCTCCTTTATCCAATCTATTTTTATTCTTCACGAGGATCGATGTATTTAGCAGCATTATCCCAGCGACCATAAGTACCAATGTTTTTCTCATAAGCAGTAACAGGATCAACGCCGTGACGAATGTCCTCAAGCATTTTGCCTACTCTTACAAATTGGTAACCAATAGCTTCTGAGTTGTCATCAAGAGCAACTTTAAGGATATAACCCTCTGCCATTTCCATGTAACGAACACCTTTTGCTGAAGTTGAAAAGATTGTACCAACTTGTGAACGAAGACCTTTACCTAAATCCTCAAGCCCAGCTCCGATTGGAAGACCGTCCTCAGAGAAAGCAGTTTGAGTTCTACCGTAAACTAATTGTAGGAAAATCTCTCTCATAGCAACGTTAATTGCGTCGCAAACAAGGTCAGTATTAAGAGCTTCAAGAATAGTTTTGCCAGTTAAGATTTCACCAGCCATAGCAGCAGAGTGAGTCATACCTGAACAACCAATAGTTTCAACCAAAGCCTCTTCGATAATACCGTTTTTAACGTTTAAAGTAAGTTTGCAAGCACCTTGTTGTGGTGCACACCAACCCACACCGTGTGAAAGACCAGAAATGTCAGTAACATTGTAAGCTTTTACCCATTTTCCTTCTTCAGGAATTGGTGCTGGACCATGTTTTGCACCTTTTGTGATAGTACACATTCTCTCGACTTCATGAGAATAGTTCATATTTCTACTCCTTTCGGTTCACCCTTAAAAAAGGGTTAAGCGATATTAATTTCCTGTGTAAAAAATAATTTACACCAATACATATTATAGTCAATATTTAATATTAAATCAATAGAAAGTCTAACTTTTGTGATTACTTTAACAAATGTTTACATTTTATATATTGTTTTACCTTAACGTTTGTATTTTAATACAACAAATATACTAATCTTTTGATGTCATTTTAATGTTTTATATCAATTTTAGATATGTAATGAGTGCAATTTTTGTAACGCAAAACGCCTAAAATCACAGTCTTTTGAGTAATAAATACATAAAGTAGTTATGCAACTTATTAATTGTTCATAAATAAACCTTGAAAATATGTGGGTAAGCATATATAATATATAAAGAAAATTATATTATTACATTATTAAAATATATATGAGGTGAAACAATGGCATTTCTAGAAAAACTGTTTGGTTCATACAGCAAGCGTGAGCTTTCAAGAATTGAGCCGATTAAGCAACAAGTTATTAACCTTGAGCCAAAGTATCAAGCGATGAAAGCTAACGAGTTAAGAGAACAAACAGACATCCTAAAAGAGCGTTTGTCAAAGGGTGAGACTTTAGAAGACATCTTACCTGACGCATTTGCGGTTTGTAGAGAGGCTTCTTGGCGTGTTATTGGTATCAAGCATTTTCCAGTGCAAATATTGGGTGGTATTGTTTTGCATCAAGGCAGAATTGCTGAGATGAAAACTGGTGAAGGTAAAACTTTTGTTGCCATNNCCATGTTGCCTGCATATTTAAATGCATTAACTGGCAATGGCGTACATGTTGTAACTGTCAATGAATATTTGGCTAAATATCAGTCTGAGTGGGTTGGTAAGGTTTACAAATATTTAGGGCTTTCTGTTGGACTTATTATTCATGATATGTCTAATATAGAAAAAAGAGTTGCGTATGATAGTGATATAACCTATGCAACAAACAACGAACTAGGATTTGACTACCTTCGTGATAACATGGTTACTTATAAAAATGACAAGGTTCAGCGTGACTTCCACTATGCAATTGTGGACGAGGTTGACTCAATCCTAATTGACGAGGCAAGGACACCGTTGATTATTTCTGGACCTGGTGACAAATCTACTGACTTATATCAATTTGCGGACAATTTTGCAAAGCGTTTAAAAGTGCATAAAGTTGTTGAGCAAGATGACAAAGAGGAAGTCGATGATAGCATTGAGGCGGATTACATTGTTGATGAAAAGGCAAAGACAGTAACATTAACCCCAGTTGGCGTTAAAAAAGCAGAGGCTTTCTTTCACATAGAAAACCTAATGGATGCTGAAAATTTAACTGTTCAACATCATATAAATCAAGCAATTCGTGCCCATGGTATCATGAAATCTGATGTTGATTATGTCGTAAAAGATGGCGAAATTTTAATAGTAGATGAATTTACAGGTCGTCTAATGATTGGCCGTCGTTATAGTGAGGGATTGCATCAGGCAATTGAAGCCAAAGAGGGAGTAAAAGTTGAAAGAGAATCGAAAACTCTTGCAACAATTACATTCCAAAATTACTTTAGACTTTACGCAAAGCTTTCTGGCATGACAGGTACGGCTATGACTGAGGAAGCAGAGTTTAGCGAAATATACAACCTTGATATTATAGAAATTCCAACAAATAAACCTTCTGTTAGAAGCGATTTTGATGATGTTATCTACAAGACAGAGCAAGCTAAATTCAATGCTGTTATTGAGCAAGTAATTGAAAGCCACGCAAAAGGACAACCTGTGCTTGTTGGTACGGTTTCAATAGACAAATCCGAGCTTTTGAGTTCCATGCTGAAACGTAGGGGAATTAAGCACGAAGTGTTGAATGCAAAACAGCATGAAAAAGAGGCTGAAATCGTTGCTCAAGCCGGTAAGTATGGTGTAGTAACAATTGCTACTAACATGGCTGGACGTGGTACTGATATCATGCTAGGTGGTAATGCAGAGCATCTTGCAGTTGCACAACTTAAAAAGAAAGGTTTGACTGACGAGCAAATTGCTCTGGCTACAAGCTACAGTGAAACTGATGATGAAGAAATTTTAGCACTCAGAAAAGAATATCATGATGCTGAAGAAAAATTCAAGGAACAAATTAGGCCTGAGGCAGATAAAGTTCGAGAAGCTGGGGGATTATTTATCATTGGTACTGAACGTCATGAATCAAGACGTATAGATAATCAGCTTAGAGGTCGTTCCGGACGTCAAGGAGATCCTGGTGCTAGCAGATTTTTCTTATCACTCGAAGATGATTTAATGCGTCTTTTTGGTGGAGAAAGAATTCAAAATTTAATGACTAGACTAAACGTTGACGAGGACCAAGCCATTGAAACTAAAATATTGACAAACTCAATAGAGTCTGCACAACGTAAAGTTGAGGGCAGAAACTTTAGTATTCGTAAGAACGTACTAAAATACGATGACGTTATGAATACTCAACGTGCTATTATTTATGGTCAACGTGCAAAGGTGCTTAACAATGACAGTTTGAAAGATATTATTAGCAAAATGCTTGTTGAAACTATAACTGATGATGTTAATCAATATTTAGTTGATAATGAAATCCATGATGATTGGAATATCGATGGCTTGCGTAATCATTACTTAGGGTTACTTACTACTGAAGAAGATTTCAACTATACTGTGCAAGAGCTATCTGATATAAGCAAGAAAGATATTATAAATACTTTAATTGAAAAGGCAAATACTATTTACGCTGCAAGAGAAAATGAGTTTGGCGAAGAAACAATGCGTGAGCTTGAGCGTGTTGTGTTGCTCAAAAATGTTGATACAAAATGGATTGACCACATTGATGCAATGGATGAGCTAAAACGAGGTATCAATCTTCGTGCATATGGGCAGCATGACCCTGTTGTTGCATATCGTGTGGAAGGCTTTGATATGTTTGATGAAATGATTGCATCAATTAGGGAAGATACATTTAAAATGATGTTAACAGTTCGTTTCCAAACTCAAAATGATGTAAAACGTGAGCAAGTAGCGAAACCGACTATGGCAACCCACGGTGACCAAGACAAATCGGTTAAAAAGCAACCTGTCAGAAAACAAAAAATAGGTGTAAATGAGCCTTGTCCTTGTGGAAGTGGTAAAAAATATAAAAAATGTTGCGGGTTAATCGAATAAGAAATATGCTTAAAACAACTCTATGCCAATTTGACATAGAGTTGTTTTTTTGTTACAATTATGAACGGTACAGATTTCTGTATGATGGGCAACATTGCCCACAGTCAGTCGCAAGCTCCTGACTTTAAATAAAACTACGAGAGGAAAATTGGAAATGAGAGAAAGCAGCAAGGTCAGTAGAATGACCAAAACAGCAATGATTGCTGGACTTTATGCCGCAATTACATTCGCAACATTTTTCATGTCATTTGGACAAATTCAATACAGAGTGAGCGAGGTGCTCACAATTTTACCGGTGTTTACCGTAACTGCAATACCAGGTTTGACACTTGGTTGTGCACTTGCAAATTTGATAGGTTTCTTTATTGGAGTAAATCCACTGGGGCTAATGGATGCCATTTTTGGGACATCAGCCTCATTAATTGCAGCAATAATGACATACTATCTTGGAAAATCAGACAACAAGTTGGTGAGATATCTACTTTGCCCACTTCCACCAGTAATAATAAACGCAATGGTTGTCGGGTTTGAACTTACATGGTTGTTCAATGCGATGGAGATGCAATTTTTTTGGGTAAACGCCACATCCGTTTTTATTGGACAAGCGGTAGTGTGCTATGGTTTAGGAATCCCTCTTTTGATTGCTTTGAGAAAGAATGATCTATATAAGAAAATATTTAGCTAAAACAAAATTGAATAGCTTGCATTATTTCGAGTTTCTTGCTAATATATAATTATAGATTAAAAAATAGAGGAGAGTTCGTATGAAATGTTTATTAAAGATCATATGCTTTATTGGTGGAGTGCTAATGTTGCTTAAATTAGCTCAAGTTTTAGTTGATGTTTTGTATGATAACTATGGTAAAAAATATATAACCACAGAAGAATAAATAAATCTATGTCCGCTGTTTAACAGCGGACTTTTTTACCTTTTAAAGGGTTAATATTTTGCTTGTTTAAAGTCCATGTTTATGGTAAAATTAGAAAGTTGAAATTAATATTTTTGTGGGGAATCTAGAAAAAAATTTACGGCGAAAGGTGGTCGTGGGCAGGAATGCTCCTTGATATGAAAAGTAATTATGAAAGTCCATTTAGTACGAGGTATGCCAGCGATGAAATGCAGTATATCTTCTCTGCTGATAAGAAATTTAGGACTTGGAGAAGACTTTGGTTAGCTCTTGCAAGAGCTGAAATGAAGCTTGGTTTACCAATCACAAACGAACAGGTTGAAGAGCTTGAAAAAAACCTAGAAAATATAAATTATGATGTTGCCGAAGAGCGGGAAAAGCTTGTTCGTCATGATGTAATGGCACATGTATATGCTTATGGGATACAATGCCCTAATGCTAAGGGGATTATTCACCTTGGTGCGACATCTTGTTATGTTGGTGATAACACTGATATTATCATTATGCGTGAAGGGCTAGAGGTAATACGTCGCAAGCTGATAAATATAATTGACTTGCTAGGGAAATTTGCAGAGCAATATAAAGCCCTTCCAGCGTTGGCATATACACATTTACAACCGGCACAGCTTACAACCATTGGAAAGCGTGCGACACTCTGGATTAATGAGCTTTTAATGGATTTAATAGAAACTGAATATAGAATTGAAAATCTCCAGTTATTAGGTTCAAAAGGTACGACGGGAACACAAGCTAGTTTCGTTGAGCTGTTTGACGGCGATATAAAAAAAATTAAAAAACTTGATGAATATATTGCCAAAGAAATGGGATTTGATAGTGTAGTTCCTGTGTCTGGACAAACTTATTCAAGAAAAATTGATGCACAAGTGCTTGCAACATTAAGTGGAATTGCTCAAAGCACTAGTAAGTTTTCTTGTGACCTTAGAATTTTGCAGAACTTTAAAGAAATGGAAGAGCCATTCGAGAAAAACCAAATTGGCTCATCTGCAATGCCATATAAGCGAAACCCTATGAGAAGTGAGCGTATTACTGCACTTGCACGTTATGTAATGATTGATTGCTTAAATCCTGCATTTACAGCAGCAACTCAGTGGTTTGAGAGAACCCTTGATGACAGTGCAAACAAACGTATTGCAGTAGCTGAGGGATTTTTAGCAATTGACTCAATTCTTAATATTATGCTCAACGTATGTGATGGATTAGTGGTTTATCCAAAAGTTATAGAGCAAAGAGTTCTAAAAGAATTACCCTTTATGGCTACTGAAAACATTATGATGACTGCTGTTAAAAAAGGCGGCGACCGTCAAGAACTTCATGAAAATCTACGCACTCACTCAATTGCTGCTGCTAAAGTAGTTAAGGAAGAGGGTGGGGAAAATGACCTAATTGANNATTGGTAGAAGTATATCACAGGTTGATGAATTTATCGAAGAATATATAGCCCCAATCAGAAAAGCAAATAAGTCGATTTTAGGAGAAAATGCAGAGCTATCTGTATAGAATTTTATTGACTTTTACAATAAACTATCATATAATAAACGTTATGAATGCTGATTGACGACATGGTTACGAATATTATCAGATAAAAAAACTAAAGGAGCTAAGTCTATGAAACGTGTTGGCAAACCGATATTTTTTGTAGTTGCAATTATTATATTTGCATTTACAGCACTATCGTTCTTTGGCATAAGTAGTACATATGGCGACAAAGAAACTATTTATGTAAAGGGTGCAAATAATATTCGTTGGGGTATAGATATCAGAGGTGGCGTTGATGTTACATTTACTCCGCCAGATGACATAAATCCAACAGAAGTGCAAATGAATGCTGCTACTGAAGTTATGAGACAAAGACTTGTGTCGTTAAATATCACCGATTATGAGGTATATACTGATACAAAAAAAGACAGAATTATTGTTCGTTTCCCATGGAAAGAGGGCGAAGTAGATTTTGATCCAGAATCTGCAATAAAAGAGCTTGGCGACACAGCTGTTTTAACCTTTAGAGAGGGCTATGAAATTGACTCCGAGGGTAAAATGACTGGTGTTACAGCTGAAAAAGTGTTAGTTGAAGGTAAAAACGTAGAAGAGGCTATTGCCCGATATGGACCAACAAATGACACTGGAACGAATGAACATTACGTAAGTTTGAAGCTAGATTCAGTTGGCTCAAAGGCTTTTGGAGAAGCAACTGCATTAATTGCTGCTCAAACAGGTGGAACAATCTCAATTTGGATGGACGAAGAGATGATTTCCAACGCTACTGTTAAAAATGCAATTACAGGTGGACAAGCTATTATTTCTGGTAACTTTACGCTTGAAAGTGCAACTGCTTTGGCAAATAAAATTAATGCTGGTGCGTTACCATTTAAGCTACAAACTGAAACATATAGCACAATAACCCCTACATTAGGAATGGGCGCAAGAGATGCAATGGTATTCTCAGGATTACTAGCATTTATATTAGTGTGTATTTATATGATTATTCTTTACAAACTGCCTGGCGTAATTGCTGCAATTGCTCTACTTGGACAGGTTGGTGGTATGATTGCTGCAACAACTGGTTTCTTTGATGGAATTAACAGCTTTACTATGACAATTCCAGGTATTGCTGGTATGATTCTTTCAATCGGTATGGGTGTCGATGCAAACGTAATCACATCAGAACGTATAAAAGAAGAAATTCGTGCTGGAAAATCAATTGACGGTGCTATTTCAAACGGTTATGAGCGTGGTTTTTCTGCTATATTTGACGGTAATATAACTGTTATTATTGTTGCAGTTATATTAATGGGTGCGTTTGGTGCTCCATCTAGCTTATTTGCACAAATATTTAATGCTATATTCTTCTTCTTTAGCCCTTCAACACAAGGTGCTATATATTCATTCGGTTACATGTTACTAGTAGGTGTTATTCTAAACTTTGTCTGTGGTGTAACAGCATCAAGATTAATGCTTAAGTCAATATCTAAATTTAAGTGTTTCCGTAATCCTAAGTTTTATGGAGGTGCAAAATAATGAAACTTAAACATTATGATTTTGTTGGTAATAGAAAGAAATATTTTGTAGTCTCAGTTGTTTTAATTGCAACTATATTTTTAGTTTCCTTTGTATTTGGGGTTGAACTTGATGTTGCGTTTAAAGGTGGTTCTATTATCACCTATAACTACAGTGGTACTGTAAATTTTGATGAATTTGAAAACTTTGTAGAGGATACAATATCTGAAAAGGTTAGAATTGATCAAAAGAGTGGTATTGCTGGTGGTAGTGATAGTATGGACATCGTGCTTGCAAGTAGTGAAGGACTAAATGCCGACAAACAAAACGAACTTACTAAAGCCATTAAAGAAAAATATGGCTCTCAACTTCAATTCTTATCAAACGCAAGCGTTGATCCTGTTATTGGTAAAGAGTTCTTTGCTAAAGGTATGGTTGCTGTCGCATTTGCGTCAATTATCTTGGTTATTTATATCGCATTTAGATTTAAAAAGATTAACGGGCTTTCAGCAGGTATTACCGCTGTTATTGCTTTGATACATGACGTTATATTAGTATTTGGTACATTTGCAATATTTAGAATTCCACTTGATGACAACTTCATTGCTGTTGTTCTTACAATACTTGGTTTCTCAATTAATGATACTATCGTTATTTATGACCGTATTCGTGAGAATAAACGCTTATATGGTAAGTCATTATCCGTTGAGAAACTTGTAAATAATAGTATTAATGAAACTATGACTCGTACATTAGGCACATCGGGTGCAGTGCTTGGAACACTAATTATTGTTTGTATTGTTGCAATTCTTATGAACGTTTCTTCTATCGTAAGCTTTGCATTCCCAATGCTTATTGGTACGATTTCAGGTACTTATTCAACCGTATTTATTGCAGGTCCATTATGGGTAATGTGGCAAAATTATAAAGATAAGCAAGCTAAACAAAAAAATACAACCCATTCCCACACCAAATAATTAACAATATCATTTAAAAGGAAGTGCATTTGCACTTCCTTTTTTGTGTCAGTTTTTAATTTTTGTCATATTCTATAATATAGTAATTCTAATGAAACTAGAATGAGTTTGCATTATACGCAACATGATAGCGATATATTATAATTTCAGGAGGTTTAGATATGGCATTAAAAGAAATTGCATACGACAGAACGCGCGCGGTAGAATACGCACGAGAATGGGCATATAGGAGAAATCCTCTATTTTATGATTTCAGCGAAATAGGTGGTGACTGCACCAACTACGCATCACAATGCGTATATGCTGGTTGTAAAATAATGAATTTTACCCCTACATATGGTTGGTATTATATCAACATTAATGACAGGGCACCGGCTTGGACTTCTGTAGAATATCTCTACAAATTCTTAACCACAAATGATAATGTAGGCCCATACGCTATTGATGTTGACGTTGACATGGTAGAAGTAGGTGATTTGGTTCAGCTTCGTTTTTTAGGTAAACCTGTTTTTGGTCATACTCCAGTAATTACAAAAATTGATGGAGAAAAAGTATTTGATAACATATACGTTGCTGCTCATTCAGTAGACTGTGATTGCAGACCCTTATCCACTTATAACAATGTTGCCCAAACAAGATTTTTACACATATTAGGTGCAAGATATAAAGAAATATAATGTTTGTCACAATTTTCCAGAATATAATGTTGTTATATTGTCAACACTCAAATTAGGTAAGAAATAGCTTAATTTGTGAGTGAGGTAAATATATATGGCATATTGCAAGGTTGAGATTTGTGGAGTTAATACATCTAAGCTAAAGACACTAAAAGAAAAAGAAAAAATGGAGCTATTAACAAAGGTTAAGCTAGGTGATGTATCTGCCAGAGATAAACTTGTAAATGGAAACTTACGTTTGGTGTTAAGTGTGATTCAAAGATTTGTAAACCGTGGAGAAAATCTTGATGATTTATTTCAAATTGGCTGCATCGGATTAATCAAAGCGATTGACAACTTTGATATGAGCCAGCCTGTACGATTTTCAACTTATGCTGTGCCTATGATACAAGGAGAAATTCGACGATATCTAAGGGATTTCAGCTCAATAAGGGTAAGCCGTTCCCTTAAGGATATTGCTTACAAAGCCATGCAGGTAAAGGAAAGATTGACTAATGAAAAACTAAAAGATCCTACAATTGAAGAGATTGCCAAGGAAATGAATATGGAAAAACAGAAAGTTGTACTAGCTTTAGAGGCGATAGTTGATCCAGTTTCGCTGTACGAGCCTGTGTATTCTGACGGAGGCGACACAATTTACGTAATGGATCAAATTGGTGATAAAAACACAGATGAAAGCTGGCTTGGGGAGATAGTATTAAAACAAGCAATAAGAGGCTTGAATGTGAGGGAAAAGGCAATACTTGATTTGCGTTTCTTTCAAGGCAAAACCCAAGTAGAAGTTGCAAATGAGATAGGCATTTCACAAGCACAGGTTTCAAGACTTGAAAAAGGTGCACTCACTAAAATTAAAGAACAGATATAAAAAATGTCACCCATACGGGTGACATTTTCGATTATACGCTTATTATAGCTCAAATTCAGAAATTAATGAATCTTTTGACTTAAAGCCAACGATTTGCTTTTTAGGCTGTCCATCAACAAACAAAATCAATGTAGGTATACTTCTAACAGAATAGTCAGCCGCAATCTTATCTGCCTCATCTACGTTTAGCTTGACAACTTTAAGGCTATCTGNNATCATCTTGCAAGGGCCACACCAGTCAGCGTAAAAGTCAACCAGCACAGGGATGGAAGATTCCAAAACCTCTTTTTCAAAGCTGTTGTTTGATACGTGTAATAAATCCATATTAATACCTCCGTTTATTTTATACTTTTAATTATATTAGAAACCTGCATTTCATCAATACAAATTGATTTTAAATTATCAGAGTTTGTAATTGCAATATGCTCAATAAATTCTGTATTGATACAGCTAAAGAACATCTTAAACATTGCATTGATAGACTGTGTTGCAAAGCTATCACTAGAGCCAGCTGTTGTTAGTAATATACCCACTTTGTCCTGTGTAAATACAGGGGTGTGCAAAATTACTTTTTGTACAAAAAGCTGTTGCATTCTATCAAAGATAGCCTTAAACTTTGAGGGAACAGCATTGAAGTACACTGGAGTTGCAGCAATGATAATATCGGCTTGCTTTATCTTAGCTAAGATTTCATCCATTCCGTCACCATTAAACGGACATTCACCCTTAAAGCAAGCTTTGCAGTCAATACAAGGTTTTATATCGGTTTTATAGACATCAATTGTTTCATATTGAATATATTTTGGCAGTAAAGATATAGTTTTTTCTAGAAGTTGTTTGGTATAGCCATTTTTGTTTGGAGAGGAAAATAAAATTAAGCATGTTCTATAGGGAGTTATCGCAATATTCACAGTATAGCTTTCCTCCCACATTTATAAATGATTTTTTTAAATAATCTTCATGGTTTGTAATGCAATTTCCGTTTTTACAATGTTTATCTAAATCTTCTCCATTAAGAGTTGAAAATTCTTTATCTGCCTGTAACATAAAATTCATTATCAAAGCCATACGAGCATAAACGCCATATTTTGCCTGTTTAAAATAACAAGCACGCTCATCATTGTCAACTTCCAAAGCGATTTCATCCACACGAGGAAGTGGGTGTAGTATTTTCAAGTCAGCCTTTGCATTTAATAGTTTTGCACAATTAAGGATATAGACATTTTTTTGCTGATTATAAAGCTCTTCGCTTGCAAATCGTTCTTTTTGAATTCTTGTCATATATAAAACATCAAGCTCAGCGATAGCCTCTTCAATCGATAAAACTTCAATATAACTACAATTGCCTTGTTTAATTATATGTTTAAATCTATCTGGCAATCTTAGTTCATTTGTGGAAATTAAGATGAATTTAATGTTATCATATCTACTTAAAAGATTAATTAGTGAATGTACAGTCCTACCATGCTTTAAGTCGCCACATAGCCCTATAGTAAGATTGTCAAAATGACCAATTTCTTTTTTTATTGTAACTAAGTCAGTTAGGGTTTGTGTTGGGTGGAAGTGTCCACCGTCGCCTGCATTAATTAGAATAGAATTGGTGTATTGTCCTGCTGCAAGGGTAGCTCCCTCTATAGGATGCCTCATTGCGATTGCATCTGCATATCCGCTAATTATTCTTATTGTATCTGCAAGGTTCTCGCCTTTAGAAACAGAACTATTTTGAGGATTATCAAATCCTATTACATTTCCACCAAGACGGAGCATTGCAGTCTGAAAAGACATTTGCGTTCTTGTTGATGGCTCATAAAATAGAGTAGCAAGTATTTTTCCATCACATATATGAGAATAATTGCTAGGGCTTTCGTATATCTTAATTGCTAAGTTAACAATTTTCTCCCAATCTTCTTTTTTAAGGTCTGTTAGGTCATTTAGGTGGTTCATTATTTTTATACCTCCGAGTATATTTATTAAAACTGCATACTGCAGTTTTAATTTGCCATCTGAGTGTGAGCCATTGGCGAAATCACAGGGCATTTAGAAGTTAGTAAAACAAGAACTATTTTACTAACAATATAATATCAATTTTATCGTTAATATTCAACCTGTACGAGATAAATAATTAATTTAATTTCACTAAACCTATTGTTTTTGCATATAATTTAGAAGAAATGTGTATTTTTTGATTTTGTGAGAGTGATTATATGATTAGTAGAAAATATAATAAAAGAAACAATTGTAGTAAAAGGACTATAACAATTAGAGTTTTCGTTTTAAGCACAGTAATAATTATTGCTTTGCTTGAGATATTTATAGTACCTATTGTTATAAAAGGTAGTGAATATCAGGCGAAAATGGTAATAACCAATCTTTTATCAGAGGCAATTAATGAGGTATTGGCTGATACACAGATATCGTACGATAATATTGTAAAAATTGAAAGAGGGAAGGATGATAAAATTACATCAATAGAAACGGACGTAAATTCTATTAATCAAATCAAGGCAAAGATTACAAGCAATGTAGCAAAGGCTTTTGCGGGAGTGCCACTACATAGTTATTCGCTACCGCTTGGAACATTACTTTCTAATCCTTTTATTGTTGGAAGAGGCCCTGATATTAAGCTTAAAATTATTCCTATGGGATATATTAACTCTCAAATAATAAGTGAGTTTTCAGCCGCCGGTATTAATCAAACTAACCATAAGGTAATGTTAAACATCACAATGAATTATACCACGATTATACCGTTACATAAATCATCAGCAAAAGTTGATACCAATTTCGTTATTATAGATACTATTATTGTTGGTGAGGTTCCGCAATATTATGCGAATATTACCGGCATAACCAGCGACCAAATGAGGGATGCCAGAATGATCTACCCTCAAAAACTAGAATGATTTTTGAGGGTATCGCAATGAAACTTTTAAAAACAACACAAAGTAATGTCAAATGCATATTAATGGGCATTTCAATTTGACATAGGGCATAAAAATGTTATAATAATATAGTATATAAAAAGTATATAGTTTGTATTTTAGTGAACACTAATTCTTAGCATGACGATTTTGGAGGAATAGTGATGAACAATAATACAATTGTTAACCCAAGCGGTGGAGATGAGCCGCCACAAGAAAATGGAAATCAAGATGAGCAGGAAGATGCTACTACCGAGGAAAAATTAGAACAGGTTATTCAAACTGGTTCTATAACTACAAATGGAAAGAACATTATCCATTGCTTGACTATAATTGGTCAAGTTGAGGGGCATTATATTTTACCTTCGCAAAACAAAACTACTAAATACGAGCACGTCATTCCCCAACTTGTTGCAATTGAGGAAAGTCAAGACATCAAAGGTTTGATTATTATTATCAATACCGTTGGTGGTGACGTTGAGGCAGGACTTGCGATTGCTGAGCTGATTGCAGGGATGACCAAGCCTACAGTTTCTATTGTTTTAGGTGGTGGACATTCTATCGGTGTTCCCTTAGCTGTAAGTGCAAAAATATCATTTATTGTGCCATCAGCTACCATGACCATACATCCAGTCAGAATGACTGGTCTTGTTCTAGGAATACCCCAAACGTTATCCTATTTTGAAAGAATGCAGGATAGAATAGTAAACTTTGTTACAAGGAATACATCAATTAACGCGGAACGTTTTACTCAGCTTATGATGAATACTGGAGAGCTTGTGATGGACGTTGGTAGTGTTTTAAATGGTGCAGATGCTGTAAAAGAGGGGCTTATTGACAACCTTGGTGGTTTGGCTGACGCAGTTAAAGCTTTAAATGAATTAATTAGTGAGGGTGAGAAATCCAATGGTGCTACACACAATAATTGATATGGATGACATATTCTATGAGCAAATTTCCGTTAATAATAGTAGTTTTAAGGATATTGGTAATATTCATTTTGAAGGCGAACGTTCAAAAAATGGTATACGAATTCAAAGAATTATTTCAACCAATCCCAATGACTATCTAAATGGTAACTATGACATAGGAAAATATATAAAATAATATGCCTTCTATGGCTACATAATTTGAATAAAAATAAAGCAAATATTGTTCGTGGATAATAACTTATTTTATCCATGTTTGCTTTATTTGTAAACTGGTGGAGATGTGCTCCAGAATGACAAAAGAGGATGGGTTTGGACGTANNCGTATGGCTACAAAAAAGACAGCTGCTACAGCAAAAAAGAATACTACTACTACTAAAAAACGCAAAACTACAAACGGAAGCTATAAGACAGCATACGAACAGCATCAAAAAAGCATAAGACAAATATCTGCGATTATTATGTTTACAGTAGGTGTACTTCTATTTTCAATTGAGGTTATACCTGGCTCTGGTGTATGGCAATGGTGTAAGGTTGCTTTATACGGGTTATTTGGGATTACAGCCTTAGTGATACCTGTTGCATTGATTTATCTAGCTGTAATGGCAACTTTGGATAAGCCTATTGGAGAAATAAAACATAAAATTTGGCAAACTGGTGTGCTTGTTGCTCTGATATGTGGACTTGTAGAAATTAGTACAAAATTTCCATTTAGTGGACAGACCTTTTGGGACTCTATTATAATGTTATTTAATAACGGAGGAAATTTAAAAGGTGGCGGTGTTTTTAGTGCAATCTTTGGTTGGCCGTTACTTGCAATGTGTGGAAAAACTGGAGCAATCATCATTATTGTTCTATTTCTGTTCGCATTTATTATGCTATTAACTGGAACAACACTAATTGATTTCTTTAAAGGTGTTGCCAAACCAGTTAAAAAATTAGAAGAGGGCTATACTCAAATGCGGGAGGCACAAGAGATTAAAAATCAGAGTAAATTTGATATAGATGTCAATTTAGGCCCAGAGCCTGTGCTACCACAGCACCCCGTTTCTTCACCCAAACCTAGCGTTGAAGATTTAATTGAACTTGAAAGACAACAAACCTTAGAAAATAATAGACGTATAGAAGAGGCAGAAAAAGCCATTGCAGCAAGCAAAGTTGAGAAAAAAGTAGACGATAAAAAACCTACAGATACTTTAGTTGAAGAAGCGTTATCTCAAAAAGTTGACGACGACAAATCACATCATGATAGCTATATTGAAGTAGATGAACCTCTTGTTGACAGCACTGGCCAAATAAAGCTATACACGGACTCAAATAATGTTGTAAACAAATACAATTATCCCCCAATCAGTTTATTAAAAGCGCCTAAATCTAATATGAATAGAGATGTTAGCGAGGATCAAAGGCAAAACGGTGATTTGCTTGTTGATACTTTAAAGAGTTTTGGCGTTCAAACCAAAATAATTAATATTAGCAGGGGTCCAACAGTAACGAGATATGAGCTTCAGCCATCTGCTGGAGTAAAAATCAGTAAGATTACAGGACTAGCTGATGATATTGCGATGAATTTGGCAGCTGCCGGTGTGCGTATTGAGGCACCTATTCCTAATAAGGCGGCTGTTGGCATTGAAGTACCAAACAAAATTACCGATATTGTTACTATGCGTGAGATGATTGAGTCAAAAGAGTTTGATAAGGCTCAGAGTAAAATCTCTATTGCACTTGGAAGGGATATTGCAGGAAATTGCATTGTTGCCGATGTTGGTAAAATGCCACATATGCTGATTGCAGGTTCTACAGGTTCAGGTAAATCAGTTTGCATCAACTCAATCATAATGAGCTTGCTGTATAAATCCTCCCCTAGTGAGGTTCGATTTTTGATGATTGACCCGAAAGTGGTTGAACTTGGAGTTTATAACGGTATTCCTCATTTGCTTGTTCCTGTTGTAACCGATCCAAGAAAAGCCGCAGGGGCATTAGGTTGGGCAGTAACTGAAATGCTTAATCGATACAAGCTATTTGCAGACAATAATGTTCGTGACTTGCAAAGTTTTAATGTCCTTGCACAAGAAAATGAAGAAATTGATCCAATGCCACAGATTGTAATCATCATCGATGAGCTTGCAGATTTGATGATGGCTGCCCCTAACGAGGTTGAGGATTCGATATGTCGTCTAGCACAAATGGCAAGAGCTGCCGGAATGCATTTAATTATCGCCACACAAAGACCGTCGGTGGATATTATTACTGGTGTAATCAAGGCTAATATTCCATCAAGAATTGCATTTGCTGTATCCTCGCAAGTCGATTCTCGTACGATTTTAGATGGTGCAGGAGCTGAGAAGCTTATCGGCAGAGGGGACATGCTATACTATCCTGTTGGTTTACCAAAACCATTAAGAATTCAAGGCTGTTATGTGAGTGATAAAGAGATTGAACAAGTAGTTAACTTTGTTAAAAATAAAGAGCCAGCAGATTATGATGACAAGATTATAGAAGAAATCGAAAAGCAGGCTGTAGCAGAAAAAGGTGCCGCAAAGGACGATGGTGGCGGTTTCAATGACTCCGATGAATTGTTGCCTAGTGCTATTGAATGTGTAGTCGAAGCAGGACAAGCCTCCACATCCTATCTACAACGAAAATTAAAGGTTGGATATGCAAGGGCTGCTAGATTGATAGATGAAATGGAGGAAAATGGAATAATCGGTGCGTTTGAAGGAAGTAAACCACGTCAGGTTCTGATTTCCAGGCAACAATGGATAGAAATGAAAATGAGAAAAGAAGATTAGATTATACTTAAAAATGAAAGGTGGCGACGTGAGCAAGAGGATGACTTTATTTATGTTGTTTTTAATATGACATAGGTGTGCGATGAATTCTTTGGTAACAATAAACCTAGAAATTAAGCCCATCTAGTATAGATAGATGTACAATTTTATGCTCCAATAATGTTAGATTTTTTACCTATTTCAAAAGAAGACCTTCAAAAAAGAGGGATAGAACAATTAGATTTTATTTGTATTACAGGTGACTCCTACGTGGATCACCCAACTTTTGGTGTTGCTATTATTTCAAGAGTAATTGAAGCTGAGGGCTTTACTGTTGGAATTATATCACAGCCCAATTATAAATCCGTAGATGACTTTAAAAAGCTTGGCGAGCCTAAGTATGCTTTTTTTGTTACTTCAGGTAACATTGATTCAATGGTAGCACATTATACGGTTGCCAAAAGATTGCGTTCAGATGATGCTTACACAGCCGGCAAAAAGACAGGAAAACGTCCCGATAGGGCAGTCATAGTCTACTCTAATATGATAAAAAAAGCATATCCAGATAAACCTGTAATTATCGGCGGCCTTGAGGCATCATTGCGCCGTTTTGCACATTATGATTACTGGGATGATAAGGTAAGACCATCTATTTTAGTTGATAGTAATGCTGACCTTATTGTGCATGGTATGGGCGAACTACAAACTGTAGAGCTAGTGCATCGTTTAGCCTCTGGAGAGGATGTTAAGTCCATCACTGATATCCGTGGTACTTGTTACCTCACAGAGCCTAAAAATACACCATGGGGTAGCGTACAGTGTCCAGATTTAGATATCGTATCAAGTGATATGGCAAGTTATGCCAAAGCTACACGCCAACAGATGTTTGAGCAAGATGAAGTTGTAGGAAAAACACTTATTCAGCGCCAAGGTAACGTGATGCTTGTACAAAATCCTCCAATGAGAGCGTTAAATCAGGATGAACTTGATAGAGTTGCATCTTTACCATATACCCGAACATATCACCCAAGCTATGAAAAGTTAGGTGGAGTGCCTGCGATTGAAGAGGTAGAGTTTTCAATCACACATAATCGTGGTTGCTTTGGAGCCTGCAATTTTTGCTCTATAGCATTTCACCAAGGAAGGAAGATTACCTGTCGTAGTGAGGAGTCTGTGCTCCGTGAAGCAGAAAGCTTTACACACAATCCACGCTTCA
Organism: Ruminococcaceae bacterium UBA866; assembly: GCA_002295325.1. Lineage (GTDB taxonomy): Bacteria > Bacillota > Clostridia > Oscillospirales > Ruminococcaceae > Paludihabitans. Next base: position 29,953 of record DBGA01000069.1, on the reverse strand, counting down.
AGGGTTATATTCATGACGTTGGTGGACCTACTGCTAACTTTAGAAATCCATCTTGTCAAAAGCAAATCGAGCATGGTTTATGTAAGGAGAAAAAATGCCTTGCACCAACACCTTGTAAACTGCTTGTTGTTGACCATTCTGAATATCTAGGATTACTTAGGAAAATGCGTACAATTAAGGGCATTAAAAAAGTATTTATTCGTTCTGGTATCCGTTATGACTATATGCTAGAGGATAAAAACGATGATTTCTTTGCTGAACTTGTTGAGCATCATATAAGTGGGCAGCTAAAGGTTGCACCTGAGCATTGCAGTGCTGCTGTGCTTGATATAATGGGGAAACCCCATATTGAGGCATATAAAGCGTTTTCAAAGAAATATTTTAATAAAACAAAGTCATTGGGAAAAGAGCAGTATTTAGTTCCATACTTAATGTCCTCTCATCCTGGAAGTAGGATTAGTGATGCTGTTGAGCTTGCGTTATTTTTGAAGTCAGAAAATATAAGACCAGAACAAGTACAAGACTTTTATCCAACTCCGGGTACTGTTTCGACCTGCATATATTTTACTGGCATCAATCCATATACAAACGAAAAAGTTTATGTTGCAAAGAGCAAAGAAGAAAAAGCAATGCAAAGGGCATTACTGCAATATTATAAGCCTGAAAATCGTGATATTATTACAAAGGCATTGATGATTGCCAATAGAAAAGATTTAATTGGTAATTCAAAGGATTGCCTTGTAAAATCAGTAGCAAAACCAATTCAAAGTACTAGCAAAGAGGGAAATGACAAATGGCAAAGAAACAAAAAAGGCGGTCCAAGAAAAACCAAAAGAAAGTAAACATTGCGTTATCGGTGTTTCTTGCTTTAATTCTATCTTGGGGAATTCTGTCTAGTATTAGTGATAAATTTAATCTCGATTTTATTTTTACCATTGATGAAGTAAAACAATCTATATTAGAAAAGCCTTTTGAAACAGACGTTCATAAAAATGATTGCGAAGTTCATTTTATTGACGTTGGTCAAGGTGATTCTACTTTAATCATATCTGATGGAATGACGATTTTGATTGATGCTGGTGAAAATGATAAAGGGAAAGTTGTAGTTGACTATATTAAAAAAATTGATATGATAATGGCAACACATCCCCATTCCGACCATATAGGTGGAATGGACATTGTTATTAATGAGTTTGAGATAGGCAAGATTGTTATGCCAAAAATTCCTGATAACATCGTACCTACAACGAGAACTTATACCGATTTTCTGACTTCTATTGCCAACAAGGGATTGAAGATTACTCCGGCTAAAGTTGGTGCTCAATTTGACTTTGGCAAGGGATTAATAACAATCCTTGGTCCAGTTGGAGGTTTTGAGAGCCTTAATGACACTTCACTTGTAGCAAAGTTTGTTTATGATGACGGTAAGAGATTTCTCTTCACAGGGGATATGGAAAAAACAGCTGAAAAAGCAACACTAATCCAAAAAAACATAGATTTAAAGGCAGATGTGTTAAAGGTGGCTCATCACGGAAGCACAACCTCTACCACAAAGGACTTTTATAAAGCTGTAAATCCCCAATACTGTGTTATTTTAGTTGGTGATGATAACTCTTATAAGCATCCAAGTGATAAGATACTTGAAAGAATTAAGGATAATTCTGCCAAAATATATAGAACTGATTATCAAGGCTCAATCGTCTTTGGGATAGTTGATGGTCAATTTAATATTCGATATGAAAAGCAGGAGAAAAGCTAATGAGATACATAGTTGATAGAATTGAAGACAATGTTGTTGTTTGTGAAACGGTAGAGAAAGTCAAAAAAACTTTTTTTTTAGATGAGCTTTATTCAGGAATAAAAGAGGGCGACCATTTTGAGTTTATTGACGATAAATGTGTATTTTTATCAGAGGATACAAACGCTGCTCGAAATAAAAATATAATATTACAAAGAAATTTGTTTGAAGAATAGAAAAAGCCCGCTATTTTTATAGCGGGCTTTTTCTATTCTAAACGCTTCATCGAACAATAAGCTTTACTTATGTTTATTTTCTTTTAGGGTTTAATTCTTTACATCAAACTTGCGCGAAATAGTGATTGCTCACCGTATCGCTCACGCAGACTACATACCTTATCTTCTAATTGTTCTTGTTCGTTTATTTTTTGCTGATCATATAGCATATTATATTGAACAAATTGGTTATCAGGAATTAGGTTTATTGCTTTAATTCCTAAAGCACGAACATTGTTTTGCCAATGATAATGTTTTTTAAAAAGAGCAATTCCCGTATCCGCTAAATCTTTTGGATGGCGGGTAGAAAAAGGCAAAGAAACTTGAAACTCTCGGGTTGACAAGTTGTTGTCCTTTACAGATATTTGAACACCACTTGCTAATAATTCGTATTTCCTAAGCCGTGTTGCAACGCTTTGGGATAGTCCATAGATAACTTTCCAAACGTCATCCTCATTTTGCAAATCCTCACGACAAGTGGTGGAGTTTCCTATTGATTTCATCATTTCTACTTCACTTTCGTGCGACACAACATCATCACAATCACCATTTGCATAACGCCAAAGCACCTCTCCGTTTTTCCCAAGGATTTTTTTAATAAACTCTTTATCGGTGTTTGCGATATCTCCAATTGTATTTATCCCATATTTTTTTATCTGATTGTATGTGGATTTTCCCACACCAAGCAGGTCCACTGCTGGTAATTCCCAAACAATCTTCTTATAGTTTTCTCGAGTTATACAGGTAACAGCATCGGGCTTTTTTATATCGCTACCTAGTTTTGCAAATATTTTATTAAAGCTAACCCCCACAGAGATAGTGATTCTTAGTTCTCTCTTAATATGTTCTCGAATTTTATTTGCAATTTCTTCGCCATTACCAAACAATAGGGTGCTTCCGGTAACATCAAGCCAACATTCATCAATTCCAAAGGGTTCAATCAAATCTGTGTATTCAGAATAAATAGCTCTAGCCTTTTTTGAAAAGCTAATATATTCGTCCATATTTGGAGATAACAAAACTAAATCTGGACATTTCATTTTTGCTTGCCACACAACTTCAGCTGTTTTAACTCCATATTTTTTTGCTACTTCATTTTTAGCAAGAATAATGCCGTGTCTATCCTCAACACTGCCGCATACTGCAACGGGACGGTTTTCTAGTTCTGGATGTTTTAAACATTCTACTGATGCAAAAAAGTTATTCAAATCACAATGCAATATAATTTTATCCATTTTACACCCCAAAATTTAATCATAGCATAGCATAAGAACATTTGTTCTTAATTATATCTTAACATATTAATGAGAAATAGTAAATAGATATATGCTAGAATTTAAGACATTCATCTATCCATGGGATAACGTGTTTCGATTGATATTTTAAATGCGATTTCTTGCGTTAGCAGATTAAATATGATATAATTACAAAGATATGGAACTAGATGGAGAATGATATGAAAATTTTAGGAATTGACCCTGGATATGCTATCGTTGGATATGGTGTGGTTGAATATAAAAACACTAGCTTTACAACTCTGGACTATGGGGCAATCATAACACATAAAGATACGGATTTTAATAAACGTCTACTTGAAATTTACAATGAATATATAGATATTCTAAAACGACACAAGCCAGATGCTGTTGCAGTGGAAAAGTTGTTTTTTACAAATAACCAAAAAACTGCAATTGATGTTGCACAAGCTAGAGGTCTAATCTTGCTTGGTGCACAGCAGATGAATATCCCATGTTTTGAATATACTCCACTCCAAGTGAAACAGGCTGTGGTGGGTTATGGAAGGGCAGAAAAGGCACAAGTAATGGATATGACCAAAAGACTGCTTAAGCTTGATAAAGTGCCTAAACCAGATGATACAGCAGATGCACTGGCAATTGCTATATGCCACGCACACGTAGCACCCTCAAGGCTAAATATGCAAATTTATAGGAATTTAAAATAACTATAAAGGGAAGGATTATTATATATGATTTACAGTATAACTGGAATTATTGCTCAGGTTGAGCCATATCATATTGTTGTGGAATGTGGTGGTATTGGTTATTCAATAAGAACTTCAATGACCTCTCTTTCAAAGCTTGCCAATATTGGTGAAAAGGTAAAAATATACACCTATCTCCACGTAAGAGAAGATGTGCTTGACCTGTTTGGATTTGCTGAATTAAATGAACTTAATAGCTTTAAAATGCTTATTTCAATTTCTGGTGTTGGTCCCAAAGCGGCAATCTCAATTCTTTCTGATCTAACCCCTGAGCAGTTTGCATTATGTGTAGCAACTGGTGACTTTAAAACCTTGACAAAGGCGCAGGGAATCGGAGCTAAAACTGCACAAAGAATTGTGCTAGAACTCAAAGATAAAGTTTCAAAAAACCAGATTGCCAGTGGGGTTTTAGGGGAGACAATGCTAGATATTTCAGCAAAAACCGGAAATGCATCAGAGGCAATTAGTGCCCTTGAAGTTTTGGGATATGCTCGCTCAGAAGCAACACAGGTAATTACGAAACTTGACAGCAATATGTCAATTGAAGAAATGATAAAGAGTGGATTGAAGGCGTTGGCCGGAAAGGTATAATCATATGTTTGATGAAAATGAAGAATTTGATTTGGAAAATAGATTGATTACACCTGACTTTTCTTGCGAAGATGTTGATGTTGAGTATTCGCTACGCCCCAAAACCCTAGGAGAATACATTGGACAGGATAAGGTTAAGGAAAATCTTTCAATATATATTGAGGCCGCAAAAGCACGTGACGAGGCGTTAGACCATGTCTTGTTGTATGGACCGCCTGGACTTGGGAAGACTACACTTTCGGGTATTATTGCAAATGAAATGAATGTAAATCTTCGCATTACATCTGGACCTGCGATTGAAAAACCGGGTGATTTAGCTGCACTACTGACAAATTTAAGCCCTAATGATGTTTTATTTATTGATGAAATCCATCGTCTTTCAAGGGCTGTTGAAGAAGTTTTGTATCCAGCTATGGAAGATTATGCCCTTGATATCATCATAGGAAAAGGCCCGTCGGCTCGTTCAATTAGAATTGACCTACCAAAATTTACACTGATAGGTGCTACAACTAGAGCAGGACAGCTTACCGCGCCACTTAGGGATAGATTTGGAGTACTATTTAGACTTGAGCTTTATACCCCTGAACAACTTGCTGATATTATCATGAGAAGCGCAGGTATACTTGATATTCCATGTGTCAAAAATGGAGCTTTAGAGCTTGCCAAACGCTCAAGAGGTACTCCTCGTGTAGCTAACAGATTATTAAAGCGTGTAAGAGATTATGCACAGGTTTTAGGGGATGGCACAATCACGCAGGATATTGTCGATATTGCACTAGATAGACTTGAAATTGATGCATTNNTGATGCATTTGGTCTTGATTTGATTGATAGACGAATGCTTAAAATGATAATAACAAATTACAATGGTGGACCTGTTGGACTTGAAACGTTAGCAGCTGCACTTGGAGAAGAAGCTATCACATTAGAGGATGTTTATGAGCCATACTTGATGCAACTTGGCTTTTTGTCAAGAACTCCTCGTGGCAGATGTGCAACGTCACTTGCTTACGAGCATTTAGGTATACTTAGAGAGGGTCAAATGACTATATAATTTGGAGGTATGTATACAATGGGAAGACTTTTTGGAACTGATGGTGCAAGAGGAATTGCAAATATAGAACTTACATGTGAACTTGCAATGCAGATAGGCAGAGCAGCGGCAGTTGTGCTTACAAAACATACAAATCATAAACCTAAAATAATTATAGGTAAGGATACACGTATTTCCTCTGAAATGCTTGAAGCTGCTCTTACTGCTGGGCTTTGTTCAGTTGGCGCAGATGCAGAATTACTGGGAGTAGTACCAACTCCAGCAGTAGCATATTTAGTGTCTAAATACGAAGCTGATGCAGGAATTATGATTTCAGCATCACACAATCCTGTTGAATATAATGGAATTAAGCTTTTTAGCAATACTGGATATAAGCTTTCAGATAAAATCGAAGAAGAAATTGAGGCTCTCATATTCGATACACCCGAAAAAATTGTGCTTAAAAGGGGAATTGAACTTGGACGTATTTACAAAAGGCGTTCATCAGTTTCTGATTATGTTGACCATATAAAAAGAACCGTGGACGTTGAGTTAAGTGGAATAAACGTTGCAGTGGACTGTGCGAATGGTAGTGCAAGTGCAACAGCAGATTTACTTTTAAGGGAGCTTGGTGTTGATGCCCACATCATTCACAGCAACCCAAACGGCATGAATATCAATGATAAATGTGGTTCAACTAACCTTGAAGCATTGACTTACTATATGAAAGAACATGGCTGTGAGATTGGTGTTGCGTTTGACGGTGATGCTGACAGATGCCTTGCTGTTGATGAGAATGGGAATTTAGTTGACGGTGATATGCTGATTGCTATTTTTGCAAAATATATGAAAAATGAAAACAATCTTGTTGATAATACTGCGGTTATAACAGTCATGTCTAACTTTGGTATGCAAATGTTTGGCAATGATAACGATATAAAATTGGTTTCAACCTCTGTTGGTGATAGATATGTACTTGAAGAAATGCTAAAGCATGGCTATAACCTTGGTGGAGAAGACTCAGGTCATATTATATTTAAAGATTATGCAAAAACCGGAGATGGCCAGCTTACTGCCATTCAACTCCTAAGAATATACAAACAACAGGGCCAGAAAATGTCTGAACTTGCAAAAACAATGACGAAATCTCCACAGGTTTCAAAGTCAATTACTGCTTCTCCACAAGCAAGAGCAAACTTCCTAAACGATGAAGAAATTGTCGCTGTGATAGAAGAGGTTAAAACTATGCTGGGTGATACAGGTCGTGTGCTTGTTCGTGCATCTGGAACTGAGCNNTAATAAGGGTTATGATTGAGGGAAATGAATTTACCCTAATTAATGAATATTGCGATAAAATATGTAGCGTAATAAAGGAAAGGATATCCTAGATGAGAGTTGTTTCAAACTTTGCAGATTACGAAATTATTGATACAAGTTGTGGTGAAAAACTGGAGCGTTGGGGTGATACCATACTCATTCGCCCAGATCCACAAATTATATGGAATACTAAAAAAGAAAACCCCATATGGAAAAAAGCTGATGCTCACTATAATCGCTCAGATAAAGGTGGCGGGGAATGGGAGTATAACAAGAAAATTAAAGACAGCTGGATTATCTCCTATAAAGACTTAAAATTCAATATAAGACCTACTGGGTTTAAGCATACCGGACTTTTTCCAGAGCAAGCTGTAAACTGGGATTTTTTTGACGAAATTATAAAAAAACAAAATAGAAAAATTAGCGTATTAAACCTTTTTGCATATACAGGTGGAGCTACCCTGGCTTGTGCCAACGCTGGTGCAGAGGTCTGCCACGTTGACGCATCTAAAGGAATGGTTGCTTGGGCAAGAGAAAACGCAGCCGTTTCGGGTTTGAGTGACAGGCCTATTCGTTGGATCGTTGATGATTGCGAGAAATTTGTTGCAAGAGAAATTAAACGTGGGAAAAAATATGATGCCGTTATTATGGATCCTCCATCCTATGGCAGAGGGCCTGGTGGCGAGGTTTGGAAATTGGAAGAGCAGATTTATGATATGGTTTCTCTATGTGCAGAGGTGCTTTCCGACAATCCAGTATTTTTTGTACTCAATTCATATACGACAGGACTTTCTCCTTCTGTAATGAAATATCTTTTAGGTGTTACAGTAGGTAAAAAATTTAAAGGCAAAATTTCATGTGATGAAATCGGACTAAAAGTAAAAGATAGCGGATATAATTTGCCTTGTGGTTCAACTGCCATTTGGCAAAATAATGACTCTGAAGATAATATTATAAAATAAAAAGGTGGTGGCGTGGGTATATAATTTGCTTTATTCATGTTATGTTATGCATAACATAGATTGAGCATCATGCTCCAAATATAATGAGTGAATTAATTAAAATTTCAAATTTATCGTTTAAATATAACCTCAACTCTGATGATGCAGAGCCGATTGAGGTTTTACATGATATCAATCTTACAATCCAAGAGGGTAGTTTTGTTGCAGTTTTGGGGCACAATGGCTCTGGAAAATCAACGCTTGCGAAGCATTTGAATGCTATATTGCAACCTACAGAGGGGATTGTGATTGTAGATAATATTGACACATCGAATGATGAACTAATATTTGACATTAGACAACAGGTTGGAATGGTTTTTCAAAACCCTGACAACCAAATTGTTGCTACAATTGTTGAGGAAGACGTGGCATTTGCACTTGAAAACCTAGGAGTAGAGCCATCTGAAATCAGAAAACGTGTTGATAGCGCACTAAAAGAAGTAGATATGTTTGAATTTAAAGAGCACGCACCACATCAACTTTCAGGCGGGCAAAAGCAACGTGTTGCAATTGCAGGTGTTATCGCAATGAGACCAAAATGTATTGTACTTGACGAGCCAACTGCTATGCTTGACCCAAAAGGTAGAAGAGAAGTCATAAAAACAATTAAACAACTTAATACTGAAAATAAAACAACCGTTATTTATATTACCCACTTTATGGACGAGGCTGTGGAGGCTGACAGGGTTATTGTCATTGACAATGGCAAGGTTCTTTTTGATGATACACCTAAGGCTGTATTCTCCAATGTAATTGAGTTAAAGAGTGTGGGTCTTGATGTGCCACAGGTTACAGAACTTGCCTATCTGTTGAGTAAAGATGGACTTGCTATGTCCAACAGCATTTTGGCGGTGGATGATTGTGTAAACGAGCTAGTAAATATATTGGAGGATTAAAATTGGCTATCATTAAAACAGAAAATCTAACACATTTATATAGTCAAGGTACTCCTTTTCAAAAAACGGCTATTGATGATATAAATATTGAAATAGAAGAAGGCGAGCTTGTTGGTGTTATCGGACATACTGGCTCTGGTAAATCTACCCTAATACAACATTTAAATGGGCTNNAGTGGAAAAATCTACATTGACGGCGTTGATATATGGGAAAGCAAAGCAATTCTTCAAAAAATTCGTTTCAAAGTTGGGCTTGTATTCCAATATCCAGAATATCAGTTATTTGAAGAAACTGTTTATAAAGATATTGCTTTTGGTCCATCAAATTTGGGACTTAATCAACAACAAATTAAAGAGGCGGTAATGACCGCTTGCGAAAGCGTTGGGATATCTCAGAAATTGTTGGATAAAAGTCCATTTGAGCTTTCAGGCGGTCAAAAACGAAGAGTTGCTATCGCTGGTGTTATTGCAATGAAACCTAAGGTTCTTATATTGGACGAGCCAACTGCTGGACTTGATCCAAAAGGAAGAGATAAAATATTAGATTTGATTAAACAGTACCACAAAGCTGAAAAAAATACAGTTTTGCTTGTTTCCCACAGCATGGAGGATATTGCAAAATACTCTACTAAAGTTTTGGTAATGAACAAGTCAAAGATTTATTCGTACGGCGATGTGAATAGTATTTTCTCAAAATCAGAAGAGATTGAAAAAATTGGTTTATCAATTCCACAAGTCTCCAAAGTATTTAATGAGCTTAATAAAAAGGGATATCCTGTAAATCCAAACATTTACAGCATTGAATCAGCACGTCAAGAAATACTAAACCTCATTCAAAACAGGAGGGATGGTAAATGCTAAAAGACATCAGCATCGGACAGTATTTCCCAGGAAAATCTGTCATTCATAAGATGGATCCAAGGGTTAAAATTATTTTAACATTTTCATATATTATAATGTTATTTCTGATTAAAAACGCATTGGGATTTTTAATTGCAATTGCATTTTTATTAATGGTAATTTTTGTTGCTAAAATACCTGTAAAGGCAATTTTTAAGAGCGTTAAACCTATTCTGCCACTCATTATTTTTACATCTGTACTGAATATGTTTTTCATAACAGGTACGCCAATATGGCACTGGTTGATATTCACAATTACATCTGAGGGTGTGAGCATTGCAATTATTATGTCAATTAGGATTGTATGCTTAATCATTGGTTCATCGCTTTTAACCTATACCACATCACCAATTGCATTAACTGATGCAATTGAAAGATTGCTGAAACCGCTAAAATATATTAAGTTTCCTGTGCATGAAATGGCAATGATGATGACGATTGCATTAAGATTTATACCAACTCTTATAGAAGAAACTGATAAAATTATGTCGGCTCAAAAGGCAAGAGGAGCTGATTTGGAAACTGGTGGTTTGGTGAAACGTGCTAAAGCACTTATCCCTATTTTAATTCCGCTTTTTGTTTCAGCATTCAGACGTGCGGAAGAATTGGCTCTTGCAATGGAGTGTCGTTGTTACAGGGGTGGAGAAGGCAGAACTAGAATGAAACAGCTTAAACTTTCCCTAATTGACGTAATGTCCACAGCTGTAATGGTTATCACATTTACAGCTGTAATTGCCATAAATATATACGTTCCTATGCTATTTTAATATATCGGAGGTAGACTAATGAGAAATTTATTAGTTGAGTTGCGGTATAATGGCTCAAGATATCATGGATATCAAATCCAAAAAAACGCAATTACTATAACAGAGGTTGTACAAGATGCAATTGAGAAATTGTTGCATACAAGAGAGCCTATTGTTGGATGTTCTAGGACAGATTCAAAAGTTCATGCAAACAGTTATTTTTTCAATATGAAAACCAAATTTAAAATCCCTACACATAAATTTGTCAACATCATGAATAATGCACTCCCAAGCGATATTTGTGTATTGTCTTGTAGGGAAGTGCCACTTGACTTTCACTCTCGATATGACTGCAAAGGGAAAGAATATATATACAAAATATATAATGCTACAGTAAAAGACCCTTTCCAAGCAGATTTAGCCCTTCTTCATAAAACTCATATTGATGAAAAGCTGTTAAATGATACCGCTCAAGTACTTGTCGGAACGCACGATTTTACATCATTTTGCAGTTTGGGGTTTAAACCGGGTACCCCAATGACAAAAACTATTGAATATATTAACATTTATCGTGAAGGTGACTTTGTATATATTAAGATAAAAGCAGATGGCTTTTTATACAATATGGTAAGAATTATTGTTGGTACATTGCTATATATCAATGACGGCAAAATCAAACCTGAATCGTTAATAGATATTATGAATAAAAAAGATAGAACTTTTGCGGGTAAAACTGCCGAGCCACAAGGATTGTATTTAAATTTAATAGAGTATTAGAGGTGTTTTTTTGACTAAATATAAGAGTATTGAGGAATATAGACGTAAAAAACGCCTTAAAGGTTTTTTGAAGAAAACTTTGATTGTTGTTATAATACTTGCAATTTTATTAATTTTGCTAAATGTTCTTGAGGTTTTCAAAGGAACACAGTTGGATGAATTGATTGGCAAGGATCAAACAAAACAAGAAGAGCAATTTCCTCTTATAATAAAAAATGAACAGATGGTTGATATTGTGCCGTTTAACAACAATATTGCTATCTTAACCAAAGCAGATGTGTTAGTTTATAATTCCAGTGGTAAAAAAGTGAATTCTTTTATCCATGGATATACAAATCCAGTCATAAAAGAAAGTAATAAGCGTATCCTTACATATGACCGTGGTGGAAATAAGTTTAGAGTTGATAGCTCCACAGGGGCAGTTGGGCAAATTCAGCTTAAATACAACATACTCTGTGCACAAATTTCTAACAATGGAAATATAGCTATTGTTACAGCACATGATCGTTATGCAAGTGAGATAGTCGTATATGACAGTAATTTAAAGGGCGAAATTTATCGTTATTCGGCAACTGAAGAAATTTCTACAATTGAATTTTCTCAAGATGGGCAAACACTTTTAGGTGGTGCAATTACATCTTTTGAGGGGATAATTTCTACAAATTTATATGAGCTAAATATTACGAAGGAGGTTGACACACAAAAAACTCTAATAAAAGATGTTTTACCCTTGTCAATTTTTTATAATGAAGATAACATAAAAATTGTAGGCAAAGATTGTGTAGTCACATATAACACAAAAACTAATACTGAGAAGCGATTTTTATATAAAGGCAGTATTCAGTATTTTATAAACAGCTCAACAAAAGAAACTATTTTAGTTAACAAAAATCCTTTTAATAAATATTCTACTGTGAGCGTGCTTTCAAGCGATGGTTCCATATTGGGTAATAGTAATATAGACGATGATGTCCTTGATATTTTTAGTGATGGAAGTAGAATAATTGTGCTTTGCAAAACGTCTGTGTATAATTTTGATATGACATTAAAAGAACTTAATAAAATTGAACTCATTAAGAGTATGAATAAGGCTGTTTACAGTGGAGAAAGCCTATATATTTTAGGAGCAGACAGTGTTGAAAAATATAAAATAGATTAATTCAATACTAGTTTTCTTATAAACCATTAGTGACTTATAAAATTAATATTGTTAAGGAGAAGTATATGGCTACATATTCATTTATAATTGACGTTGTAACTGCGTTAATTGGTTTCTTTATAATTTATGGTGCCTATCGAAAAGGGTTTATTCGTTCTATAATTTTGGTTATAGGATATGTTTTTTCAATCTTCTTGGCAATTTATTTAAGTAAAATTGTTTCCGTTTATCTGTTTGATAATTTTATTCGGGCATCAATCATAGAAAATATTAATAAGACCGTAGCAGCCAATACAGGAGCAGTGTCCGTTTCGGTGGTTGTTCCAGCTATACTAGCAAAACTACCACCAATACTACAAAATCCGATTTTGGGTAGTTTTGGCGGTGAGGGTGAATTGATTAAATTAATCGACAACCAAACTGGTGGAATTTTAGATAAGTTAGGTTCAGTTATTGCTGATAATGTGGTTGCACCTATTATATTATCATTAATGGAAGTTATTTCCTGTTTCATAATATTCATTTTGTGTACTATATTTGTTAAGATAATTGCAAAGATGTTTAAGGGAATATATGCTATACCTATTATAGGACCTATAAATTCTATTTTAGGAGGATTGTTGGGAATAATTCAAACAGGGATAGTGTTCTACCTTTTGGCTTTGATTGTTTCTACTATTATTTCCCTAACAGCCAATGAGTTGCCTTGGATTAATAATGAAGTTGTGAATTCGACATATATAATAAGACATTTTTTATTCTAAATCTATAATTATTTTTTGAGGTGAATTATGACTATTCCAAACTTACTGTCTATCTTTAGGATTTTTCTCATTCCGATTTTTGTACCAGTATTTATTATTACTGAGGGGGAAGGATTTAGTTGGTGGCCTGTAATTATATTGGCAGTTTCAGGATTGACAGACCTTCTTGACGGATTTATTGCAAGAAGATACAATCAAATTTCAGATTTAGGAATTATACTTGATCCAGTTGCGGACAAGCTTACTCAAATTGCTGTTTGTGCTTGTCTTACAGTAAGATATAATCAATTATTAATTTTATTAATCATATATGTTGTTAAAGAATTGGTTATGCTAACTGGTGGAGCTATACAATTAAAATTCGGTGGACCCATACCATCTGCAAAATGGTATGGTAAGCTATCTACATTTCAATTGTATGTTGCAATGGGATTGTTTTTAATAATTCCAGATATGAATCCAATTCTGATTAATATAATTATAGTAATTACAATTATTTTAGTTCTATTTGCTTTAGTTATGTATATGTCAATATTCTTTAATCTACTAAATATAAAGGGGAAAACAAATGATTTGTAGCAAATGTAAAAAACGCCCAGCAATCCTATATGTTCAAAGGATTGAAAATGGCGAAACGATAAACGAAGGACTATGTTGGCAATGCGCTAAGGATATGGGACTTCCACAAATTTCATCTATGCTTGAAAATATGGGCATGACAGAAGATGATTTAGACCAAATGAGCAATCAGCTTATGGAAATGACTGAGGGTGATTCATTTGAGTTTGGTGGTGCCGAAACCATGCCAAATTTTCTGCAAAATTTATTTGGTGGTGAAAAGCCGGTTCCTGCTGGCGAAATGCCAAACAATACTGGGTCAGCTGATAAAAAAGTGGAAAAGGATGCTAAAAAGCAAAAAACAAAAGCAAAATTTCTTGACACCTACTGCACAAATTTGTGTGAAAAAGCCAAGGAAGGCAGATTAGATAAAATTGTTGGAAGAGAAAATGAAATATATAGAATTGTTCAGATTTTAAGTAGAAGAACTAAAAATAACCCATGCTTAATTGGTGAACCAGGCGTGGGTAAAACTGCAATAGCAGAGGGGATAGCACAGCGAATTGTAAACGGAGAGGTACCATTTAGACTTCTTGATAAAGAACTGTACCTACTTGATTTGACTGCCCTTGTTGCAGGAACACAGTTTAGAGGTCAATTTGAGAGTCGTGTTAAGGGACTTATTGATGAAGTAAAAGCAATGGGGAACATTATTCTTTTTATTGATGAGGTTCATACCCTTGTTGGTACTGGAGATTCTGAGGGATCAATGAGTGCTGCAAACATTATGAAACCTGCACTTTCTCGTGGTGAAATACAAGTAATCGGTGCTACAACGTTCAATGAATATAGAAAAAATATAGAAAAAGATGCTGCACTTGAAAGACGTTTTCAGCCCGTTACGGTAAACGAACCGTCTATAGATGATACAATTAATGTTTTAATGGGAATTAAATCTTATTATGAACATCATCATATGGTTAAAGTAAGTGAAGAGATTGTTAAACTAGCTGTAATTTGGTCTGAAAGATATATTAATGATAGATTTTTGCCAGACAAGGCAATTGATTTATTAGATGAAGCTTGCGCTTGTGCATCTTTAAAAAGTAAAGAGCTTACAGATTATGCTAAGCTTAATAATGAACTTAAAATGCTTATAAATGAGGAAAGTAAACTTGAAGAAGTAAGTGAAAATACAGATTTCGAGCGGATTGCAACAGTAAAAGCTGAATTAATAAATGTGAAGGGCAAATTAAAAGTCCTTGAGCCAATCGTTAACGATGTAAGTGTTGAAGTTGATGACCTTGCAAAGGTTATTGAACTTTGCACAGGAATCCCTTCTTCAAAGATTGAACAAAATGACTATAAAAAAATTATTAACTTAGAAGATGAACTTAAAAAACGTATTATTGGTCAAGACGATGCTGTAAAGGCAGTAACCTTGGCAATCAAAAGGAACAGATTACAACTTTCACTTAAAAAAAGACCAACATCATTTATATTTGTTGGACCAACTGGTGTGGGAAAAACCGAGCTTGTTAAGGTGCTTTCAACAACATTGTTTGATTCTGTAGATCCAATCATAAGGCTTGATATGTCTGAATTTATGGAAAAACACGCAGTTTCACGTTTGGTCGGTTCACCTCCAGGATACGTTGGATATGATGACGCTGGACAGCTTACTGAAAAGGTTAGACGTAAACCCTATTCTGTAGTTCTTTTTGATGAAATTGAAAAAGCACATCCAGATGTAATGAATATACTTCTACAAATACTTGATGAGGGTAAAGTAACAGATGCTCACGGAAGAAATGTAAACTTTGAAAATACTGTTATTATTATGACTTCAAATGCTGGATCAAATGATAAAAGTAACGTTGTGGGCTTTAATAAGGCTCCAAAAGAGATTGCTAAAGAAAAGGCTTTGAAAGCATTGTCGGAATTTTTAAGACCTGAATTCTTAGGAAGAGTTGATGAAGTGGTTGTCTTTAACCAACTGACTAAAAACGATATGGTTAATATCTCTAAAATATTATTAGAAGAATTAAATGTATCCCTACTTGAAAAAAACATCAAACTATGTTATGATAATCTAGCTACAATTAAAATAGCAGATTTAGCAGATGGTGGAAAGTTTAATGCAAGGGATATTCGCAAAGTGATACGAAAAGAAGTTGAAGATAAAATTGCTGGGCTTCTTATTGATAACTTTGATAAAAAAATTAATGCAATATCACTTACTGCAAACGAAACAGGTATCGTGCTGACATCCATGTAGCTTATAGCCTGTCTTGTGTAAAACAATAATAGGTTGTAAACAATAACAAAAAGGAGGATATTATTAATGAAAAAGATTTTATGTCTAGTTCTTGCACTTACACTAGTTGGTGCTATGTTCGTTGGTTGTACTTCAAAGGGAATGAAAGATGGCACCTACAAGGCGGAGTTCTCTACATTTGATGACCACAATTGGAAAGATTTCGTTGAGCTTACAGTTTCTGGTGGAAAGATTACCGAAGTTAATTTTGATTCAGTTAATAAAGAAGGCACATTGAAAAACGGTGATGAAGCATATGACAAAGCAATGAAAGATGCTGGATTTGCAACTTGGCCAAGCGACTTCTTCCCAAAACTAGAAAAACAACTTCTTGATACTCAAGATGTTGAAAAAGTTGATGTTGTAGCTGGTGCTACTCATACTTCTGATGCTTTAAAGGTTCTAGTAAAAGAACTTTCAAAAAACATGTCAAAAGGCGACACTGCGACAGTAAAAGTTGAAAGATAAAAAATTATATTATTATTCAGTAAAAACATTTGTGCATTTATGTACGAATGTTTTTACTAATATAATCAAATGCAATTAAAATTAAGGATAAAATTATGAAAAGACTAATAGTTGTTCTATGTGCTATAATCATTGTGAATTTAACAGGCTGCAGTTCATCAGACAAACCCTATAATACTGAAATATTTGCTATGAGTACATATATTACTCAACAAACATATGGAAAAAACAATAAAATTGCATCTGAAAATGTAAACACTCTTTTAATTAACTTGGAAAATCAGCTGTCATTATTTATTGACGGCTCTGACATAGATAAAATCAACAAAAATGCAGGTGTATCTTCTGTAAAGGTCAAAGACTATACATTCGAACTCGTAAAAACTGCAAAAAGATATAGTGAATTATCTGGAGATAGATTTGATATTACCATTGCTCCATTGACATTACTATGGGGCATTGATACGGAAAAGGCACGTGTTCCGAAACAAGAGGAAATAGATGAGGCGTTAAAGCTAGTTGATTATAAGAACATTATACTTAATGAAACCGAAAAAAGTATTATGCTTGCTAAAAAGGACATGGCACTTGATTTAGGTGGAATTGCAAAGGGATATATTGTTGACCGTATAAAAGATGAATATCAAAAGCAAGGAATTACCTCTGCACTTGTATCTATAGGTGGCAATATTGTTGCATACGGGACAAAGCCAAATAAATCTCTTTTCACTGTTGGAATTCGTGACCCAAAGGGTATTACAGGTAACGAATTATTAGGTAAGTTAACTGTAAAAGATAAAGTTATTGCAACAACCGGAGCCTACGAGCGTTATTTTGAGCAGGACGGCATAAAATATCATCATATTTTAGATGTAAATACAGGCTACCCTTATCCTAGCGACCTTGCCGGCGTGACGATTATATGTGAAGATGGTGGTCTTGCTGACTTTCTTTCAACCACACTTTTTATTGCAGGAAAAGAGCATATTAACGATTACATTAACGACGACAGATTTGAGGTAATTATTGTTGATAATGAAAATAACGTTTATATCTCTCCTAGCTTAAAAGATAGCTTTGAAATTACAAATGACAGCTATACTCTATCATAAAGGGAAATATAATGAAAAAAAAAGAAAAGAGAAAGTTTTTAAAACCAACCGATATTGCTGTAATTATAGTTATAATTGGAGTGTGCGTAATTGCGATGTTATTTATGAAAAATAATAATGAGGGCAAATTAATAGCACAGATTTCCTACGATGGTAAAATCGTGAAGAAAATTCGGCTTGATACTGCTTCAGATGCCATTTTTGAATTATCTGAAAATAAAAACGTAAGCTTCCAAATAACAGACCAAAAAATAAGGTTTGTGAATACCGATTGTCCGGACAAGCTTTGTGAAAACTTTGGATATCTAGATAAAGCAAATTCAGTAGCTATTTGTCTACCCAATAAGGTTTCTTTAAAGCTTGTTGGTAATAAAGAAGAAATAGATATCATGGTAAATTAAAATTAAACAAGGTGGTTAACCATTGAGCAATTTTACAACACCAAAAGTTAATATACAAAAGTTGACACAGCTAGGTTTGCTTTTTGCTCTAGCTGTTGTTCTTATGTTTGTGGAGACTTTAATTCCACCACTTCCAGCACTACCTCCAGGGGTTAAACTTGGGCTATCAAATATTGTTGTAATGTACTGCATATTTTTTATAGGAAAAAAATCAGCATTTACTATTTTATTGCTAAAATCTTCATTTGTTTTCTTAACTAGAGGACCAACAGCATTTTTTATGAGTATGTTAGGTGGATTATTTTCTATTTTAATAATTATTATGCTTTTGGCATTGAAAAAAAAACAAATTTCGTATATAATAATTAGTGTTTGTGGAGCAATTGCACACAATATCGGTCAGCTGATTGTATCAATCTTTTTATTGTCTAGCACATTGGCATTTTATTATACCCCTATTCTAATTATTTCTGGTGTTGCAATGGGGATTATAACTGGCACAATTTTAAAGGTGATGTTACCAGCTATGAAAAGGGTTGGTCATAATAAATAACTAATGTCACTTTTCATTCTTTAAAAATTTATAATTCACACAGGGAGGTCAAAATGGGTATTTTAAAAAGCAAGAAATTCTTACCTGGTGTCCAAGTTAATCATTACAAAAATACTAATGACAAAGCAACAGTTGATATTGTATTGCCTAAATTAGTTACAATTCCAATGATTCAACATATGGGTGTGGCTTGCGAACCATCGGTAAAAAAGGGTGACCAAGTGTTTGTAGGTCAAAAAATTGGAGAGAGCAGTGAGTNNAGGCATTGTTGATTCTGTAGTTGATTTCAACACTGTATCAGGAAATCTTTGCAAGGCAGTTGTAATTGCTTGTGATTCATTACAAACAATTGATGAAAACTGCAAAAAACCATTGATAAATTCTAAAGATGATTTTATCAACTCAATTAAAGAATCAGGACTTGTTGGACTTGGCGGGGCAGGATTTCCAACATTTATTAAGCTTGCTTATAAAGATATTGATAATGTAACAAAACTTGTAATCAATGCTGCTGAATGTGAGCCTTATATCACTGCTGATTATCGTGAATGTTTAGAAAATACCCCTAACATTGTGGCTGGTATTAGAGCTGTAAAAAAACATTTAAACATTGACGAGGTTTTCATCGGTGTCGAGGAAAACAAACCTAAAGCAATTGAAATATTAGGCAGTGCTTTTAATGCGGATGATAATGTGAATGTTGTTAGTTTAAAAACAATATATCCTCAAGGTGCAGAAAAATCCATTATATATGCAACTACTGGTGTGGTTGTAAAAGAAGGGAAACTGCCTGCTGATTGCGGCGTAATCGTGCTAAACATTTCAACTGTTGGATTTATTGGAAGTTATTTAGAGAATGGAATTCCTCTTGTAAGTAAGAGAATAACTGTAGACGGAGATTTTGTTGCAAAACCGGCTAACCTTAGAGTTCCAATCGGAACGCCGGTAAGTGATGTACTTGATTACTGCCAAATTGAGTAGNNTGAGTATGATAAGTGCGGTAAAGTCCTCATGGGTGGACCTATGATGGGCATACCTGTATCAGAGGTGAGTGCACCAATTATTAAGAATAATAATGCAATTATTGTTCTTTCTCCCAAGTCATCAATAACGCCAGTTACCACCGCTTGTATTAGATGCCAAAAGTGTGTTGCACATTGTCCAATGAACTTAATGCCGAGAAACCTTGAGATAGCACATGACACTGAGGACATTGAGTTGTTGAACGAATTACATCTTTCATTGTGTATTAACTGTGGCTGTTGCACATTTATATGTCCTGCTAAACGGCACCTAGCTCAAAAACATCNNTCAACTTTCAAAACTGCTTATAAAAAATAAAAGTAAAGAGGTGTAATGCTAATGAGTAAATTGATTGTTTCTCCGTCTCCACATATTTTAAGCAACAATTCAACTTCAAATATTATGTTTGACGTTATCTTAGCGTTATTTCCTGCATTGTTTGTGTCTATATTTTTCTTTGGACCAAGAGCTTTGCTTGTAACGTTAACCTGTGTTGTATCTAGTGTTGCATTTGAGTATATTACTAGAAAAGTAATGAAACGCTCAAATACTATTTCAGATTTTAGTGCGGTAGTTACTGGTATACTTCTAGCCTTCAATCTTCCTCCATCAATTCCATACTGGGTAGCAATTATTGNNGTGAAACAACTATTTGGCGGAATTGGACAAAACTTTGCAAACCCTGCAATTGTGGGAAGAATCATTTTATTTGTATCCTATGGAACGTATATGACCACATGGACGCAGCCTTTTGCATATAAACACGCTGTAGATGCTGTAGCTTCTGCAACTCCACTGATTAACATAAACTCAGCAGATACATTTGATTTATTTATTGGAAATGTAAGTGGCTGTATTGGTGAAGTTAGTGCTGTCGCATTGCTTTTAGGTGGTGTTTACTTAGTAATCAGAAAGGTTATCAGTCCTATTGTGCCATTAACCTTTATCGGTACTGTTTTCCTATTTACTTGGGCATTAGGGGATAATCCATTAAACCATATCTTTGCTGGCGGCTTGATGTTAGGTGCCATATTTATGGCAACAGACTATGCGACTACTCCTGCAACTATAAAAGGTAAGATAATATTTGCTGTTGGTTGTGGTGTAATTACTACAGTGATTAGAGTATTTGGCTCTTATCCAGAGGGAGTTTCCTTTGCAATATTGTTTATGAACTTAATCACTCCACTTATTGACCGTTTCACCAAAACAAGACCATTTGGTGTAGTTGGAGGTGCAAAATAATGTATAAAGAAATTATTAAACCTACCCTTGTATTAGTTATTATCTGTGCTGTTGTGGCAGGATTACTTGCTGCTACCTATAATTTAACCGGTATAGGTGAGCTTGGAGGCGGTCTTACACCAGACGAGCTTTCAGAATATGCTAAACAAACAATGCCAACTGCTACAAAGCTTGTGAAAGCTAAAATCTCTGTGGAAAATGAAACTTTACTTGGCGCTTACAAAGACGAAGGTGGTGCAGGTGTTGCTATTCACATTACAACAAAAGGTTATGGTGGAGAGCTAAAAATGCTTGTTGGAGTTGATAATGCCGGTGCTGTCACAGGTATTTCAATTACTGAGTCAAAAGAAACTCCAGGTCTTGGTACCAAAGCAACAGACCCTAAATATCTGCAAAATTTTGTAGGTAAAGCGGGTAGTGTAAATGTTCAAAAAGATGGTGCAGGTGACGTTGATGCTATTGGTGGCTCAACAATTTCCTCAAAGGCTGTTGGTGCAGGTGTCAACACTGCGCTTGAAATGTATGAATTAGTGAAGGGAGAATTATAAATGAGTTATCTAAAAACCTTTACTAAAGGACTTATAAAGGAAAATCCAGTTTTGGTTATGTTGCTTGGAACTTGCCCTGTACTTGCAGTTACTACACTGGCATTTAACGGACTAGGAATGGGACTTGCAACCACTTTTGTTTTAATATGTTCTAATATTGTAATATCACTTCTTAAAAACTTTATTCCAAAACAAGTTAGACTACCTAGCTTTATTGTCATTATAGCAGGGTTTGTTACCTTTGTAAGTTTTATGCTTCAAAGCTTGGTACCAGCATTATATGATGCGCTGGGTGTGTTTTTGGCGTTGATTACTGTAAACTGTATCATACTAGGAAGGGCAGAGATGTTTGCTAGTAAAAACAATGTCCTTGCATCTGCTCTTGACGGTGTGGGAATGGGTCTTGGATTTACAGGAGCTCTAATTGTAATGGGAATTATAAGAGAATTCTTGGGCAGTGGTTCATTCTTTGGAATGAGCATTGGTGATTGGTTTGAACCAATGGGATTTTTCATTACCCCAGCTGGAGGTTTCTTCGTTTTCGGAATTGTAATTGCACTTGTTAATACGTTACAAATTATTCAATTTCAAGTAAAAAAATGGGCTGTTCAAATTGCCCAAATTCTTCTGCTTGTGGAACCTCTGCGAAAGGTGAGTGCTAATTATGAAAGAAATGATGATTATTCTTTTTAGTGCAATTCTTGTAGAAAACTTTGTTCTAAATAAGTTTATGGGTATTTGCCCGTTTATAGGCGTATCAAAAAAGATGAGCTCTGCTATTGGTATGAGTGCTGCTGTAACCTTTGTTATGGTGATGGCAACAGCCTTGACGCATCCTATTTTCACCTATGTGTTAGAACCGTTTGAACTTAACTACTTAAAAGTAGTTGTGTTCATTCTTATCATTGCACTATTTGTTCAATTGGTTGAGATTATTGTAAAAAAATATGCAAAGCCTCTTTACAACTCGCTTGGTGTATATCTGCCGCTAATCACAACAAACTGTGCTGTATTGGGTGTTACAATTCTTAATATTGATAATTCATATAATTTTTTGGAATCGATGTTTAATGCGCTAGGTGCTGGTTTAGGTTTTGCGTTGGCACTTATAATTTTTGCAGGTGTAAGAGAACGAATTGACACCTCTGACCTACCTAAAGCATTTAAAGGAATACCTGCAACACTAATTGCTGCATCAATCGTATCTGTTACTTTCGTTGGATTCGGCGGAATTGTAGAGGGAATCTTTAAATAGATTTGAGAGGAAGTAAAAATGTTAATTGAAATTTTAATACCAGTTTTAATTTTTATTGGACTAGGATTAGTTACTGGAATTTTACTATCTGTTTTCTCAAAAGTATTTGCTGTTGAAACAGATGAAAAGGTGGAAGAGGTTCTCGGTGTATTGCCGGGGCTTAACTGCGGAGTTTGCGGCTACAAAGGCTGTGAGGACTATGCAAAAGAAATGGTTCATAGCGACGCTTCTACAAACAAATGTATTCCTGGCGGAGATAAAACTTCTCAAAACATAAGCCAAATTCTAGGCAAGAACTTTGAAGATGTAGTTGAAGAAATTGCTTACGTTCGCTGTAACGGCAANNGCAAAGTTCCGCAGGCAACTTCTGATAAATTTGCTTATCAAGGTGCACAGACCTGTGCTGCTTGTAATTTATATTATGATGGCAAGGGAACTTGCGATTATGGTTGTATGGGATTTGGAGATTGTGTTAAAAAATGTGAATATGATGCAATTTCAATCGTAGACGAAGTGGCTGTAATTGACGAAAGCAAGTGTATCGGCTGCCAAATGTGCGTTGCAAGCTGCCCTAAAAACTTGATCCATATTAGAGAGCAAGTGAAAAAGGTCTATGTTAATTGCTCTAGTTGCGATAAGGGTAAAGATACAATGCAAAAATGTGCTAATGGTTGTATCGGATGCAAAAAATGTGAAAAGATATGTCCAACTAATGCTATTATCGTAACTGATAATCTTGCTACAATTGACTATGATAAGTGTATAAATTGCTTGGAATGTGTAAATGTTTGTCCTACGAAATGCATTCATGTAATATAATCTGATAAGAGTGCAATCTTTTGATTGCACTCTTAGTTTGTTTTGTGATAAAATTAGATAGTAAGAGGTGAATATTATGAGAATTGGACATGGATACGATGTGCACAGGTTGGTTTGTGACCGTAAATTGATTTTAGGCGGCATAGACATACCTAATGAAAAAGGGTTAGCAGGGCATTCGGATGCGGATGTTTTAGTTCATGCTATAATTGATGCACTACTTGGTGCAGCGGCACTGGGTGACATAGGCTTACACTTCCCAGACAATGATAATAGCTATAAAAATGCTGATAGCATAGAGCTGCTAATTGAAGTAAAAAAGCTAATTAAGCAAAAGGGTTATATTATCTCAAATATTGATGCCACAATTATCGCACAGGCTCCTAAAATGCGACCATATATTAACCAAATGAGAAGCAATATTGCGAGCGTACTAGATATTTCAATGGATGATATCAATATCAAGGCTACTACCGAAGAAGGATTGGGGTTTACGGGAACATTACAAGGAATTAGCGTACACAGCGTTTGCATACTCAAATAAAATTAACACACTGTCTGTTTAAAGCATATTATACATATGTAAGCAGACAGTGTGTTTTGTTTATATTAATAAAAAATTAGATTTCACTTTAGGTTTCCAGCAATAACTTAAAGTTTATTCTATAAATTATTCAATTTTGCTGGAGAAAAGGCGGTTTGAGATGAGTGTTTCAAAAAGGAAAATGATTATGGTCAGTTCTGTAACCTATGCCTATAAAGCAAGGGATTTTTTATTTAATAAGGGAATAAAATGTTATATTGAAAGAGTGCCATCACATTTAAGAGCGAATGGCTGTGGATATGGAGTAAGGGTTGAAAATGATGCAGAAATAATTGCGGAAATGCTACAAGATGCCGGCATTCACGTAAAAGAAATAATTAACCTATAATAAAATTTCATTTGTGCAAAGGAGAATAAATATGCTGTATTTTGATAATGCTGCTACAACATTTCCTAAACCCCAAAGTGTAATCAATGCAGTAAATTCAGCACTAATTAATTACGGTGGAAACCCTGGCCGTGCAGGTCATAATATGGCAATGCGGGTATCAGAAAAAATATTTTCTGTAAGAAGAACTGTGGCAAAATTTTTCAATGCAGATGTTGAAAACGTCACATTTACTCAAAATTGTACAATGTCGCTAAACATTGCTATAAAAGGTATACTTAATGATGGTGACCATATTTTGTGCTCTTGTTTGGAGCACAATTCTGTTATTAGACCTATCGTTAAGCTTTACAATGATGGTAAAATCACATATGACATTGCTACAGTTTATGAAAATGATATTGATACCATAAATTCATTTAAACTACTAATTAAAGAGAATACAAAGGCTATAGTTTGTACCCATGCGTCAAATGTTACAGGACATAAAATGCCCATAAAACAACTAGGAAAGCTTTGCAAGGATTATGGACTTATTTTTATTGTAGATGCAGCCCAAACTGCTGGAGTTTTTCCAATTGACATTCAAGAAAACAATATAAATATACTCTGTATGCCGGGACATAAATCATTATATGGTATCACTGGAAGTGGAATTATAGTATTAAATCATATTAATAAAATTAATACTATTTTAGAGGGTGGGACAGGAAGTGTTTCGGTTGAACTTAGCCAACCGGATTTTTTTCCTGATAGATTAGAGTCAGGCACATCAAACACTGCTGGAATTCTATCAATTGGTGCTGGGATTGATTTTATCAATCAAATTGGATTAGAAAAATTTTATTCCCATGAATATAAGCTATGTGATTATGTATATAACAAGTTATCCAAAATTGAGAACGTTAAGCTGTATACAAAAAACTATCAATTAAAACAAAATGCACCTATTATTGCTTTTAATATAGGTGCTGAAAATTCTGACAAGATTGTAGGCATTCTAAATAATATGAATTGTGCTCTAAGAGGTGGTTTACATTGTTCTCCGTTGGCACATGAGTATTATGGGACGATAAATACTGGAATGGCACGTTTTTCACCCTCTATATTTACTAGGGAGCAGGAGGTTGAGCAATTTGTGAAAAATATTCAAATAATTAGCAAAAATAAATCAATTTAACTTGAATTTTCAAAGTAAAGTTGTTAAACTAGAAAAGGAAAAAGGTATATAAAAATAAAGGATGTAACTTATGAACGCAATCAACGTATTTCTAGATCAAATGTATAGTGTCGTCAAAGTATTTAACGTTGCCGACTTTATCGATATTGTGCTTATTTCTTATCTACTGTATAAATCAATAAAACTTGTACGCGAAACAAGGGCAGAGCAACTTGTAAAGGGTATATTATTGCTTGCCATATCTTATTTTATATCGAAAATAGCCGGTTTAAAGACAATGAGCTTTTTATTAGAGAATGTATTTCAAATCGGAATTATTGCATTAATAGTATTGTTTCAGCCAGAGCTTAGACGTGCTCTTGAAAAGGTTGGACGTACTAAAGTTGCTGCACTTAGTATATTTACTCCTGATGATGCTGAAAAAAGAACAATTACCTGGGAGAGTGCTATCCTCCATATATGTGATGGTGTGAATATACTATCTCAGAAGAAAACAGGTGCTCTAATTGTTATTGAGCGATCCACAAAACTTGGTGAGCAAATTGATACAGGTGTTGAAATTAATGCGACAATTTCGGTTGAATTACTATTAAATATATTTTTTGTCAATACACCATTACACGATGGTGCAGTAATAGTGCGTGGTGGAAAGATACTCGCTGCAGCTTGTTTTTTACCCAAGCCTCAAAAAGAGGAATTTATCGCTACGCAATTAGGCTCAAGGCATCGAGCAGCAATTGGTATCAGTGAAATTTCTGATTCACTTACAATCGTTGTTTCAGAAGAAACAGGTATCATATCCGTTAGTGAAGAAGGACGCCTTATCAGAAATTTCACCAAGGAATCCTTAAGAACATTTTTAATGGACAAGCTTATACCTACAAAGGAAACTGATGAAAATACAAAGAAGAATGTCTTTAGGAGGGCTAAAAAATAATGAAAATTAATTTTAGTTTTTCAAAGTTTTTAGATAACGATAAAGTTGTTCGACTACTTGCTGTTTTTGTTGCCATTATTTCTTGGTTTATAGTTTCATATACCATAGATTCTAATGCGATAATAGCCATAAATGATGTTCCTATCGTATTTGACTTGACTGGTACAGCCCCTGAGTCATATGGTCTAAGTGTGGTAGAGGGTATAGGGCAAACGGTGGACATTAAGGTTGAGGGCAAAAACTATAAAATTGGAAATCTAACTGCTGAAGATTTTATAGCAATTCCTACTTTATCCTCAGTGACAAAGCCTGGTGACTATACGCTAGATATAGAAGTAAAGAAAGTGAACGCCAGAGATAGTGATTATAATGTTGTACCTTCATATTCATCAAAAATAAAAGCTTATTTTGACTATGTTCGTGAAGTTACCTTTAATCTAACAGCGACAGCAGACAATATTACTGCTGAAGAAGGATATGTAAAAGAAATTGTGTTAGCGAGTCCTAACAAACTAACACTGAAAGGCCCACAATCGGAGATTGATAAAATAGCGAAATGTGTAGTTGAAACGAATTCAACTCAAGTTGCAAGTGACATACTTGTCTTAGATGGTAAACTCGTGTTTTATGACCATGATAATGTCAAAATCAAACTCCAAAATGTAACATATCAACAGCAAAAATTTGAGGTAACAGTGCAAATATACAAGCATAAATCTGTGCCTTTAACAGTGAATTTTATAAACGCACCACCTGGCTTAGATCAGGGTCGATTGGAATATACTTTTTCAGAGGACACGATTGAAATATCTGGGCCAAAGGAAACCGTTGATAATATAGAAAAAATAACACTGGGCGAGATTGATTTTAGAAAAATAAATAGTGGGTCGGTTTTCCCACTCGATGTAAATCTTCCTGCAGGTGTTGTTAATGTAAATAACACCAATACTGTTACAGTTTCTATTAACTCAACTAATTTGAACAAGACACAGCTTTCAATTACAAACATTATTCCTATGAATGTACCAGCTGCATATAATGTTAAAGTAACAACTAAAGTAATAAATAGCGTTAAGATTGTAGGTGACACAATGGATATTGATTCACTTTCAACCAATGACCTAATCGCTAGAGTTGACTTGCAGTCCGTAGAATTGTCAGATGGAAGCCAAAGGGTTCCCGTCACAATATATTCAACTGGAAATAAGTTTGTTTGGGCAGTTGGAGAATATACCGTATTGGTAAACGCTACTAAAAAATAATAATTAAACTTCGGAGGAATTAATGTCAATTATAGTATCAAATATTAGAATTTCTTTAAATGATGAGGACGATATTGCTTTTGAGATTGCGAGAAAGAGACTTAGAATAACAGACTCACTCATTGAAAAAAAGTATATATATAAGAAATCACTTGATGCGAGGCACAGGGGAAACATTTCCTTTGTTGTTTCTGTTGTTATTGATTTATTTAAAAATGAATCTGAGATAGTAAAAGCTATCTCAGATACTTTTGTTACGTATAAAGAAAAAAGTGCACTTGAATTTGTAAAAGGAAAAGATGTACTTGAAAATCCAATTATAATTGCAGGCTTTGGCCCTGCTGGCATTTTTTGCGCATATATACTATCAGAGCTTGGTTATAAAACGATTGTGTTTGAGCGTGGTGGAGATATTGACAGTAGGGTAGATGCCGTCAACAACTTTTGGAGTAATGCAATATTAGATGAACAAACAAATGTACAGTTTGGTGAGGGTGGTGCAGGCACTTTTTCAGACGGTAAGCTTACTACAAGAATTTCTGATAGCAGATGTGATTATGTTTTAAGAGAATTTGTAAATAATGGAGCTCCACAGGATATTTTGCAAAATTCAAAGCCACATATCGGCACTGATAAGCTCCGTGGAGTTATAAAATCAATGCGTAAAAGGATTATTGACAATGGTGGTAAAGTCTACTTTAATAGTCAAATATCTGATATTACAATAAAAAATAATGCTATTTATTCTGTAACTGTAGATGACAACAAGGTTCGCACAGACAACCTTGTTTTAGCAATTGGACATAGCGCTAGAGATACCTTTGAGATGTTACTGAGAAAAGAAATTGCAATCGAGAACAAAAGCTTTTCAGTAGGAGTAAGGGTTGAACAATTACAATCTACAATTGATACTGGTTTATATGGGGAGTTAGCTGGGCATAAAAAGCTTCCGCAGGGTGAATATCAATTATCTCACAGACTTCGTGATCGTTGCGTCTATACATTTTGTATGTGCCCAGGTGGGTTTGTTGTTCCCTCTAGCTCAAGCCCAAACTCAATTGTTACAAACGGTATGAGTGAGCATGCTCGAGATGGTGCAAATGCCAATTCAGCACTTGTTGTTTCTGTAGATAGTAATGACTTTGGTGATTCTCCGCTAGCTGGGATGAAATTCCAACAACAGCTGGAGCAATCTGCATTTAATTTAGGTGGCAAAAACTATAAAGCACCCGCAATGACGATTAAAGAATTTATGTCAAATGAAAATAAATTGAAAATAAATACTGTTGAGCCAAGTTATTCGCTAGGGGTTACAGGTGTAGATTTTAATACTATATTCTCGAAAAGCATTACTGATATGCTTAAAATTGGGTTAAGAAATTTTGATACAAAGATAAAAGGATTTGCAAAAGATGATGGTATTTTGACCGGTGTAGAGACAAGAACCTCATCACCAATTAGAATAATTAGGAATGATAATTTTAACTCTATCAATATTGCAGGGCTATATCCTTGTGGGGAAGGTGCTGGATATGCTGGTGGGATTATGAGTGCGGCAGTTGACGGCATAAAGGTTGCACAAAAAATTATATCAATTTATAAACCAGATTAAACTCTCTTTCTAAAACGCCATGTTTGTGGTATAATATAAACACTTAGTTTATGATATAATAACCTCTATGGTACCCGAAATCAAAGATTTCGACCATAACGAGAACATTGAATCACGGGTATATATTTGCTACGCAAATATTTTTNNGCAAATATTTTTTATGATATAATAAAGTAATAGGTGGTATAGAGTGAATAATGATATAGTTAAAGCTCGCATTTCAGAGCTTAAAAATATAATAAATCAAAGTAATTATAGCTATTATGTTATGGATGATCCAACAATTAGCGATTATGATTATGATATGTTTCTTCGTGAGTTAGAGGAGCTTGAAGCAAGTTTTCCAGAGCTTTCTACAGAAGATTCGCCTACAAAGCGTGTTGGTGGAATGAGTGACAACACATTTGAAAAAGTCCCGCACACAATCCAAATGGGCAGTCTTCAAGATGTATTTAGCGTTGATGAGTTGCGTGGGTTCGACAATCGAATAAAGCAATCAATAAACCAACCAATATATGTAGTTGAACCTAAAA
>DBGA01000016.1 GCA_002295325.1 Ruminococcaceae bacterium UBA866 | reverse complement strand
GTTCGCCTTAGAACAGTTCAAAAATGTCGTGCCTTTTTGTATTTGGTAATAGCTGATTTTGACGGTCTTACTATCAAAAGGTTTAAACTGTAAGGAAACGCTTTGTCATTTGAAAGTTCTGACTTCACAACTTCAAGTAGGTTCTAGCACATTTTTTCATTATTTCAGAGATATACCAAAGCTATCACTATCCGTTGTAACTCCCAATTGTCTTAATTACGAGAGCATTCGGTCAATTTGTGCATTGCTCAACATATGAAGACTCCCTATAGTATTAATTGCGTTGTAAGTATAGTATAACAAAGCAAACAAGCGAAATAGGTACATGATGTAAAGCGTTAAATTGCTAAAAAGCAGATTAGATTATTGGCACAAGTCACAAATAACATTTAGGCATATAGGCATATTGTACTGTTATTAGTTAAAAATATGGTGTGTTTATAGTTAATTCGTGCACAGTTACAAATAAAATAGATAATTACATACGAAATAACATATATAGTTAAACTAATGATTCCATAAAAACCCTGTAATTATGGGGTTTTAGTTAAAGTCCATATACCATCTAACAATTTTTTAGTGTTTTTGTGAAAAAACACTTGCAAAAATTATTAGGATATAGTACTATGTATTCATAAGATATAAAAACCAGTTGTTTTGCAAGGTATATAGTAAGTTTGTCTTACAAACTTACTACTTGTAAACAGGGTTTTAGCAAATTTATTTTGATGAGGAGTGGGAGACATGGCGAAGATAAAAGGAAACAAAATTAAATCAAAAAAGTTTACATTTGATGATTTGGAATTAATCATTCTATCCTTACCAACCGTTATTTGGTATCTGCTTTTTTCTTTTTTACCAATGTTTGGTGTGTTGATAGCATTTAAAAGCTATAAACTATCACCGGGTAAAGGATTTTTTGGAAGCTTTTTTGATGCCAAGTGGGTTGGTTTTAAAAACTTTGAGTTCCTTTTTGCAAGGGACGATATGGGGGCAATCTTTGGCAAGACAGTTGGATATAACTTAATTTTTATTATATTGGGTGTTATAATTCCAGTTACCCTAGCGATTATGATTTCAAACCTATATAGTCAAAGACTTGGAAAGGTTTGTCAAACAGCAATGTTTCTTCCTCACTTTATGTCTTGGGTTGTTGCAAGTTACTTTGTATTTGCATTTTTAAGCCCGGAGCAAGGCTTGATTACTAAGATCATGGAAAGCATGGGTTTTGAGTACTTTAACTTCTATGGTCAAGAAGCAGTCGGTCTTTGGCCATTCTTAATTGTTATTTTAAACATTTGGAAAACTACTGGTTATGGAATGGTTGTTTACTTAGCCTCCATTACAGGTATTGACTCCACATATTATGAAGCTGCCGTTATTGATGGTGCTACAAAATGGCAACAGGTTACAAAAATTACACTTCCTCTACTAAAACCAATTATGATTATCATGGCAATTATGGGTGTTGGAAGAATTTTCAACTCAGACTTTGGTCTTTTTTATCAATCAACTAAGAACGCTATGTCATTGTACCCAGCAACTCAAACCCTAGACGTATTGGTTTACAATATGCTTTCTAGGTCAAGTGATTTCAGCATGGCTTCTGCTGCGGCATTATTCCAATCAGCTGCAGGTTGTGCAACGATTTTATTTGCCAACTGGGTAGTAACAAAAGTAGATTCAGAAAGTGCATTCTTTTAGTGGAGGTGAATGATATATGTCAAAAAAATATAAGGTGCCTTCAATTAAAGAGGGCCTTGCTAAATACAATCGTGTTGGAAAACCAGCCAACGCAATATTCTCTATCATATTTATACTTGCTGCACTTTGTTGCATAATCCCGCTAATATTTGTTGTTGTTATATCGTTTACCGATCAAAGCTCAATTTATATAAACGGCTACAGCTTGTTTCCAGATCAATGGTCTGGAAAGGCTTATACAGCGTTATTTCAAAATCCTAAGAGCATTTTGATGTCATTTGGTGTTTCAATTTTTGTCACTGTCGTAGGTACCGCAATTGGACTCATACTGAATGCTACAATGGGTTACGTGTTATCTAGAAGAACTTTTAAATTCAGAAAACTCTATACTTATATTGTTTTCATTCCAATGATATTCAACGGTGGTATGGTTGCAAACTATATCGTTGTTACACAGATTTTAAAATTAAAAGAAACCGTTTGGGCATTGATTTTACCGATTGCAGTTGCTTCGTTTTATGTTATTATTCTTAGAACGTTTTTTACAACTACAATTCCAGACTCGCTTATTGAGTCTGGTAAGATTGACGGAGCAAGCCAACTTAGAATTTTCTTTCAGATTGTCTTGCCAATTTCATTGCCAGTTCTTGCTACAATCGGATTATTCTTAACGTTTGCATATTGGAACGACTGGTTTCAAGCCTTGCTTTATGTTATAAATAGACCGGAAATATGGCCTATGCAATATACGCTGATTGCAATTGAGAAAAACTTGCAATTCCTAGCAAATAATCCTACCATGGCTGGTATGGCTGCTGCTGAAGTTTTAAAGAACTTGCCACCTGACGGTGTTCGTATGGGGCTTGTTGTTTTGACAGTAGTTCCTATTGCGTGCTCATATCCCTTCTTTCAAAAGTACTTCGTTTCTGGACTAACAATCGGCGCAGTAAAAGGCTAATCAATTTGTATTTGAATCCAATATTGTTTGGATTAAAATAATATTTAAAATTTAGGAGGATTTCGTTTATGAAAGGTAAAATCAAAATTTTATCTCTACTTCTAGCTGTGACTATGGTATCATCAATGTTCGTTGCTTGTAAGGGTGAGGAAAAACCTGTTGTGGATCCTGAGAAACCTGTTTCAAAGGAAGCTGAAAAACCTGCAGAAGTTGTTGAAATTAGCTGGTATGCTTGGGGAGACAAACCAAACCAAAATGCACCTGTTGAAGCGGCTTTGAATGAGAAATCAGCAAAAGACATTGGAGTTAAGGTTAACTTTAAATGGCAAACAGGTGATGATGCTAGTTTGAGAACTACTCTAGCTTCAGGCGATGCTGACGTTGATATCGCTTTTGCTTGCGGATGGTTCGCTGACTATGTTGGTTCTGCACAAAAGAACTTCTTCATGGATCTAACTGAGATGCTACCAACAACTGCACCTGACCTATATGCTAAACTTCCAAAAACACTTTGGGATGGCGTAAAGGTTAATGGCAAAATATTTGGTGTTCCAACTTGGAAAGACGTTGCTGCTACTCAATATTGGCTAGCAAGAAAAGATATTCTAGAAGCTGCTGAGGCTACTGCTGAATTTGCTACTGCCGGTAAAACTGCTGCTTCATTAATTCCAACTTTGGAAAAAGTTAAAGCTTGGCATGACAAAGACCCTAAAAAGAACCTATATTCAGAGGGTAACACAGCTCCTTTCACATTTAACAGAGCTGGATTAAATGGACACAACAATGGTTGGGATGAGCTTCAAGCTGATCTACGTATTGGTGTTAAAATTGCAGCTGGTAACAGCACAGTTCAATCTTACTACACAGATGCTGACTATATTACTGAACTTAAAACTCTGAAAGATTGGGCTGACAGAGGCCTTTCAAACGGTAAAGTTGCTCTACAAGTTGAGCAAGAGCCAACTGCAATCACTATTTCAACTGCTCAAGGTTGGGAAGGCGCAGAGCTTTATGCTTGGGGCGGACCTACTAAAGGTTACGATACTCTAATCCAAAAGAAAACTGGTCCATACCTAACTTCAGGCTATGTTCAAGGTGGAGTTAACGTTATTGGTGCTAACTCTAAGAAAGCTGAGGCAGCTCTAAAATATCTACAATATGTTAACACAAATGCTGAATTTAGAAATATGCTTACTTACGGTATTGAAGGTACTAACTGGAAACAAGAAGGTGGACTAGTTGAAATCTTAACTGGTCAAGACTGGGCTCCAGGTAACTTCGCTCTAGGATCATATGATATCCTTCTTCCAACAAAAGGTTGTCCTCCAAACATGTACAAAGATCTAACTGGAATGGCTAACACTGCAGAAGCTTCATCTCTACTAGGATTTGTTCCTACTACAGAGAAAGTTGAAACTGAGATTAAGGCTTGTACTTCTCTAATTGCAGACGTATTCCAATCTCTACAATGTGGTAATGTTAAAGATGTTGAGGCAACTGTAGCAACACTTATGGGAAAACTTGAAAAACAAGGATACGCAAAGATTATTGCTGAGTACCAAGCACAAGTTGATGCTTTCCTAGCAGCAAAGAAATAATTAATTATAGCTTTAAAGAGAAGACCATAATGGTCTTCTCTTTTTTACTATTAAAATACCCTCATCACTTTTTGTGACGAGGGTATTTTAATGGTATTAGTTATGCACTTGGGTATAATCTACAACTGCAATTGTGTGACCATTTTTCTTATATACACGAGGTACACGTTTTCCAATTAGACACATCATTTCGTAGCTAATACTACAAATAAGTGATGCAAGCTCCCAAAAACCGATGTACTCTTCACCATCTTTACCTACAACGGTTACCGTGTCGCCCATTTTGACATCGTCTATGTCGCTTACATCAAGCATTAGTTGATCCATGCAAACGTTGCCTATGATATTTGCACGCTTGCCGTTTATCAGCATATATCCTTTGTTTGATAAAAGTCTAGGATATCCGTCAGCGTACCCAATAGGCACAGTAGCAATTTTTATCCTTTTATCTGAAATGAAGTTTCGTCCATATGATACAGCAGTCCCAGCGTCAATGTATTTTACCATTGATACAACACTTTTCAATTCCATGACGGGTCTAAGCTCGAAACCCACCTCCTCATGGCTAGGTGAAACTCCGTACATTACAATACCCGCCCGAGCGTAATTATAGTGAACATCTGATAAAAAGGCAATGCCTGCACTGTTTTGAATATGTTTTAGGTGAAAGGTATAGCCCATTTTTTCAAGCTGTAGCAACACCCGTTCAAAATAATCAATTTGCTGCTTGGTATAGGTCAGGGATTCAACATCAAGGGCGTCAGCACTTGATAGGTGGGTAAAGATACCTAAAATATTAAGTGTGCTTAACCTGCAAATTTCGATGATTTCCTCAGATGCAGAGCGTTGGTCGCTTTCAATGATTCCAATTCGACCCATACCTGTGTCGACCTTGATATGCACTTTTATGGTTGCTCCAATACGCTGACATTCAACATTTAATTCATAGGCGTATTCAATAGAAAATACAGTTTGCGTAATGTTAAATGTGCTCAAAGTTGACGCCATCTGTACTGGCGTGAAGCCTAAAATGAGAATATCACATTCTATCCCTGCATTTCTTAGGGATAACGCTTCGTCAAGGTTGGATACAGCCAAAAAATCCAAACCACATTTTACTAGAGTTTGCGCAACAAGGCGGTCACCATGCCCATATCCGTCAGCTTTAACAACACCCATAATTTTAGTGTCCTTGGGTAATTTGTTTTTTATTTGTGAAATATTAAATTCAAGGTTATCAAGGTTAATGACAGCCCAGGTACGCTTCAAATATTCATTCATAATGTATAGGCTAAAAAAGCCTTCCTCCTATTATGCAAAAAGTGGTCAAGAAAATGTACTCATAGACCTGTGCGGTTAATTTTTATGGGGCTATATAATATTATTAATTTGTTTTAGTGGTAAAAAGAGTGATGCCAACAATGTTAAATACAATGGAGATAATTATAAGCCAAAGAGCAAATGAAGATGGTGTAAAGAGTAATAATATAGTCCCGAAAATAAAGGAAATTATGCCAATTATCAAAAGAATTCTACCAACTGATTTTATGTTTAAGTTTTTTAGATTATTCAAAATAAAATACCCCTTATGTTCAAAATTTAGTGCCATTTTCAATCATTATTACAAGTATAATGATACTATAATTTGTTAATTTTTACAAGTAAAAGTTACACGTATTTGATACAATCTACTTAAAGTAATAATTGCTTTACTTTTGTTTTTAACAGGCAAAAAGCAAAGTTATAAACATTTTCCACAGGGTTTTCAACAAGAATATGCTTGTTTGGTGGGGTTTGAGTGAATTTTCCTTTAAGTTTTAAACTACTTCAACAGAGTTTTCAACAATTTCAACAATCTACGTGGTGTAATAATTCATGCTTGTGTATCAAATGAGAGGTCAAATGTCAAGCTTTTTTCGACAAAAATAATTATTTTTTTATAATATTTTATCTTAGTTTTTGAAAGAAATTACGAAGGGTTTTTTGGCACTTTAACTCTCGAATTCCAGCTAAAATTTCAACTTTATGGTTAAAGCTTTGCTCGTTCAGATCTATCACAGAACCACAGCAACCAGCCTTACTATCAAGGGCACCAAAAACAACCAAATCTATCCTAGAATTGATAATTGCGCCCATGCACATTGGGCAGGGTTCAAGGGTAACGTAAAGTGTACAGCCAGAAAGTCTCCAGCTCGCAAGATTTTTGCAAGCGTCATTAATTGCGACAAGTTCGGCATGCCCAAGGGCATTTTTATCCCTTTCACGAGTGTTATAACCACGGCCTACAATATTGCTATCTTTTACAATGATACAGCCAATTGGCACGTCCCCATGGGGCAAAGCGTTTTGTGCCTGTTCGAGGGCAATATCCATGTAGTCAGAATGTTGTAACTTCATATGATACACCTATCCTATAATCTGTGTGGATTCTACAATACGAATGAGTTGAAATGCAATTAAGACGATAAAAACAAAGCCACTTGAAAATATTGAGATTTTAGCACTCAGGCTAAGCTTGCCGTTAGCAGGCTTTAGATAAAAAGCGTTCCTGTCAGTTTTTATAAAGGTAACAAATGCATAGCCGGCAAATAAAAAAATGAGAATTGATGAAAGTAGGATAACAACAAGGGATAATGATTGTTCCAGTGTTCCAAAAGATAGGCAAAATCCAAACACAATTAGCTTAAAAACAACTCTGCTTATAATTGAAGTATAGATACTTCCGCTACGGATGGTGAAATAGCATAGCGGTAATGATAAAAAGAAATATAATATAAACTCTGGAATTCCACCAGACCAAATTGAAAATAGCAATGATGTTGCGATTACTGCAAAACCGTCACCAAATCGTCTAAGTGAGGTTAATATCATTCCCCTAAAAAATACTTCTTGCAAAATTGCAAAGAGCATTCCAACAAATAGGGTGTAAAAAGTCATTGGTGCAAGTGAAGTTATCGGAGAAAGTGGCATTGCAAAAACAAAACCAAACCATGCAAAAAGCTTGCTTGCTAGAAATGCCAAAACCATACCTAAAAGACCCATTGCAATTGTCATTGGACAAGCTAGTGAAGTGATACCACTATAGGGTAGTCTTAATATTTTTGCAGAAGAAATTTGTCGCCTATTTGCAACATAACATAGCCCGACCGAGAGAAAGAGTGCAGCAAAGTTTGATAAAAATATGATTGATATTCGGCTAAAGGGTGAAGAAACAATCATCCCAGTTAAGTAGTTGATCTGTATATTAGCACCTAAAAAATACACGAGATATGTAATAGGTAAAATAAAAATATTTTGTAGAAAGAAAAATAACAGTGTGCAAAAGCATACCATATTTGAACTTCCTCTAATTAAAGAAAATATTGTCTTGGATTGATTTAAATCGACAAAACCTAAACCGTTTATATAAGTCATCCCTTCGGTTTCATCGCTCCTATTTCCACTGAACAAGTTGTTATTACGCAAGCCCACATACCCCCTTTATCTTTAATATAATCGGCAACTTAAGGTTTTGGTATAGCCAAAATTCGCACTGCCATAGAGGTTATTATACCACAAGATAATGATGCGTTTAATATTAAATTGTAAACAAAGTTGTTGAAATTAATTGAATCTTGTAATCTTATGGATAACTATGTTTATTTATGAATATGTAAAATAAAACCTCAACAATTTATTCATTTTTAAAACAAGTATTACAATTTAAAAGTGATATACTATAAGCATAAACACAGCATATCTAAAGAATACGGAGGTGCAGAATATGGACGAACTATATATTGTGACTGGTGGATATGGACACCTAGGAAACACCGTAATTAAAGAGTTGGTAAGAAGAGGTAAATTAGTACGTGCTTTAGTTTTACCCACTGATAAGTCATCTTCTCTTGATGGTGTTGCTGTGGAAATTGTCAAGGGAAATGTTTGCGATGTTTTATCATTAGAGCCTCTTTTCATAACGCGAAAGCCACGCCGACTTATTGTCATTCATACAGCTGGAATTGTTACCATTGCAACAAAGTTTCAACAGATTGTGTATGATGTGAATGTAACCGGAACAAAAAATATAATTGCTCAATGTTTAAAGCACAGGGTTGATAAGTTGGTGCATGTCAGCTCTGTCCATGCAATTCCAGAGGTTGCCGATAGGGGAGCTATCAAGGAGATTACACAGTTTAATAAGGACAATGTGTTTGGACTGTATGCTAAAACCAAAGCAGAGGCAACACAAGCTGTTTTTGATAGTGTGAAGGATGGTCTGGACGCGGTAGTTGTAAACCCTTCTGGTATCATCGGCCCATACGATTATGGGCATGGGCACATCACTCAACTTATTATGGATTACCTTGATGGAAGGCTTACCTCGGGTGTTGATGGTGGATATAATTTTATTGATGTTCGTGATGTAGCCAATGGAATTTTATCTGCTGCACAAAAAGGCAGAGCGGGGGAATGTTATATCCTTTCAGGAGGATTTCATACGGTAAGGGAGCTACTGGGTAGATTGCATGAGGTAAGCGGTAAGCGGAAAATCAAATCGTTTTTACCTATTTGGTTTGTGAAATTAACGGCTCCACTGGCTGAGATTTATTATAAGTTTTTAAGGCAGCCACCCTTGTTTACAAAATATTCGCTATATACATTGGCTAGTAATTCAAACTTCTTGAATAAAAAGGCAGTCAACGAGCTTGGCTTTACCACAAGGGATTTTGAGGATACTCTAAAAGATACGGTCAAGTGGCTTCGTGAAAATAATCGGGTGAAAATGAAATAATACAAAAAAGTTTTAATGTATCACATAAACAAATNNATTAAAAAATCTTGAGATAAATAGAATACTAGTCAAGGTATATAACAAAACCACCCAACTAACTTCAAAACGAGGTCAGAGGGTGGTTTTTTATTATTAACAAAGCCATTCATATCAATAATATATGAGTTAGCCATTGAAAGTAAGGCTGTTTAGCTCTTTTTTTGTTTTTCTCCAATTGGGTAAGAAATTATCCATATAGGCAATGAAATTTTTAGAATGCAATCTCTCTAAAAGATGTGTAAGTTCATGAACCACAACATATTCAAGGCATTCGATTGGGCTTTTGGCAAGTTGCAAATTGAGCCATATCCTTTTTTCGATTGTATTGCAGGTTCCCCATCGTGTTTTCATATTTTTAATTCTAAACTCTTTTGCTTCTACCCCCATTCTAGATTGCCAAGTTGCAAGCATTGAGGGAATAACCTTTTTGAGTTCATCTCTATACCATTCATTTACTAATTTTTCTCGTTGTTTAGTAGTGCTTTCGCTCTTTACAGTTAAAATAAATGTATTATGCGCAACACTTATAGGGTGATTCTTATTTGAATATTCTATGATTAACTCATGTTCCTTGCCCCAAATATAAATTTTCTCACCAGAGTTGTATTGCATTTCTGGTTTTGATTGTTGTCCAGCAAATTTTAGTTGATGCATTTTTATCCAAGAAATCTTTGATGCAACAAACACTCTAATTTTTTCATCGCTCATATGTAGCGGGGCAGTCACTCGAACTTTTCCGTTGGGTGGAGTAACGTACAAATGTATATTTTTAATATTCTTTTTTTGAACTTCAATTTTAATCCCACCAACTATCANNCCCCCGACCTTTTATTTTTGTATATTATTTATATAGTATATTTATGTATTTACAATAGTTTACGACAAATTTTGCAGAATACATAAAAACTAAAACAATAAAGGGAGATTTATTACTTATATAGTTTTAAAAAGGTGAATTTTAATAATATCTTGTAATCTAAAAATAAAAATGTTAAACTGACTTAAAGTTGTAAAATTTTCAATATCAATATGAAACTTTAAAGGAGTGTAGTAATTTGTTTAAGATTTGTGTTATAGGCTGTGGAGAAATGTCGGTTTCGGGTCATGGGCCCTCCCTGCTAAAGTACAAAAACGAGTATAAAGATGTATTGCTTGCAGCGTGCTGCGATTTATCCAAAGAAAAGGCGATTAAATATAAAGAAGAATTTGGGTTTGATAGTTATTATACTGATTATAATTTAATGCTAAGTGAAATTAAACCTGACGTGGTATGTCTTATATCTCCCGTTCAATTAACATGTTATTTAGCAACAGAAATAATAAAATTAGGTTATAATATCATTCTGGAAAAACCACCAGGGTTAAACAAGGATGATATTACAAAAATGATCAAGCAGGCTGAGCTGTCTAAAGTTTCAGTGCGCACTGCATTTAATAGGAGATATACTCCATTAGTCTTAAAACTTAAAGAAATGTTAAAAGAAAAATCGGAAAGAATATATAATGTTACTTATCAAATGTATAGGCATGGCAGAACGGATAGTGATTTTTCAACTACTGCTATTCATGCTATAGATGTTGTCAAAGATATTATAGGTGCCGACTATAAATATGTTCGCTTTACTTATCAAGAATTGCCTGAATGGGGCGACAACACGACCAATATATACTTAGACTGTGGGTTTAAAAATGGTGCAGTGGCACAGATAACTATAGTTCCAATGGGTGGGGTTGTAATGGAGCGCATATCTGTAAATACAGAAAACAACACATATCTCGCGGAACTGCCATTTTGGAAGAACTTAGATTCCCCCGGTAGGTTAAGACATATTAAAGATAAAACATTAGTTGCAGATATATTAGGTGCTGATTTAGTGGATAGTACCCAAATGTATGAGGAAAGTGGATTTTATGAGGAGAACAGAAGTTTCTTTGAGCTTTTAAGGGCAAATGAAGAAGTGACATGCGACCTTAAATCTGCGATACAATCCGTCGAGATTGCAAATTGCATAAGGACAAGGAAAGATGAATATATAGCCTGATAAATTAAATTGTTTTGCCCCGTATATAATTTTACACATTCCACTGCTGTCTTCNNGAAGACAGCAGTGGAATGTGTACCTGCTTAGGAAAGTAATTTGATGAAGAAGGAACAGAGCTTTCCGGAGGTGAATCTCAAAAAATAGCATTGCAAGGGCATTCTTTAAAAAATCACTGATTGTTGTATTGGATGAACAATAATAGACAGACATTTTAAGTTTATGTAATTATATTTTTAAATAAAACAATCCACTAAATATGCCCCAATTGGAGCGAATTTAGTGGATTGTTATGGTACGCCCGAAGGGATTCGAACCCCCGACCTTTTGGTTCGTAGCCAAACACTCTATCCAACTGAGCTACGAGCGCATAAACACATTAGTTTTAACGTGCTATAGTATAATAACATACTTGACACTTCTTGTCAAGAAAAAATTCAGGTTAAACCTGTCGAGTAAACCTATAAGCCGAGTTCTGTTAAATATAGTAATCTATCTTGGCAAACAGTCGCCTGTTTGCTCCTTGCCACCCGTCAAGACCGTCGGACCAACGAATACATCTTAGTCGGTGTTGCATCGGATAGGGTTTACATAGCCATATACTCTCGTATATGCTGGTGAGCTCTTACCTCGCC
>DBGA01000073.1:49356-49599 GCA_002295325.1 Ruminococcaceae bacterium UBA866 | reverse complement strand
TCTATTTCATGTTCAAGAGCATAGGCCTTTAGCGCCTTCAGCATGGGAGTGGGGCCACAGGCAAAGATCACATCTCCATTTAAGCCCTGTTCCCGGATGGCATCTAAAACATTACCCTTCGTTCCAGCACTTCCGTCCTCTGTAGCAATATAGGTATCTCCGTATTGACTAAATTCTTCATTTAAAAAAAGAACATCCCGGTATCCAAGCACCACCTGTTTCTCACAAGGCAAATGTTTTGTT
>DBGA01000073.1:0-49282 GCA_002295325.1 Ruminococcaceae bacterium UBA866 | reverse complement strand
ATAGATCAACAAACTGTCCCGGCTCTGCCTGAGCAGTAATTTCCTTTGTCTTAATCCACATGCTGTATACATCGTCTCCAAGCTGTGTCTGGCTGACGACCACTGCCATTTCCTTTACCTTTGCCATGCGATCCCCCTATA
The DNA here is from genome assembly GCA_002295325.1 of Ruminococcaceae bacterium UBA866. Lineage (GTDB taxonomy): Bacteria > Bacillota > Clostridia > Oscillospirales > Ruminococcaceae > Paludihabitans. Next base: position 49,141 of record DBGA01000073.1, on the reverse strand, counting down.
ATACCCTGTTGATGTCGGTGACCATGTCAATAACCGCCTGTCTGGAAGCTTCACCGAAATGGTCTCCGCCAAATCGGGCGTATTTTTCAGATTTATAGGCTGCAATAATTCCTCTCGAGGAGTTTACAATCGCTCCCAGGCCATTCTCATTGAAGCAGGGCTTTAAATCCTCAGCCGTTCCTCCCTGAGCGCCGTATCCCGGTACCAGGAAATAGGTGTTTGGCATCAGCTTTCGGAGAATTCTGCTCATCTCCGGATNNCATGCAGTCCGCTCCCCATTCAACGACCTTATCTGCAATCAGTTCATACAGCGGCCTTCCGTTAATCAGCTGATCCTGGAATTCTCCGCTGGAAGGGTTGGAGGTTTTCACCAGTATGAAAAGGCCTTTGTCTTCTTCCTTGCATACATCCACAAAGGGCTTCACGCCATCGGTCCCCAAATATGGATTGACCGTAAGGAAATCTGTGCCGAAAGCAGAAAAGCTTTTGTTTCCAACCTTCACCTGACCGATGTGTGCCGTAGCATACGCGGCGGATGTGGAACCAATATCTCCTCTTTTAGCATCTCCAATGACGAAAAGCCCCTTTTCCTGACAATAGTTAACTGTCTTTGTATACGCTTTCAAACCTTCAATGCCAAACTGTTCATACATGGCAATCTGAGGTTTCACGGATGGGATCAGATCATAAACATGATCAACAATTTCTTTATTGAATAGCCAAATAGCTTCCGCAGCGCCTTCTAAGGTTTCACCGAATTCATCAAATGCCTTTTTCATTACATGCTCTGGTATATAGCTTAACATGGGGTCCAAACCTACGCAGATTGGGGCTTTTGTTTTCTGAATTTTGTCTATTAACTGCCTGATCATAGCTTCCTCCTTGGATCTCTTTTCCCTGATTTTTTTTATTCTTACCAATTCTATCATAAGAAAGAACTGGCTTCAAGCCTTTTGCCAAACTGATCGTAAAAATCCTGTTCCTTCTCATAAGGTATAAGATAAAACTGCTTTAAAACATACATGCTGATCTTATTTGCCAATGTCTGATCCTCATTTTCTTCCATTTCTCTTTCTAGTCGTTTTAAGAAGAAATGCCAGTCGGATACAAATTTCTCATACCGTTTCACATCAGGAGTGTCAATCCATTTGCGCACCTTGACCTTTGCCCTGTTTTCCTTCCTGCACTCATGTACCTGGAGAAAATACTGAAAGCCCTGCTCATCATAGATTCGCCCCAAGGGGAACAATCGGCAGATCCCCGGCCGGAAACCATGGATCCCGCATCGTCCCTCCTGGGTTAAGAACCCGCACCGTTCCTCATTTCCTCCCATTTTTAAGTTTGGAAGCACGATACCATCCATCACATGAAGTTCCAGCTTATCTGCTAGCAGCTCCTCCATCGTACAATTAAGATTTAACGTCAGCCGGAAACAGTCATGAGGATCCAGAGTAACCGACTGCCCCATTCCCTGACAACAGGCCGAACAGTCCTNNTGTCCCGTTTCATGAATCCTTTTCCTCAACTTTCTTTTTAACAAACATGGATATTCTACCATCTCTTACCTATACATTCAATGGCATTTTAATAAGATTTACAGAGCTCCATGAAAGTGTTCATCGTTGAAGTCAGATATTTACTTCGATGATAGATTATATTAAAGTTTCGTTTTAAACGTGGATTTATAGGTACCTGTTCAATTATGCCTTCAGCTATGTCTTTTTCAACAAGAAGATATGGCAGGACGGAAACTCCAATGCCTGACGAAACTCCCTTTACAATCGCCTATGTGCTGGTACTTTCCCAAAGTGGATGAACGGATAATTGCGCCATGGAAAAGTAACCATCTAATAGCTCGCGGCCTGCACTTCCTTTTTCCCTCATCAGCAAATCGTAATCCGCAATTTCAGTAAGCGTAATGTGATCTCTTTTGCTCAAAGGGTGGGAAGGTGATACGATCGCACACAAATAATCTTCCATAAATGGTTCATAAACCATANNGCGGCTGAGTTATTAATGACAACTTCGATTGTAAGATCTGGATATAACAGCTGCAATTCCTTTATGATACCGGGTAATACATGTGTGCCAATGGTTATACTTGCCCCAATCCTTAAAGTGCCAAGAGTTTCCCAATTACGGATTTTCTTTTCCATCTCATCAAATTGGGAAACGATATGAAGCGCATAACTGTAAAATTCGCTTCCGCATTCCGTCGGCAGGATCCGTCTTCCGATCCGTTCAAATAAACGGATGCCATAGTATTCTTCAATTTCCTTAATTGCAAGGCTTACGGATGGCTGCGCTAAATGCAATGCGGCCGATGCTTTTGTTATACCTCCATTTTGGTATACAGAAACAAAAATTTGAATGTGCCGGAGTGTCATGATCTCATCCTTTCAATACATAATGAAATTATTATATATTTAATAAGATAATACTATTTTACATAATAATCAACGGTAAATATAATAAATGTAAGGAGGCAAACTATGAAAACGAAAAAAAATATTTTATTACAATTATTTATATCTACCTTGTACTTAAGTGCTTTTACATTTGGCGGCGGGTACGTAATCGTCTCTTTGATGAAAAAAAAGTTTGTGGATGAATACCATTGGATTGAAGATGATGAAATGCTGGACTTAATTGCCATTGCCCAGTCAGCCCCTGGTGCCATCGCTGTAAACGGTGCCGTTGCTGTCGGTTATAAGCTGGCCGGAACCGCTGGTACCATAACGGCAATCATAGCAACCATCATTCCCCCATTTATTGTCATCTCGGCTATTTCTGTTTTTTACACAGCTTTTAGAGACAATGCAATGATCAGCCTGATGCTTGAAGGAATGCAGGCAGGAGTTGGGGCCGTGATCGCCTCCGTAGTCTATGAAATGGCTCGGGGAATTGTACAAGGACATAGTAAAAGTTCAAATTTGATTATGATCGGAGCATTTATAGCTGCCTTTCTTCTAAACGTGAACNNCCATCTTAATCGGAATTCTGCGGACATGGTTTGAAATGGAGGGGAGGAAAAAATGATTTACTTACAGCTGTTTTTGAGTTTTCTACAAATAGGAGCATTTAGTTTTGGAGGCGGTTATGCCGCTATGCCGTTAATTCAAGATCAAATCGTAACTCATCATAACTGGTTAAGCATGACGGAGTTTACGGANNAGCCGGGATTCCCGGAGCAATGGTGGCGACTGCAGGATGTATTCTTCCCTCCTGTATTATGATTACGCTAATTGCAAAATTTTATTTGAAATACAGAAAGATGACCGTACTACAGGGCGTTCTAAATTCCTTGCGTCCCGCTGTTGTGGCTATGGTGGCAGCTGCCGGGATATCAATCTTGCAATCTGCATTCTGGGGCGGCAATTCATCTATAAATTTAGCAAATACCCGATGGAGTTTAATTCTCATATTTGGCATATGTATTGTCTTATTGCAGAAATTCAGAATGAACCCGATCTGGGTTATGATATTAGCAGGTGTCATGAAGGTCACTGCTTCTTTGATAGGAGGGGGATTATGAAGCTGATTGTCAGGCAGAAACTTGGAGAATATATTGTTTACGATGAGAGCAACAGCGTCGTTGGAAAATGGAAACAAAGCTATTTTCAAGGCGCAAAGATGGAGTTTTTTGATACAAACGGAACGGTTCTATTTACTGTAAAAAAATGCGGGGAAAGAATTGAGATAAAAGGGAACGATGACTTCATATCTGAATGCCGGTTCCGTCATGCTCAGGATGGGAATGGAACTATCATACAGAAAAGTCTGTTTAGGGCGCCCATGGCAGTAGAATCAGTGATGAATTCCTTATGGGGCAAAATTGTCATCATGCAGAATGAACAGAGAGATTTCACGATATTCCTAAATGGTATGGAAACAGGAAAAATGACACACATGATGTCTTTGCGGAAACAACTCATTATAAATTCTCCTGCTATATCAACGGAGCTGTGCTGTGTTATTTTCATATTGGGAATTTATATGCTCCATGATGATGACATAGAGATTGTCTAAATTTCTATTCTGCTTCACAAAATTTTCACAATCGAATTAGCACTCACCTGTTGACAGTGCTAATAATGTGTGTTATATTACATGTATAACAAATATAAATGCATCGGAAATCCGGTGACATATAAATTTCCAAAAAGGAGGAACCCTTTATGTTATTAACCAAAAGAAATAGCTTATTTGATGATTTTTTCAATGATCCGTTTTTTACAGATGCTTATCACAACANNTTGAGGACAATGGAAACGGCTATGTCATTGATATGGAACTCCCTGGCTATAAAAAAGAGGACGTACGGGCCGAATTAAAAGATGGGTATCTGACCATAAGCGCGAATACCGTCTCTGAAAATGAAGAGAAGGACCAGAAGAACTATATCCGCAGGGAACGTTACAGCGGCTCGGTAAAGAGAAGCTTTTATGTAGGCTCCGCCTTAAAACAGGATGATATCAAAGCATCCTTTGAAAACGGTATCTTAAAACTTGTTGTTCCAAAAGAGGCTCCAAAGCAGATCGAGGAAAACCACTATATCAGCATTGAGTAATCCCATATAGACAAAAAGGGAAGGCCCCTAAGAGGACCTTCCCTTTCTTTCTGTACCAGTCGAACGATCAGCATTTATACTCTTTTAAAAATGCAGTAGTCACATATGCCCCGCTCTTATAAGATTTTTTCTCCATGGCTTCCTCTGCTTCCAGCTTTACATTTATCCACATTTCTTCCGCAGCAATGGTTAAATGAGAAAGCATAATTCCTGTGCTGATCTCCCGCATGGATATAAGAGAAGACGACGGCAGGAATTCCCTGCAGGAACAGACATAGATTTTATCATGATAAACGATAAAGCGCCAAGGCTGTGTATTCATGGCCGACGGAGCAAGACGGACAGCCTTTAAAATATTTTTCATGGATTCCCCGGCTTCTTCCTTAAATACACATAATTCCTTTAGCGGAAGCCGTTTTGCCGTTGCAGGATCGCGATAAAGCAGCGTTTTCGGATAGCCAAAAGCGACTACGATCACCTGCTTCATACCTGTTGGCCCTGGCTCCGGAATCTTGGCATTCCCAAGATAACAGGTTCCAAGTCCTTTTCCGGTCATATATAAAAGAACATGCTCCAGCACATATCCTGCATTGGCCAGATACCCATCCTTTTCCTCAGAGTATAATACCAGATAATAAGGTGCCTCCACCTTCCACAATCCCTTAACAGGCAGGTGTTCCTCCATATTTTCACTTATTTCCAGCTTTATCTGAATATCCCCGTGCAGCCTTGGTATATTATCCCCAAAATAAAGGATGTCCTTTAGAAGCTGCTCCGGGACCCGTTCCTTCTTAAACTTCCTGATCGATCTTCTTTTAAATATCATCTGATACAGATTCATACCTGCTCCCCTCTCCTCTATCTAACAACCAGACTTAAATAAGCTGGCTCATTTCCTCCAAAAGTCCGGCAAACACCTGGAGTGCATCCTTCACCGGTTCTGCTGTCCCCATGTCAACGCCACAAAGCTTTAATAAGTCTATGGGAGTCATTGAATTTCCGCCGCTTAAAAATTCAAAAAATCCCTTGACCGCATTCTCATCTCCCTTAAGAATCCTGCTGCTGATTGCAATGGCAGCCGAAAACCCGGTGGCATACTGGTATACGTAAAATGGTGTGTAAAAATGTGGAATTCTGGACCATTCATAATCAATTTCCTGGTCAACCACCATGTCCGGGCCAAAATACTCCTCATTCAGCCGGTGGTATATTTTACAAAGAACCTCTGCAGTAAGCACTTCCCCTTCCCCTGCACGGCGATGAGTCTCTGCTTCAAATTCTGCAAACATGGCCTGACGGTAAAGAGTCCCCCGGAAACTGTCCATAAAATGATTCACAAGATAAGCCCGTTCCTTTTTATCTGACGTAGTCTCCAATAAATGCCGGATAAGCAGCGCTTCATTGCAGGTAGAGGCCACCTCCGCTACAAAGATCTTGTATCCTGCATCGATATAAGTCTGGTTTTTATCNNCGTTAAAGTTTAACAATACATAAGGATGGATTCCGTAAACACCCCAGGAATATGCGCCGCTCCGCTTTCCTTCATTCTCATATACGTCGATCCACCGGTTAGTAAAGCCCTCTCTTAACAGAGATAAATAGTCCTCTCCCAGTGGCTTTAGGTATTCCAGCACCATGGCCTTGGCTTCTTCAAAAGTATATTTCCGTTCTTCCCTTGATACCATGGGTACATATAGGTCATACATATGCAGCTCATCAACTCCAAGGGCCTTCTTTCTTATGGAGACATATCCATGGAGACTGGGCAGTTCCTCATGAACTGCTTTTAAGAGATTGTCATACACTTCCTCCGGAATCTCATTCTCCCCAAGGGAATGGGCTCTGGCGGAGGGATAATTTCTTGCTTTTGCGTAAAAAGCCGCCTGTTTCACATTGGAAGAANNGAGCAGCCAGAGTATTGCCAAACTGCCCATAGACGCTATACAGGGCCTCAAACGCAGATTTTCTCACCCTTCTGTCCTGCTTTTCCATAAGAGCTACGTAGTTTCCATGGGTGATTTTAACAGGCTGATTCTTTTCATCCATGATTTCAGGGAACTTCACATCCGCATTGTTAAACATATTAAAGATCTCTGAAGGAGCGGAGGTGGCTTCCATTGACTTTGCTAACAAGGCTTCCATAGGGGCAGACAAGGTATGGGCCTTCTTCTTTAAAATGATTTCTAAGGTTCTGTCATAACGCGTAAGCCCGGTCGTATTCTTCCGGTAACGGTCAAGGGTTTCCTCCGGTATTGCCAGGATTTCCGGTATCAAAAATGATGACAGTCCTGCTGCCTCATAGGAAAGGGACCTTGCCCTGGAGGAAAATTCCTGATATCTGGCATTGCCTGTGTTCTCATCGGATTTTTGCTTCCCGTATACAAATAATGTTTCAATCTTTAAGGATAACTCCTCATCAAACTTAAGACAGGAAAAAAGCACCTCGCCTGAATCTGCCAGATGTCCTTCATATCTTTTATAACCTGAAAGCGAGCGTTCTGTTTCACGGAACAGATCCTCCCATGCACTCTCAGACGGTAGAATGTCCGCCAGGTTCCAGGTATCGCAAACCGGTATTTCTTCTCTCTTTTTCAATTAAATCCCTCCAACTCCTTTACTTGTGTTTATTCTATCACCCATATTTCAAAGAAACAATCAGCAATATGGAAAATATTTTATTGATTTTACACATTTTATTGTATTATACTATACGAAAACGAATCAGGAGTCCTGCCATGAATATGATACGAACGAAAACCCCCAGTGAAACGCAAATCAGCGACTTGTTATACCTGCAGGAAACGTGCAAAAAACACGATAATATTTCTCTTATCTTTCCCATGGAAGAAGAATTNNTACTTATTATACGAAGAAGACAGCCTCTTATCCGCCATTTGTACATTTTTTAATGAAAACGGAGACTATGAATGCTGTGCTTATACCCTTCCGTCAAACAGGCAGCAGGGTTACTTTACCATGCTTCTGGAAGAGCTTTTGAAAGAAACGGAAGACCATGATCTGGTTTTCCCTGCAGAAGAAACCTGCAAAGATACTGTCCTTACCCTTCATGCCATAGGAGCCGAGCTTTGGTATCAAGAGCATTTGATGGAGCTTTCTTCTTCTGATTTTTTGAAAACCGGTCTGTCAAAAAACAACCGTTTTTCTGACTCTCTAACACTCGCTATGAGCTGTGATGATGAAAAAGAGCCTTCCCTTTGTACCTTTCTGATAAATGGCAGCCCTGTAGGCTCGTGTTATCTGGATTTCAGAGGACAGTCCGCCTCTTATTTTTACGGATTCGAAATTTCTGAAAGTTTACGGAACCAGGGGCTTGGCAGTGCCTGCCTTTCTCTGCTTTTGGATGACTTATTTTTAAGACCTGGTTCTGAAAAAATCAAAAAGATCATTCTTCAGGTGTCCGGCCAAAACGGCCCTGCCATGGCCTTATACAAAAAGGCAGGCTTCCAAATAACGGAAAGCCTGTCCTACTATATATACTGAACACTATTTTATTTCCCGGATCATACAGTACTGTTTTAAATGAAAACGCTTTTCCACAATACTAAAGACCTTAAAACCAAAATGTTCATAATACTTTACATTGCTTACATTATGTGTTTCCAGGGAAATCATGAGGCCGTTTTTATCCGCATAGTCAATGGCTTCCCTTAACAGAAGAGAGGAAATTCCATGATGCTGCATGGCAGGGCGAACAGCCAGATAAATAAGATGCAGTCGTTTCTCCTGGTTAAGGAGATCCGTCCAGCTGGAATTCAAATACTCCCTTCCCTGGATAAAATTCCAGAATGTTTTTAAAGAAGGGTCCTCCTTGATCAGATAGCCGTCCGTTTTTAAAACGGCGGCAGCTTCCGCCAGATAGTAATGAAAGGCATTATAAGGCTGGGATTCATCATCCACCACAAGAATCCCGTTAATGTCCGGACTGTCTGCATATATCTCACAAGTTTCTAAAAATTCCTCCATATCACATTCAAATAATTCCGGGAGCAGACGGCTCCTGGTCTTCCCGTCAGGGATCAACCTGCAATAAAGCGGATCTCCGGCAAAGCATTCTGTCAGCAGTTCTTTTAATTTCTCTACATCTTCTTTTTTTACCCGGTACAATCGGTCGCTATCCATAATCTTAAACCTCTTCCATTTGCTTTAAACTCCGTACCATTTTTCATGGTGTGCTTTCATTTCTCTTCTTCTTTTGCTTGTTTCGTTGCCTGTAATTCCCCCTCCAATATTATATAATATTTTATATAAAAGTTGTACAGCACTTTACTACAAAAAGGGCGGCAAAAAGAGTATGATCGACATTAAAAATTTAACGCAAAGCGGTTAAGATATAAAAAGTGAGGAAACCTGATGTAAAGCTTTTCCTCACTTTGTCTTTTGTATATGTTTATTCGTTCCAGTTATGGTATGTGGCCTGTACGTCATCCTCCACATCAAGAAGATCCATGATCCGGTTCATCTTCTTAATGGAATCTTCATCCGTCAGTTCCACCCATGTCTGAGGAATCATGGTAACATCTGCTTCCACCATAGTGATGCCTGCAGCCTCTAATGCCTCTCGCACGGCGCTGAATTCCTCAGGTCCGGTAATTATTTCAAAGCTGTCCTCTTCCTCGGAAAAATCTTCGGCACCTGCCTCAAGAGAAATCATCATCAGTTCATCCGGATCCATCTCACATTCTTCCTTATCAATGATGATCTGGCCTTTTCTATCAAACATAAAGGAAACACAGCCCATTGTGCCCATATTACCACCGAACTTATCAAATGCATGGCGTACATCGGCAGCGGTACGGTTTTTATTGTCGGTCAAACACTCGACGATAACAGCAATTCCGTTTGGTCCATACCCTTCATACACAGTAGCTTCATAGTCATTTTTTTCTGTGCCACCTGCAGCTTTTTTGATGACTCTATCAATGTTGTCGTTGGGCACATTGTTTTGTTTTGCTTTTGCAATTAAGTCTTTTAGCCTTGAGTTAGTCCCTGGGTCTGCTCCACCCTCTTTAACACATACAGCGATTTCCCTGCCTATTTTAGTGAATATTTTGCCTCTTGCAGCATCATTTTCACCTTTTTTTCTTTTAATAGTGCTCCACTTTGAATGTCCTGACATTGATTTTTCAATCCTTTCAAAAAAATATAAAATTTAGAAAATTATTTAACACATTCTTTTACTAATCTCACTCGTAATAATTTTAATATTATAACTCATAATATTAAAGAAAAGAGGTGAAATAAAATGAGCCAAAAAGCAAATAAATCTAATAGACAACCAAACAACAATAATAATAATTATAGCAATTCAATCTCTAACATGGATGATTGTCAAACTAATTTTACAGGTGGTTATTCTAACCTAGTAGTTGAGAACTCTCACAAAAATTTTAAAAAGCAAAATAACAATAGCAAGAAAATCGACAACAAATAAGATAGTTTTATCCAAAGGCTAATCAAAAATTAAAATACAGTTGTTTTAACCGATTGGCGTTATTATATTGAAAATAAACTAATTAATTTATATATTGAGTGCCACTTAAATGTGGCACTCAATTTTTATGCGTCATTCATGCTGAAACCAGAACCTACAATCTCATTTGCTGGTGATACGATTATAAACGCTGTAGGATCAGTGGTTTTAATAATTCTTTTTAATTTGTAATACTCATTTTGTCTTACTGCAACCATGATAGTAGGTCGTTTTTCTTTCGTATAAGCACCATATGATTCAAATATAGTTGCCCCTCTATTCATTTCGGAAATAATCCTTTGACTGATTATTTCTGATTTTTCGCTTATAATATACATACATTTACAAACATTAAATCCATAAAGCACGGCATCTAGTGCTGCCGACGCAATATATAACAGAATTAAGGCATATAATGCTGGCTCGATACTTTTAAATGCTATAGCAGATGCAGTTACTACAATAAAATCAGTAGCAAAAACAACTCTGCCAAATTTCAGATGAGGCACACGTTTTGCAATGAGCTTGTTTATAATATCCANTCCACCACTTGACGCTCCTCTTGAAAGTATAATTCCAAGTGCTCCACCAAGCAAAACTCCTCCAAATATAGCTGAAACTAACTTATCCCCAGTGTATACGGGAAGAGGGGCTAAAACATAGTCTACAAAAATTGTAAATGAAATCAATGAAACTATAGTTTTAAGCATAAACTGTTTGCCTAAATAGCAAAAGCCTAGCACCATTATTGGGATATTTATTGCAATATTGACTGTACCAATCTTTATTTTTGTGAGCTCACTTATAATTGTCGCGATACCCGTAATCCCACCAGGTGCAATCAGATTTGGAGCAGTAAAGAAATGTATACTTACCGCAAACATGAATGTTCCGATAATAGTGATCAGAATGTCTAGTGCAAACACACCAATTTGCTTTTTGTCAAACAACTTTTCGTCTTTTTTCATCACAATACCTCTTATATCAGTCTATATTGATACTAACAAAAATGCTCTCAAACAACTCACTCACACGCTCATTTTGACCGGTTAAATGAAGATAACCAAACAATGCCTCAAGCCCTGTTGCTCTGCGATAGTCAGCAGGATTTGCATTTTTGGGTATATGATTGCCGTTTGCATTTCTGCCACGTTTATAAATCGCCATTTCATCTTCAGACAAGTCACTCTCAATAATTCCTACAGCCTTAGATTGCGCAGATGCACATACATAAGAAACTGTAGTTTTATGCAGTTTATGTACAGGCATATTGCCTTTTGCAATTATTCGTTCACGAACCATAAGCTCAAAAATACAGTCACCAATATACGCAAGTCCCAACGGACTTAGCATCTTTATATTTTGAATTTCCTCATTATTCATACTCATTTTTGCATAATGCTAAAGCCATGCCCGCATAAAACGACATGAGTGAAGCAGATTACATGCACGTCCTCACATTCTTTCTATTTTACAAAGTCAAACTCAAAGTCTAAGATACTTACAGTATCTCCCTCAACTATGCCCATTTCTTCAAGCTTATCTATAATTCCAGTTGAACGAAGTACACGTTGGAAATATTGAAGTGATTCGTAGTCATCCATATCAACAGACATCAATATAGATTCTAGGAACTCGCCCTCAACGAAATAGATGCCATCTTCAAATGTAATCTCAAAACGACGTGATTGAGATTCACGCTCAAATCTTTCTTGTGCAGTAAGTGGCTGTGACTCAAATTCCTTAATCGGAGGCAAACTTGCAATTTTATCTGCAATTGCAAATACAAGCTCCTTTGTGCCAGATGTAGTAACAGCTGAAATCTCAAAGAAATCAAAGCCTTTTTCCACAACATATTCTTTAAAATCAGCAATTTGTTCGGGAGTTGCCATGTCGCATTTATTTGCCACAACCATTTGTGGTCTCATCGACAAATCTTCACTGAAATTTTGAAGTTCATGGTTAATTATATTAAAATCCTCAATTGGATTTCTTCCTTCAACGCCAGAAACATCGACGATGTGAACAATTAAGCGACAACGCTCAACATGACGCAAAAAGTCATGTCCAAGCCCTATTCCGTCGCTTGCACCCTCAATTAAGCCTGGAATATCAGCCATTACAAAACTGTTATTTTGTCCAACACTAACCATACCCAATACAGGTGTAAGGGTGGTAAAGTGGTAGTTTGCAATCTTAGGCTTTGCTGCACTTACTACAGAAATTAATGTTGATTTTCCAACGTTAGGGAAACCTACAAGCCCAACATCTGCTAACAATTTAAGCTCTAAAGTGACTTCGTATTCCTCGCCTTTTTTTCCTGCCTTTGCATATCTCGGTATTTGTTTTGTTGCTGATGCGAAGTGCTGATTACCAGCACCGCCTTTTCCGCCTTTGCAAATTATAACATCCTCGTCAGTTGAAAGATCGGCAATTAATCTCCCGGTGGAAACTTCACGCACCAATGTACCACGAGGCACACTCACAACAAGGTCTTTTCCACCCCTACCGGAGCGTTCTCTCCTGTCTCCATTATCACCATCAGGCGCAATAAACTTACGTTTATAGTGAAAATCAACCAAAGTTGACAAGTTATCGTCAACATGGAATATAACGTCGCCGCCTTTTCCACCGTCGCCACCATCCGGTCCACCCGCTGCGACATACTTTTCACGATGAAAGCTCACCGCACCGTTACCACCGTTGCCAGCCCTAATTAAAATTTTCGCTTTATCTACAAACATAGTTTACCTCATTTTTCATTTCGTGTTCCTTAACATTACTATTATATATAAAAACTTTCCAATTATCAAGTGAAAAGTTCTTGAATCCATTATTGTATGCTTATTGAGTGAATTTTGTTTACTCTTTGCTGCATACCCAAAAAAAGCGTGCTTAAAAAGCACGCTTTTGTTCTGTTAAAAATTATTGAGCCTCGTAAACGCTAACCTTACGACGGTCACGTCCTAATCTCTCAAACTTAACCTTACCACTAACTTTTGCAAATAAAGAATCGTCAGAACCACGTCCAACATTTTCACCTGGGTGAATATGTGTTCCACGTTGTTTAACCAAAATGTTGCCAGCTAGAACGAATTGACCGTCAGCACGTTTTGTGCCAAGTCTTTGTGATGCAGAATCACGGCCGTTCTTAGTTGAACCAACACCCTTTTTATGTGCAAAAAACTGTAGATTTAATCTTAACATAGTTACACCTCCATGTCAATTAAGCGTATATTATCGCTGTAATCCTGTGATAGAAACTCAAGCTCTAATCTTAATGCTTTCAAGAAGTTTACTGCATCAATCCTGTCACCATCAGGCAACATTAACTTGATTTCATTATCAAGCACTAACACACTAGCCTCTACCATTAAAATATCGGTAATTGCATTGGCTGTTAACTCAACTAGTGAGGTAACCGCAGAACAAACTATATCGAAGCCGACATCGTCATAACCTGCATGGCCTTTTACCGAAAATCCAACTAAAGTATCATTTTTCAAATAAAATTCTGCTTTAATCATAGCCTTATGCTTTGATAGATTCAATTCTTACTTTTGTGTAAGGTTGTCTATGTCCAAGCTTACGACTGTAACCTTTTTTAGGTTTGTAAGTGAAAACAGTGATTTTCTTACCTTTACCGTTTTTAACAACAGTAGCATTAACTGTAGCGTTAGCAACGTAAGGATCACCAATAGTCATACCGTTATCGTTTGATAGAGCAATTACTTTATCAAAAGCAATCGCATCATTCTCGTTGACTTCTAGTTTTTCAATAAAAACTACGTCACCCTCGGTAACACGGTATTGTTTTCCACCAGTTTCAATAATAGCGTACATTTACAAGGCACCTGCCTTTTCTCTAATCTCGCTGTTTTTGGGGCAGACTTTTGGTCTGACTTAAAAATCCCTACACATGCGGCTTGATTATTGTATCATAAATTTAGGACAAAGTCAAGGATTAGTTTCAACATTTAGGCTAAAAAGCGCTTATTTCAGATAAGCATTTCTCAAGGTGTTATATGCCATATCTGCATTTGCACTGGATACCACAATAGAGATATCTACATCAGAGGTAGTAATTAGCATTGTATCAATCTTTTTTTCATTGAGCTTCAAAAAAACATCAGCTGCAACACCAAAGTTATTTGGCATCTCCTCACCATAAAGTGAAATTTTAACGTTACCGGACGATACGAGTGGGACAAGTGATTTATGTTCTTTCTTCAAATCAGCTATGATAGCCAAAATATCTGTTACATTTTCATCAGATACAGTAAACGAAACCGAACTATACTCACCCTTTGGAGCGTTTTGGGAAATCATATCAACGTTTATCCCTTTTTTTGCAACTCTGTCAAACATAACTGACATAAACTTTATGTGTGCATGTGCCTTTTCAAATGAAACAATTGCTACATTTTCAGTAAAATTAACTTGACTTATAATGCCCATATTATAACCTCCAAATTAGTGTTATAAAAACTGCTCATCAATTACTGATTCCACAGTGCTGTTGATATAATCCAACGAGAACTTGGGGTCTTCTACTCTTACGCCATGTGTTGACGCAAGCTCTGCGGTATACTGTTCGAGAGGATAAGTTCTCACATCGGCAAACCTAGAGCCATAATGAGTAATCATTGGTACAAACTGTACTAATGAGATAAACACTCTGTTTTCCTCATAGCTTTTTGTGACAGTAACATCGAGCATTCCACCTATCATTCGGTCCGCTCTATTTTGCGCTGAAATGAAGTTTCCTAGAGAATAAGCTACAATTCCTCTTGTTCCGTCTTCCCTGACAATGTATTCTACAGGTTGTATGACGTGGGGATGGTGCCCCAAAATGATATCTGCACCCCATTCAATCATTTTCTTTGCCATTACTTTTTGCAGTTCATTTGGCTTGTGCGTATATTCAGCTCCCCAATGTACATTTATTACAACAACATCAGAAATTTCCTTGGCTTTTTCAATACGCTCTTTTATCTTTTCTTCATCAGATAGCCTCATTAAAATAACATCGCTACCCTCTGGCAAACTAAGTCCATTTGTAAGCTCGGTCATTCCTATAAAGCTAAAAGTGATATCATTTGCGGTTACTGTACGAATATTATTGTAATCCTCTATATTTTTATAAACACCAGTTAGCTTTGCGTCTTGTGTCGACCAAAAGTCAATTGTTGCTAAAATTCCTTTTTCGCCTTTATCAATAGTGTGATTATTGGCTTGATTAAACACGTCAAATCCAATTTTCTCAAGATGCTGTCCAAGCGCAGTTGGAGAATTAAACCTTGGATAAGCTGACGGCTTAAAAATATCCGCCATAACCGTTTCTTGGTTTATTGAAGCAATGTCTGCAGTTTTTATAATCTCCTCAATATTTTGATAGGCATATGCAAAGTCATACCCCTCTCCACCTGCTCGTTTTTGTGCCTGACTATAGAGCGCTTCGTGGATTAAATTATCACCCACACCCACAAGACGTGCTGTCGTGTCCGCTTTTATAGTCGGAAGCTGTTGCGTTTGTGATGAAGTTTTTATTGATGAGGTATCTGTTACAACAGACTGTAGCTGTTGTAGTGATTTGCTTTTTATACTTATAAAGATTGCTAATAATGCCGATATTAAAATAATTAGTGCAAAGAGAATAATATAAGGTAAATTATTTCTTTTTATACGTCTTTTATTAATTTTCATAATATCCCTCAATTTTATTTAAGTAAGTCCTTCATATCATAAATTCCAGCAGATTTACCCTTTAAAAACGCAGCAGCATTTACTGCACCAACTGCAAAAACTTCCTTTGACATTGCCGAATGTGTTATACTTAGCACCTCGTCACGTCCAGCAAAGATTACCTCATGTTCACCAACGATTGTGCCACCTCTTATAGCGTGCATTCCTATTTCATTTTTTGGACGTTTTTGACGTTTAGAATGACGGTCATATTCATACTGATATCTTTCATCTGACACCTCATTAATTGCGTTTGCAATCATGATTGCAGTTCCACTTGGTGCATCAATCTTTTGGTTATGATGCTTTTCAATTATTTCTATATCAAATTGGTCCCCTAAAACAGCTGTTGCTTTTTTCGCTAAATCCAAAAGCAAATTTACCCCTAAAGACATATTAAACGTAAAGAAAATTGCAACATCTTTTGCAGCTTCCTTTATAAATTTAATTTGGTCATCAGAGTATCCTGTCGTTGCAAGCACGATAGGAATTTGATTTGTAGATGCATAGTCCATCAATGAAGATAGCAAAGTAGGGTGTGAAAAGTCGATAATAACATCTATATTTTCCTTGCAATCCACAACTGATTGATAGATAGGAAAATCAGCGTACACATTATTATTGATATCCACCCCTGCAACAACACGCATACCCTCCCTAGTGGATACACAATTCTCTATTACTCTACCCATTTTTCCATTTGCTCCGCACAACAATATATTAATCATATGTTTAACATCCTTTATTACATCTTAATGGTATCTTTTTTCAGTATAACATTAATACTAAAGTTTTTCAAATATTAATATAAAAAATGCGGTATAGACTTATATAAAGTTTATACCGCTTTCGTAGTTATATTAAATTAATTTCTCTCATTGCCGCTTTTAGCTTTTCGATTTGTGCCTCATCCATACCAATTAGAGGAAGTCTGCACTCACCCACACCAAGTCCCATCAAATTCATTGCCTCTTTTACTGGGATTGGGTTTACATCCATAAACAGCGAATTGATAAGCTTTAGTAGTTTTAGTTGTAAATCACGACTTGCTTTTGTTTCACCCTTTAAGAATAATTCGCAGATGTCATGAATTTCTTTTGGCAATACGTTTGCTGCAACAGAAATTACACCAATTCCGCCAAGCGAAAGAATGGGTACAATTTGATCATCGTTGCCTGAATAAACGTCAAGTTGATCACCACAAACTGCTTTTACCTCGGCGATATGTGAGATGTTTCCGCTTGCTTCTTTTGTTGCAACAATATTAGGGTGACCTGCTAGAATTTTGTATGTATCAGGAGCCATATTAACTCCTGTTCTGCTTGGAACATTATACAAAATTATAGGCAAATCAGTGGCATTTGCAACACCCTCAAAGTGAGCAATCAACCCACGTTGTGATGCCTTATTATAATATGGTGTAACGTGCAACAGCGCATCTGCACCCAGACTTTTTNNCATAACGAGTGTCGTTACTACCAGCGCCCGCAACAACAGGAACTCTGCCATTTGTACGTTTTACTGCGTAATCAATGCAATCTATATGCTCTTGGTCCGTCATTGTTGCAGACTCACCAGTTGTTCCACAGATTATAATTGAATCGGTGTGGTTATCAATCTGAAAATCTATGAGTTCACCTAGTTTGTCATAATTAATATTACCATCATTATACATTGGCGTTACAATAGCAACACCCGATCCCGTGAATATGTGTTTTTTCATTGTAGCATCTCCTAATATTTGTTACAAGGCAATATGCGTTAAACAGTACGACTAGCCAATCTCCATTCACCTTGAACCATAACTAAAACTATTTCATGTATTTCTTTTTCTTCCCAATATGAACAGCCAACATTTAGCGTTACACGCTCCTTTGTTTGCTCGATTATTTCAATTTCGTCGGTGTTCCACTTAATTGCTATCCCAACCCCACCGAGTATACCAAAAAGCTTTCCGTCACGTTCAACATAAATTGGATCAGAAATATCCGTTGATTCAAATGCGTGAGCATAAAATTCAGTTTTTGCAAACTCTGGTGAAAACGCTTCTTCAACAAATGCTTTTAAGTCAGCAATTGAGTCGTATTTCTCATCAATGATCTCATAATAGCCATCCTCTGGGGGAACATCATATGATTTCAAATCCATTGTGTTATTCCATAATACAGAATAAACATTTATTGACTTTGGAAGTAAATCATCAAGAATTACCTTCGCCTGTTCCTTAGTCATATTTTTTGTGTTACAGCCTGTTGCAAAAAAAGTTACAATTAAAGCTAAAATGAAAGCAAGTGTAGCTCGTTTCACAAATAACGCCTCCAAAAATTAATCCATATAGCCTTTTGCAGCTAAAAGCTCTGCCATTAGAACAGCTCCACCAGCCGCTCCACGAACAGTATTATGTGATAAGCAAACAAACTTGTAATCATATTGTGTATCTTCACGAAGCCTGCCGATTGAAACTGCCATTCCGTTTTCCATATCCCTGTCAAGTTTACTTTGAGGACGGTTATCTTCCTCGAAATAATGCAAGAACTGCTTTGGTGCAGATGGAAGATCTAACTCTTGTGGCTCGCCTTTAAATTCTGCCCATTTGGTTAAAATCTGCTCTTTAGTTGGTTTTTTGTCAAAGGATACAAACACTGCCGCCATATGTCCGTCAGCTACAGGAACACGCAAGCATTGTGTTGTGATTGCTGGTTTATTTGCTAGTACAATCTTATCGCCCTCAATTTTGCCCCAAATTTTAAGTGGTTCTTTCTCACTTTTTTCTTCTTCTCCGCCTATATATGGGATAACGTTGTCTAGCATTTCTGGCCATGTTTCAAACGTTTTACCTGCACCAGATATCGCTTGATATGTACAAGCCAAAGCTGCTTTTACACCAAACTCTTCCATTAAAGGATGAAGTGCAGGAACATAGCTTTGAAGCGAGCAGTTTGATTTTACAGAGATAAACCCACGTTTTGTGCCAAGACGTTTTCTTTGTGCGTCNNTCAATAATTTTTGTGTGGTCAGCGTTAATTTCAGGTACAATCATAGGAACATCATCTGTGTAGCGATTTGCAGAGTTGTTTGAAACCACAGGACATTCCGCCTTCGCATATGCTTCTTCTAGCTTTTTAATCTCGTCCTTTGGCATATCTACCGCACAGAAAACAAAATCAACTGTTGATGCAATTTTGTCAATATCAGCTGTTGCATCAAGTATCACTAGATTTTCCATTGAAGTTGGCATTGCTTTTGGCATTGCCCAACGGTTTCCAACTGCTTCTTTGAATGTTTTTCCAGCAGAACGTGATGAAGCCGCAAGTGTTGTTACCTTAAACCAAGGGTGATTTTCTAGTAAAATTGCAAATCTTTGACCCACCATTCCTGTTGCACCGATAATTCCTACGTTATAAGTTTTCATTATAAATACCTCCAATTAATTTATATTATTAGCTTTTTAAAAATATACATTTTCAGTTATACGGACGTTGTACATTAAACGCAATCATTTATTAATAATTTCAATGGCACTGATAATTATACCAAAATAAATTTGGGTAACAAAAAAACCGGTTGAAAACCGGCTCATCTTATACTATAATAGAAATATTGACTTATTAAACAAATTGAATTGTAAAATAGCCGATAGCTCTCCATCATAATAATGATGACAACTTTGCAGCTCTTAACTGCAAAATCAGGAAAACTGTTGCCAGTTGTTTTCCTTCGGCAAGCTCACCTTTTGCTATACTCTGAAACGTTTTGGCAAACTAAAGTATAGTTACTATTTGATGCTCGCAACCTCTATCCGATTACTGTTACGCATTTGATTTTCTCATTGCGTTTTATTTATGATATCACTTTAAATGTTGCCTGTCAATATTTTAGTATACTAAAGGAGCACTTTTATGAAAACTAGCGATTTTTACTACGACTTACCAGAAGAACTTATTGCACAAACACCAATTGAACCCCGTGACAGTTCAAGACTTTTACATTTAGACCGAAATTCGGGTGAGATTATACATCGCCATTTCTATAGTATACTCGATTACCTAAGAAAAGGTGATTTACTTGTTGTAAATAATTCTCGTGTTATACCTGCAAGACTATACGGAAAGCGTGTTGACACTAATGCTGATGTTGAACTCTTGCTTTTAGAGCAAAATGAAAACAACCGCTGGGAAACCCTCGTTAAACCCGGAAAACGAGCAAAAGTTGGCAATGTAATATCCTTTGGTGATGGACTTTTAAAGGGTGAAATTGTAGAGGTAAAAGAGGACGGAAATCGTATTATTGAGTTTTCCTGTGAAGAAAATATCTTTGTTGCACTTGATAAAATTGGGCAAATGCCTTTGCCTCCTTATATCACCCATAAGCTTGCCGACAAGGAACGTTATCAAACGGTCTATTCAAAAGACTTAGGTTCTGCGGCGGCTCCTACTGCCGGTTTGCATTTCACAAAAGAATTGATGCAAAAAGTGAAAGATATGGGTGTTGATATCGCAGAGGTAACCCTACACGTTGGACTTGGCACATTTCGCCCTGTTAAAGTTGATGATGTGAATAACCACAAAATGCACTCGGAGCATTACTTCATGTCAAAAGATGCGGCGGACAAAATTAACTTCACTAAGAAAAACGGTGGTCGTGTCATCTGCGTTGGAACGACTAGCTGTAGAACGATTGAGAGCGTTGCGACGTTTCATGGAGAAATTAAAGAGTGTAGTGGATATACCGATATTTTCATCTACCCTGGATATGAGTTCAAGGTGATGGACGGACTTATAACAAACTTCCATTTACCAGAAAGCACTCTGATTATGTTGGTTTCAGCCCTTTGTGGTTTTGAGCACACAATGAACGCATACAAGATTGCTGTCGATGAAAAATATAGATTTTTCTCATTTGGAGATGCAATGATGATAGAATAGGGGGACAAAACGAATGAAAAAGCCATTTATTGTTGGGATTGCAGGCGGAAGTGCCAGCGGGAAAACTACCTTTTGTAGTATTTTAGAAAAGGAACTATGTGAGTTTAATCTAAAAGTATTCCATATAGATGATTACTTTAAGCCACAAGGAGAACGTCCTTTTGTTTCTGCCCCGATAACTGAAAAAATGTATGTTGATGATAACCACCCTGATACAATTAATTTTGCACAGTTAAAATTAGATTTCCAATCTGCACTGGAAGCTGATTATGAGTTGATTGTAATAGAGGGTGTACTTGCATTATGGGATAAAGAAATATACTCACTTTTAGATTTAAAACTGTTTGTCGATTGCAAGCCTGATGAAAGAATTGTAAGACGAATTAAACGTAATCTAGGGTGGGGACTTACATTTGATGAAATATCAAATGTATATTTAGATATGGTGCGTTATCGACATGATGAATATGTTGAGCCAACAAAATGGAAAGCCGACATTATTCTAAACGGTTCTAGCCCATCAAATCAATCTGTGTGCGTCATTACAAATTTTATAAAAGCATCTTTACAATAAACTATAGAAACTAAGCTTATTTTAAATACGAAGGAGCACTTATGTACAAACTGATTAAAAAAGAAAATACTGCAAGACGGGGTGAGTTTCACACCGTTCATGGAGTGATACAAACCCCTGCGTTTATGAATGTAGGCACATCTGCCGCAATAAAGGGAGGAATTTCCTCCTATGATTTGGTTAACTTGAAATGTCAGGTTGAACTTTGCAATACTTATCACCTGCACGTTCGCCCAGGCGACGCACTCATTGCAAAACTTGGAGGACTACACAAATTTATGGGTTGGAAAGGCCCTATCCTTACTGATAGCGGTGGTTTCCAAGTGTTCTCTTTGGCAAAACTTCGCAAAATAACTGAAGAGGGTGTGCATTTTTCTTCTCATGTTGACGGAAAAAAAATATTTATGACACCCGAAGTTAGCATGCAAATCCAATCAAACCTTGCATCAACGATAGCTATGGCATTTGACGAGTGCGTAGAAAACCCTGCTACTCATGCCTATTCAAAAGCAAGCTGTGCGAGGACTACACGTTGGCTTGTTCGCTGTAAAGATGAGATGGCCAGGCTGAATGCTCTACCTGACACCTTAAATAAAAATCAACTGCTTTTTGGCATCAATCAGGGTTGTACTTTTGATGATTTGCGTGTTGCACATATGAAAGAAATTGCTGAGCTTGACCTTGATGGATACGCTATCGGCGGGCTTGCTGTTGGTGAACCGAAAGAAGAAATGTATCGAGTAATTGACATTGTTGAGCCTCATATGCCGAGTGAAAAAATTCGCTATCTAATGGGCGTTGGTACACCGTCCAATATTATTGAGGCGGTTGCTCGTGGAGTTGATATTTTTGATTGTGTTATGCCTAGCAGAAACGCCCGACATGGTCATTTTAACACTTGGAAAGGTGTTATGAACATCTTTAACGCAAAACATCAGGACAGTGAAGCACCAATTGACGAGGAGTGCCAATGCGAAACTTGTAAAAACCACTCAAGGGCATATTTGCGNNATTTGCGCCACTTATTTAAAGCGAACGAAATGCTTGGTATGCGTCTTGGCGTTATCCATAATCTCTATTTTTACAACACCCTGATGGAAAAAATTCGTGCCGCACTGGATGAAGGTACTTTTGAAGAATTTAGAACAAAACATTCAGATTTGCTTGACACCCGCATATAATGTATATGTGACTTTTTTATTCGTAACTATATCATATAAAACTTTACAACAGAGGGAACTATATTACTTATGAATATTTTTGAGATTCTTTTAATCGGACTTGGGCTTTCAATGGATGCCTGTGCCGTATCAATGACAAACGGTATGTGCTATAAGCAAATTAGATTGAAATACACCCTGTTAATTGGGTTGGTATTTGGAATTTTTCAAGGGCTGATGCCTCTTATAGGTTACTATGCCGGCTCTGTTTTTTCTAATCAGATTGCAGGTATCGACCATTGGATTGCGCTCATATTGCTATCTATTATTGGTGGCAAAATGATATATGACGGGTTGCACCACGATAGCTCTTGCCCACTAAAACCGTTAACACTCAAGCTATTGCTTTTACAAGGAATTGCAACAAGCATTGACGCACTTGCAGTGGGTGTAAGCTTTGCTGCAATGAACGTAAATATTTTCGTTGCTGTATCGGTTATCGCAGTTACTACCTTTATTTTGAGTATTGTTGCAGTTCGACTTGGTAAAAAAATTGGTGACAAGCTAAACTCAAAAGCAGAAATTTTTGGGGGTACAATTTTGATACTGATTGGATTAAAGATATTTATTGAGCATATGTTCTTAGCGTAAATCGTCGAAAATGTGATAATCCATTTTAAAAATACATATAGTATAAAAAAACAGTCAAGGTTAACCCCTTGACTGTTTTCACGTAACGTTCAAAAAAACTTATTCTACATAAAATACATCTATCTGCCTGTTAAAAACGAGATTGCACGCTCTAAAGAAAATTTTACATCGTCACTTTTCTCTGCAATATTTGCATTGCGGTAATCAAACATTTTAGAAAAACTATGCACATCGTCTCGCAGTGATAGTAAATACTTGCGTGTTATTTCAGTAATGTCCTTTATAAATATTGCTGATTGTTTTTTATTTAGCTTTACACTTGCTTTTTTTACTAGCAGCTCATAATGCTGATAACAGAAAAATTCCTGTTCATTTACAAGTTTCTTAAATGAACTGTCTGCAAAATATAGAGTTAATATTGTTTCGAGCATTTTATCCATTGAAGCCGAAATTTCATTACAAACGTAGCAAGTATTAGCAGGGGTTGCCTCTCCCTTTTTTACGTTTAACGGAAAGTGCTTTTTGTTCAGCTCGTCAAGATGGGTTTCAAGCATAAGTGCAAGTGATAACCTATTCTTTTGGACAACTATCATGGAGAAATGTTCGGTGCAAAATCCATATTTATTGGTTTGAACTCGTATATCTGGCTCCATCATTGCAGCCCCCATAACATACTCCACATTTCGATTTTCGAGCATATCTCGCATTAAGCAAATTGGACAACCACACCTTGGCTCAAACACATCACTGATTGGGATGGTGTAAATAGTATCTTTTAACATTGACGTACCTCCACTAATATAGTATAATTTTAATTTAAGAAGATAAAGTTATTTACGCAATAAACCGCATAAAAAGGAAGGGAAAAATGAAGATTTATAAAAGAGAAAATGACCTCGTTTTAGACATTCCAATTGAGCAGATAAACATTATCGACACACTGGATTGTGGGCAATGTTTTCGTTTTACAAAAACATCAAACAATACAATGACTGGTATTGCACATGGTAGAGTTTTATCGCTCACTCAGACAAAAAATGAGATTGTTTTTCACGACACATCACAAGATGATTTTAATGATATTTGGGTTAACTATCTTGACCTACATACTGATTATAATCCACTTAAAACTTTGCTTTCAAGTGACGATACCTTAAAGAAAGCCCTCGAATATGCAGGAGGTATTCGTATTGTTCGTCAAGACAGCTTTGAAGCACTCTTGTCCTTTATTATATCACAAAACAATAATATACCACGCATAAAAAACAGCATCAATAAACTTTGCAAAAAATTTGGGAAGAATATAATTGATGATGTATATGCTTTTCCTAGTGTTGATGATTTACACAATCTAAGTAAAGAAGATTTTTCTGATATTGGACTTGGCTATCGTGATGATTACATCATAGATTGCGTAAATAAAATTAAAAACGGCGAACTTAATCTTGAAAATATAAAGAATATGGATATTGAAGATGCTCGTATTACACTTCGTACAATCAAAGGGATTGGCCCTAAAGTTGCTGAATGTGCCTTACTCTTTGGTTTTTATCGAATTGAGGCTTTTCCAATTGATACTTGGATAAAAAAAGCACTGAAGTATTATTATCCAAATGGGTTTCCTGTACAATTTCAAGACTATGCAGGGATTGCCCAACAATATATCTTTCATTATATCAGAACTTGTAAAGATGCAGTCCCCGAAGAACTGAAAAGTGGTAAATCTAAAAATAAATAAATGTATATGTTTTATCTCATTTTATAGGTATTTTTAAGTTAAGTCAACAATTTACAGACTATACAAAATAAAAAGTCATCATTCGTTTGCTTTTTAACAATCATTATATTATAATAGAGTTATAAAAATTAAATTTACGGAGGAATAAAAATATGTTAGTTTCAGCAAAAGATATGCTTACAAAAGCAAAAGCGGGTCATTACGCAGTTGGTCAATTCAACATCAACAATCTTGAGTGGACTAAAGCAGTTTTACTAACGGCACAAGAGAATAATTCACCTGTTATTTTGGGTGTTTCTGAGGGTGCTGGTAAATATATGGGCGGTTACAAAACTGTCGTTGGAATGGTAAACGGTATGCTAGAAGAGCTTAACATTACTGTTCCTGTCGCATTACATCTTGATCACGGTAGCTACGAGGGTGCTCTAAAAACAATCGAAGCTGGCTTTTCATCAGTAATGTTTGACGGTTCCCATTACCCAATCGAGGAAAATATCGCAAAAACTACAGAGCTTGTAAAAATTTGTGCTGATAAAGGTCTTTCACTTGAGGCTGAAGTTGGTTCAATCGGTGGCGAAGAAGACGGTGTTGTTGGTACTGGTGAATGTGCTGACCCTAACGAGTGCAAATTGATTGCAGACCTAGGTGTTACAATGCTTGCTGCTGGTATCGGAAATATCCATGGTAAATACCCTGATAACTGGGCTGGTTTAAGCTTTGAAACTCTTGATGCTATTCAAAAACTAACTGGCGATATGCCTCTTGTTTTACATGGTGGAACTGGTATTCCAGACGAAATGATTGCAAAAGCAATTTCACTTGGAGTTGCAAAAATCAACGTTAACACTGAGTGCCAATGGGCATTTGCTGGTGCTACTAGAAAATTCATTGAAGAAGGCAAAGACCTTCAAGGCAAAAACTTTGACCCTAGAAAACTTCTTGCTCCTGGTTACGAAGCAATTAAAGCTACTGTTAAAGAGAAAATGGAGCTTTTTGGCTCAGTAAACAAAGCATAATTTTAGTATAATTAACACAGACTTTGTAGGGGCGACCCTTTGTGGTCGCCCGAGGAACGCACAAAGTGCGTTCCCTACATTTCTTCTCATTTATAACGAAATCCTCGTATCAATTGATACGAGGATTTTTTGTGTCATTCTAATTTGTTAATAGTTTTACTGGATTATTATCGCTATTGCTTATGGGAACATTTTCTTGATAGGTTGCAGATATTTTGTCTGTAATCAGCATTCCATCGTCGGTTTTGACACTAAATTGATAGGTTCCTGTTTCATCGATACGAGCGAAAGAACTCACATGATTTTCCACAGTTGACAGCACCAACCGTGTTCCTTCACCAGTTCTCATGTTTCTGAGTGTGCCCGTAATAGGTTCATTCAATAGATCATCCGTTAATGAAAAGGTGATTGTCACTTCTGTCCCTTCCTTAAAACTCCAACCATTATAATAAAAAGTATCGTTATCATTTAATTTCGTAGAGTAGAAAGAAGACCTATTGAAAAAATATAAAAATACTGATAGCAAAAGTATTAGAAGAAACATAGGAATGATTATCTTAGCTTTATTATTCATTCAAACATCACTTACTTTCTAAAAATATTATTAATATTATTATATACATATTTTTATTGAATATCAAGTAATCTCCATATAGTAGCCAGTTGCTGTATCGTTTACACCGATTTAACATCAGAACTTTCATAGACCAAAAAATTCACATCTGAAAATTCATTATCGAGCATAGTTTTTAGCGAATTTAAAACCACAGCCTCAGTTTCATAATGCCCAGCAACAAAAATTTGTATCCCTGCATTTTGTGCATAGGGATAGATATGATGTTTCACCTCACCGGTAATAAATGCGTCATATTTTTGACTCGCATATAGAAAATCGCTTCCCTCTCCACCCAACACTGCAATGGTTTTGATTTGCTTGTTGCAATCAGTATAATTTATCGCCTTAGCAGAAAGCTTTTTTTTGACAAAGCGTGCAAACTCATCACAAGACATTGGTCGTGGCAACTTCCCCACTCGACCGATATTATCTTCATTTTCAAAATCTGTTATATCAGTTAACTCAAGACGATGTGCAAGAGCATCATTGACACCGCTTACTGCTAAATCTAGGTTTGTATGGGCACAGATTACTGCAATATTGTTTTGGATCAGTTGATAGACAATGTCATCTGATGTAACCGACTTTAGCGGATCAAAGATGACTGGGTGGTGGGTTATAATTAAACTTGCATTATTTTGCTTGGCAAACTCTAAAACGGATGTGGTCATATCAAGTGCAATGACACAGGATGAAACGTTATTTTCTTTATCACCGACAAGCAAACCACAGTTATCAAAAGATAACGCTGTGTCAAAGGGTGCAACGCTGTTGATAACATCATATATTTCTTTTACTGTTTTCATTTGTTTTCCCCCAACAGCTGTTTTATTTCATCTGCAAGCTTATAATAACCTGCTGCCAAACTTGCTTTATCGGCAGACTTTTTCAAGCCGTCCCCCAAGTTTTTTTGTTTATTAAACTGATGCATTATATATTTTTTACTTTCATCAGAATTGTTGTTTGGAATTTTTCCTACAAGAGAAAAAAGTGGGGATATCTGCTCAACATTGCCTGTATATTGCACCAACATAACCGTGTAGACGTGGTTTTTATCTATAACAGGAGTTTCGGACAAAATCTCATATCCATTTTCATAAAGTGTTTTTCTAAGGTATGGTATGTTTGTCATAGGCTGTAAAATAAAGCGTTTATCGCTTGATTTTGTGTAACTTGAACTTAGAATAATGCTCATAATAAGCTCTCCACCCATTCCGCAAATGACGATATCCTCTGNNGCCTGCTCAGAGCGGATATTTTCCAAGCCATTAGACAGTACAACTTCAATTTTGCCTGTTAGGTTATGCTCATTTATTGTTTTTTTTGCAGCATTTAGAGGCTTTTCGTTAATATCGCAAGCAACAATGTGCTCAGTAATTTTATTCTCATAAAGGTATACAGCAAGGTATGCATGGTCAGTTCCAACGTCTACACAATTGCTGTTTTCTCTCACATAAGAGGCAGCTACCTTAAGTCTTTTATCCAGCATTTAACTGCTCCTCACTGTCATATTTTTTAATGGAAATCATTGTGATTTTTGCAAAAATTGCAGTTATAATCTGTGTTAGAACAAGGATTACCAAACTTAGTACAGACCAAAAATTACCGTCTGGCATTACCATAATAAACACAACACCTAAAATTCTGCCAACATTTTTGTAGCATTCAGTTATCGCAAAGGTCTCCTGCTTAATTTCTTTTGCACGAGGAACTTTATCAAAAACAGTGTATAACGTTGTTGTTACTGGGTTTACCATAAAGACACCCAGCATTGAGTTCGCAATAGACAAAATTAATACTGTAACTGTATTTAGCTTAATAAAGAGCAGTGTTGTTACCAATGTTAGAAGTATCGTTGCAATTGACATATAGCGAATACGGTTATTAGGGCGGGAAATCTTGCTTGCAATAACACAAGCTATCATAGATGTTCCACCTACCAAAAAAGTGTTTACTCCAACAAGCCCCTCGCTCTTTACAATAGAAAACAGCAATACATTTAAAAAGAAGCTAAATGCACCCTCCCGTATACCTTTAAAAAAGTCCATATGTATTACAAAAAACCATACTTTTTCGGTATATATGTTCTTAAACAGCCTGAAAAATTTGCTTTTTTCACGGTCTGGATGTTCCACATCAAGCCTTGTAACTAGATAAACTGCAACCCCAGAAATCGAAAAGAAAATTCCAAACATAACATAATAACCTATAAAGCCGCTGAAAGCACCGATTGTATAACCGCTAACAAGCGGCATAACCAGAGAAACAAAACCTCCACAAACTCCAATAAAATTCATAGCTACATCTCGTGTTTCATCAGTACTATATTTCATTACCGAGTCAAAATAGATAATCCAATAAAAGCCTGACGCGATTCCGTGGGATACTGCAACCATTGGATAGAAAATGTCAAGTGTGTTCATGAAAACAAGCACCAAAAGATACGTTAGCATTGACATTCCTACACCAATGAAAATAATTTTTTTATTGATAAGCTTATGCATTAAAATTGCTGCAATTACCATACCAATTGATATAAATGCAAATTGTATCATATTATATTGCAAGGCAATGTATTTTTCAGTAGAAACCCGCATTAATAGGGTGTTTACGAACACAGTAGTTGTACTCGTTGCAAGGAGATATACTACGTGCATGAGTGCAAATTTTCTAAATTCCACGGTTAATCTATCAACACCAAGCCCAAAAAACAAGCTAGATTTTATCCTTTTGAAAATTCCTGTAATCTTTGCCATTTCGTATCCCTTCATACACTTAAATGTAGTAATCGTCCGAAGATTTCCTCGGACGATACGCTTTGTTTTTATTAATTTTTATTAAATTATGAAATATGTGTATTCAGTTTTTTGATAAGTTCGTCAACATCAACACCATGCACTTCACAAGCTTCTTCAATTGATTCGCCCCTTGATGAAGGACAACCTAGACAATGCATTCCCATTGTTAGAAAATATTCCGAAGTTGTTTTATCAAAGTCCAAAATATCACCGATTATTGTTGAACGTTCTATAACCATTTAAAATTCTCCTCTTTTCGTGTTCTATAGCAATATTATACCCACATTGTCTGGCATTTGCAATAGTAATTGCAAATTATTTGAACCTATAATAATGTTACTTTATGATAAACTTTCTTACCTTTTTTTACCACAACACCTTCTTTTAACTGTTCTTTCGTTACTGCTAGAGTTGTGTCTTCAACTTTAACATCATCAAGGCAAACACCGCCACCTTGCACCAAACGTCTTGCCTCTGCATTGGAAGGACATAGTTTTGTCTTCACTAAAAGTGATAAAATGCCGATTGAACCATCTAATAGGTCCTCGTCTGTTAGAGTAGTTGAAGGCATATCAATGCTATTTGCTCCAGCCACAAATAAAGTCTTTGCAGTTTCCATAGCCTTTACTGCCTCTTCTTCACCATGAACAAGTTTAGTGACCTCGAAAGCCAAAAGTTCTTTAACAGGATTAAGTTCGCTACCTGTAAAATGTTCCATACCCTCAATTTCTTCGATAGGAACAAAGGTAATTAGCTTTAAACAGTTGATTACCTCAGCATCATCAACGTTTCTCCAGTATTGGAAGAACTCGTATGGTGAAGTTTTTTCAGGGTCAAGCCACAAAGCTCCCTTTTCCGTTTTTCCCATTTTCTTGCCCTCTTTTGTAGTTAAAAGAGAAAATGTCATACCGAAAACTTGCTCATCTTTGACACGGCGAACAAGGTCAACTCCTCCTAGAATGTTGCTCCACTGGTCATCTCCACCAAGTTCTAGCTTACATCCCAAAGTTTCATTTAGATGTAAGAAATCATAGCTTTGCATCAACATATAGTTGAACTCTAAGAATGAAAGGCCCTTTTCAAGACGTGATTTAAAACATTCGGCAGATAACATTCTATTTACTGAAAAATGCACTCCTACGTCACGCAAGAACTCAATGTAATTCATGTGTTTGAGCCAATCGCCATTTCTTACAACCAATGCTTTATCCTCTGAAAAGTCAATAAATTTAGACATTTGCATTCTAAAACACTCTGCATTGTGCTCAATTTGNNTCTAAAACACTCTGCGTTATGCTCGATTTGCTCAACTGTAAGCATTTTTCTCATATCGGTTTTACCAGTAGGGTCGCCTATCATTGTTGTGCCTGTACCAAGCAACGCAACAGGGCGATGGCCTGCATTTTGCATATGCTTCATTACAACTAATTGTAGGAAATGTCCTACGTGTAAGCTATCTGCTGTTGCGTCAAACCCAATGTAGAATGTCACCTTTTCGTTGTTCATTAACTCCTCAATTTGATCTTCATGTGTTGATTGAGCAATTAAACCTCTTCTTTTTAACTCTTGAAATACTGTCATAATATCCATTCTCCTTTAAATAAATTTAGGATAGGGAAAACAAAAAGTCCTCTATCCCTGTTACGGAATAGAGGACGAATTAATCGTGTTACCACCTCAATTTGTTGCCACCTCACGGTCACAACCTCTTTGTCTGTCAAACAACAGACAATGCACTATAACGGGTGTTCCCGATGGAGCTTTGCAACTTCATAAGTTGGTTCTTCTCCACAGCTCAAAGATGTATTCACAAATTATTCCCTCACACTTTTTCACCAGCCAAGTGCTCTCTAAAGAAAAAACAATATGCTACTTGTTCTTTTCACAGCTATTGTGATATATACTAACACAGTTTCATTTTATTGTCAATAGTGGGGTTACAATATAAATAGTATGCCCAACTTTCCCGTCAATTTGCAGCTATCATCGCCTTTGCATTTTCAAGCATTAAATCAGTAATTTCATCGGTTGACATAATCCTTGCTACTTCATGAATTCTACCATCATATTCAAGTTTTTTCACATTTGTGAATGTGCGATTTTCATCGCTTTCCTTTTTTATTAGGAAGTGATGGTCCGCAAGAGCCGCAATTTGCGCTAAGTGGGTAACTGTGATAATCTGCCTTGTAGTGGCTGCTTGCTTTAGTTTTAACCCAATTTTTTGCGCTGCACGACCACTAACGCCTGTGTCAATTTCATCAAAAATTAAAGTTTCAATTTCATCCTTATCAGCAAGGGTATTTTTAATTGCAAGCATAATACGAGAAAGCTCACCACCCGATGCAATCTTTGCAATCGGCTTTGGTGGCTCACCCTTGTTGGTTGAAATGAGGAATTCAACGTTATCCTGTCCCTTAGGGTTAGGCTTAGACTGCTCAACCAAAACCTCAAGGCAAACGCTAGGCATATCGAGAAAAATTAGCTCCTCAGTCACACTTTTTATAAAGCGTTCAGCTGCCCCTTTGCGTTTTTCAGTTATTTTTTTTGCAAGTGAGAGCAATTTCGCATATTCTTTTTTTCCACTTTCGTCAAGCTCTAACAGGTGTTGCTCCGAAAGTTCAAGTGTAGAAAGTTCCTCTTTGGCATTGGCACAGTACTCCAAAATTTCTTCAACAGAGTCACCATATTTTCGCTTCAATTTATGTACTTCATCAATTCTAGCCTCGATACTATCAAGGTAATTCTGATTAAACTCAAAGCTGTCAAGTTTGTTATAGATTTCTTCGGCTATCTCTTCAAGTTCTGCACTGATTCCCTCGAGCCTTGTGCATATTTCTTCTGCAGATTCATAAAACTCACTTGCTTTCTCAGTAGAAGAGGTTGCAAACTTAGCCAAGTCAACAGCTCCCCCCTCACCATTATCGCCGAATAAAGCGTTGTATGCAGCAGATAGCGATTCGATAATTTTTGCAGAATTTCTCATCTCATTGCGCTTTGCCTCAAGTTCAATATCCTCACCTACTGTAAGCTCTGCCCCAGTGATTTCACCCACTTGATAGGTTAACAATTCTATCCGCTCAGCCTTATCCGTTTGGCTAACAGATGCCTTTTTCNNTTTTATCGTAACGACGTTTTTATAGCACTCAAAGTATTCTTCTAATAGTGGCGAAAAATCCCCATACTTATCTAAAATATCAATGTGCTTTTCGGGCGATAACAGCACTTGATTGTCGTGCTGACCGTGGATATTGATAAGCTCTGTTCCTATTTCTTTTAACACAGAAACATTGACGGGGCGTCCCATAATGCGAGCAGTGCTTTTTGAGTCGGAAAAAATCTCTCTTGTTATGATAAGTTCATCATTTTCAGGCTCATATCCATACTCCAAAAGCTTGCTGGTTAAATTAGAACTAAGTCCTCTAAAGCTTGCAGAAATGCTCGCCTTACTTTGACCATGGCGCACGATTTCCTTGGAGGTACGCTGACCTAAAACCGCATTTATAGCGTCGATAACAATCGATTTACCAGCACCTGTTTCACCCGTAAACACGTTTAATCCCTTATCAAATTGTATGCTTGTTTTTTCAATTACAGCTAAATTTTGTATGAACAACTCGCATAACATAGTATCCTCTACCTACCTAACATTTGATTTAATTTTTCAACAAATTGAATTGCCTTTTCTGTGGTTTTGAGTAAGATAAATATGGTATCGTCTCCTGCTATAGTTCCCACTACATCGCCTAAATTCATCATATCAATAGCAGCACAAGCAGCATTTCCCATTCCTACATGGCATTTAACAGCAACGATATTTTGAGCATTATCTACAGAAATTACTGCCTCATAAAAAACAGATTTAAACTTCATTGTCTTTTTTTGCACGATATCATCCTGCTTTTGAGCATATCGATAGCTACCGCCTTTAAGTGAAATTTTTATCAAATTTAAATTTTTAATATCACGAGAAACCGTAGCTTGTGTAACGTCAAAACCGGCCTGCTTTAGCCTTTCTTGCAATATTTCTTGTGTGCAAACGTCATCTTGTTCGATAATTTGAAGTATCATCTCATGTCGTTTCGTTTTCATTATTTTCCTCCTATGTTAGTATCAGGTTTTTTAGATGCTACTATAGTTTAATGCGTGTTTAATTTTGATTTAGGAGAAATTTATTGCTCAAAACCTCGTAAAATGATTTGTCCTTTAAGGTAATCAATTTCACAGTTTTCTCGCTGCGCCTAACCTTAATCAATTCATGCTCTTTCAGTTTTACACCTTCTTCACCGTCAACCGTGATATAAATCGGGTGTAGGTTTAGTGCTGAACCCTTTACAGTTATTTGGCTGTTCTTTTTAAATATAACCGTTCGACTAGCCAAAGAATGAGGACAAATCGGTGTGAGTGATATGCAGTTTATTGAAGGCTCAATCACAGGTCCTCCCGCTGAAAGTGCGTAGGCCGTTGAGCCTGTTGGTGTTGATAGGATAATTCCATCTGCTCGATAGGTGATAATTTGCTTGTCATCACAGGATATGTCAAGTTCGATTATCCTTGACAATGCTCCATTTGAAACCACCACATCATTCAATGCAAGATAGGTATTTTCTTTATCCTCAGTCTTATGGATACATTCGAGCAACATACGTTTTTCAATGGAATAACTTTTATTTTTTAGTCCGACAAGTTGTGAAAGCTCGCTCATTTCAAGCCCAGCCATAAAACCAAGTCTACCTACATTGATACCCAAAAGCGGCTTATCTTCCTCAACTGCATGTTTTGCAGCGTGGATGATTGTGCCATCTCCGCCAATTGCAATTACAACATCACAGGATTTAATCCCCTTATNNTTTAACACCGCTTAGTTCCTCGGCATGACGGTCATTTAGTAAAACATCAATGGAGAGGGAGTTTAACTCTAAAATCACTCTTTTAGTACACTCTTTTGCATTTACCTTATCTAAATTGGGAATTACCATCGCTTTCATCAAGTCATCACCTACCTATTGATTTAGTTCTGCGTGGGAATTTTGCGCAATTTTTTCGATATCTTCAAATGTAATCTTACTTGTATTTTCTTCATTTTTAATGTAGTACAGATATTCAATATTTCCTTGTGGGCCTTTTATTGGAGAAAATGTTGCTCCATTTATAGAAAATCCATGCTCCATTAAAAAATCATATATCTTTTTTAACACTTCTATGTGAATGGAAAGTTCACGCACTACGCCTTTTTTCCCCACTTTACCTTTACCAGCCTCAAACTGTGGTTTCACAAGGCAAAGTGCCTCACCACCCTGTTTTAGAAGTGATTTGAGCACAGGTAAAACAAGAGTCAGTGAAATAAACGAAACATCGATTGAAGCAAAATCAAGTTCTTCAACAACTTGTTCGTGAGTTACATAGCGAATGTTGGTGCGCTCCATATTTACAACCCGTTCATCGGTACGCAAGCTCCATGCAAGTTGCCCATAGCCAACATCAACGGCATATACCTTTTTCGCAGAATTTTTGAGCATACAATCGGTAAAACCACCGGTTGAGGCACCGATATCCATACAAATGCAATCTGATAAATCAATGTTATAAAGCTCAATCGCCTTTTCAAGCTTTAGCCCACCACGGCTTACATATTTTAGTTCGCCACCCTTAACCTCAATGACGCTATCAATCGGAATCATATCTCCAGCCTTACTGACACGTTCGTTATTGATAAAGACGTTGCCTGTCATGATAAGTGCTTTGGCTTTTTCTCTACTCGGGGCATAACCTTGCTCATGCAAAGCAATATCAATCCTTATTTTTTCTGACAAATTTACATCTCCTGTAATATATATTTTTCAATCGATTTGGCGTCTAAATGTAAATCAGCCAAAATAGATGGTACATCGCCCTGTTTCACAAATGTGTTTTCAATGGCAATAGTGCAAAAACTACCCTTATATCCCATTGCGGTTATTGTTGCACAAAGCTGCTCGCCAATTCCACCTGTTTTAATCCCCTCTTCCACAAAGAAAATTTTCTCATAGGAGAGCGCGATATCAAGCATTGATTTCTCAAGTGGAGAAATCTGTGTAAGCTTTAATAAAGACAGCTTAACTGATTGGGTTTCAAGGCTTTCTACTGCCTTGAAACAGTTGGTAAATATTCGTCCATAAGAAATTAACAGCATATTTGTGTTGTTATCAACATAGCTAAAATTAGTTGAAATCGAAAGATTGTGACCTCTCATATCGCCACCACGAGGATATTTTACAGCTACTACTCCATTGTCTTGATTAATAGCTTTATTTAGGCAAAGCTTCGCCTCATCATAGCCCTCTGGAGAGTAGACTATCACCCGAGGTATGTGGGAAAGAAACGCTACATCAAACACTCCTTGATGGGTTTCACCATCTTCACCGACAATTCCAGCTCGATCAACACAAAGCACAACGTGTTTATTGTTGATTGCAAGATCGTGAATAATTTGATCGTATCCTCTTTGCAAAAAGCTTGAGTACACGCAAAATACGGGTATCAAGCCTTGACTTGCAAGTCCTCCGGCAAAGGTTACTGCATGCCCCTCAGCAATTCCTACGTCAAAAAAACGCTCTTTATGTGCCGCATAAAAGGTGTGTAATCCTGTTCCATATTTCATTGCGGCAGTGATTGCGCAAATTTTCTCATTTTCATCTGCTAATCTTGTAATCTCACTTCCAATTACGTTTGAATAGCAGTCTGACATTACAACATTATCTCCACCATTTAGCACATCAAAACCAGCAATCGCATGGTATGCGCCAGGGTTTTCCTCGGCAAAAGGATAACCCTTGCCCTTTATGGTTTCTACTTGTATTAAAACTGGAGAATTTGATTCTTTTGCCCTTGTTAGGACGTTTGTCAACTGCTCAATGTCGTGGCCATCTATCGGCCCGAGGTAGGTATATCCAAGCTCCTCAAAGAATGTGGAGCGATAAAGTAACATTTTTAGTGTTGATTTTGAATCTTCAAGCCAGCGCTTGAGTGGCTTTCCAATGACAGGAATATGACGCAAAATCTTTTCTACAATAGATTTTAGCTTTAAATAGCTAGGTTTTGAGCGAATGGTTGAAAGATACCGTGCAAACGCACCTACGTTTTTTGAGATAGACATATCGTTATGGTTTAGTATTACAATGAGCCTTGTTTTACTCCTACCAGCATTGTTCAACGCCTCATATGCCTCGCCGCCAGTGAATGCACCGTCACCAATCATTGCTACTGCATAATTTTTTTTGTTTTGCAGTTCAAAAGCTTTGGCTATTCCATATGCAGCTGAAATCGAAGTGGATGCGTGCCCTGAAATGAAACTGTCATATTCACTCTCGCTCGGCTTTGGAAAACCCGATATTCCATCTTTTTTCCTTAGTGTTTCAAAACGGTCTTTTCTATTTGTCAACAACTTGTGAGTATAACATTGGTGTCCAACATCAAAGATAAACTTATCCTCTGGACAATCAAAAACCTTATGCATCGCAACGGTAAGCTCAACTGTACCTAAATTTGACGCAAGATGCCCACCAGTTTTTGAGATTGTGTTGATTAAAAAACTACGTATTTCGCCACATAACTCACTTAACTGCTCATTTGTAAGGTTTTTCAAATCACAAGGATGATTGATTTTATCTAATAAATTATACTCCATTACTCCTCCAATAGGTCAATCATATAGCAGATACGCCTTAGTGGATATGCTATATTTGCCATTTGCGTCGGCTAAGCCATATTCGCACGGCAATTAATATTTAGTATATCTGTTTGCGAATTCAGACTAATCACTATTTGTTAAACAGCTGAACCGGAACTACCATTGCTATAATAATACCAAGCAAAGCTCCTCCAAGCACCTCTAAAGGTGTATGTCCTAAAAATTCTTTTAGCTGTTCTTTATTTTTAGGGATAAAACTTGTTATATCTGATTTTTCTCTTTTTACAATCATATTGATAATTTGGGCGTGTTGCCCCGCTGCTCTTCGAACTCCCATTGCATCGTACATAACAATACCAGCAAGTAGGAATGAAAGCGCAAATAATGGCGAAGAAAATCCATCACTTTTTGCAATGGCAATCGTCATAGAACAAACCGATGCTGAATGTGAAGAGGGCATTCCTCCTGCTCCAAAAAGTCTTTCGGAATTAAACTTCTTTGTCTTAACAAAAAAAAGTAGTGTTTTTATAAATTGTGCTGAAAACCAGCTTATTAATGCAACATTAAGTACGTAGTTTGAAAAAAGCTCGCTTAAACTTGTCATAAATCAAATTCCCCTTCATGTCAGTTAATTCTAGTTAGTAACGAGCTCGTAAGCTCAAACAAAAACTCGCTGTGGTTTGTCCTAGCTAGAAAATCGAGCGCTCTTTTCGTATGCTCGCCAGCTAATTTTTTCGCACCATCTAATGAATATAATGAAACAAATGTTGTTTTTTGGTTATCAGCATCACTTCCAATTGGCTTTCCAAGGGTTTTTTCATCACTAATGACATCTAAAATATCATCAATAATTTGAAATGCCATACCAAGCTCATAGCCATATGAAACCGCATTTTTCGTTGCCTCATCTGAAGCGTTTGCAGCAATCGCCCCAAGCTTTATTGCAGAGCATATTAGTGCTGCAGTCTTTAGGCTGTGGGTTTTGTATAGTGTATCTGCATCTATTTTTTTGCCCTCGTTTATCAAATCTATAACTTGTCCACCGACCATTCCATTAACGCCGGCATACTCAGATAATGCCCCTACAGCAGACAGACAAGCTAAACTATCCGTACCAGCTAAGTGATGTGCATTTGCAATTGTATGAAAGCTTAATGTGAGCAAGGAATCTCCTGCAAGTAATGCATTGGCCT
Source organism: Ruminococcaceae bacterium UBA866 (assembly GCA_002295325.1). Lineage (GTDB taxonomy): Bacteria > Bacillota > Clostridia > Oscillospirales > Ruminococcaceae > Paludihabitans. The sequence goes on along the minus strand of DBGA01000073.1, from coordinate 10,998 downwards.
CACCAAACTGCTTGTGACAGGAGGGTTTACCTCGACGCATATCATCATCGTCCATACAAGGAAGGTCATCGTGGATAAGGCTATAACAGTGTATCATTTCAACTGCACAAGCAAAAGGCAAAGCCTTTTTTAGATTACCACCGTTTGCCTCGCAAAACGCAAGGGTAAGGATTGGTCTGATACGTTTGCCTCCAGCTGATAACGAGTAAAGCATTGCCTCTTTTACAACGTCATATGGAGTGTTTTCAACAGCTACATAGCTGTACAACTTTTCGTTGATAAGTTTAATATATTCATCTTGTTGCATTAAAAAATTAGTTTTCATTACTGGGTTTTTAGCTCCTCTATTTTTAACTTTGCAGTTTTTAGGCGATTGTTTAAATTTGCTGTGAGTTTAATTCCTTTTTCATATACTTCCATTGACTCCTCAAGTGAAAGTTCTCCTTTTTCAAGGCTAGACACAATAGTTTCAAGCTCTAAAAGTGCTTCCTCAAAACTTTTTTCAGTAGTTTGTGCTTTTGATTTCGCTGTAGCCATCTCTATTTACCTACCTTTTGGTTAATTTTTGTGATACTGCTTATGATTTCACCGTCACTTATAACAGTTTTAACAGTGTCACCAACTGCAATGTCTGAAACTGATGCAATTACTTTATCCTCTGAAAATGTGATAGAATAACCTCTTGTAAGCACCTTTAGGGGGCTTAATGCATCTAATGTGGCAACTGCCTTTGCATACATTTGTGATTTTGTTTCAAGTGTTGTATTGATTGCTAAATTTAGCCTTAATAGCTTGGCATTCAATTCATTCTCGGTTGATTTTACTTTATTTATAGGTGAGAGCGAATTAAGTCTTTCATAGTCTGCTTTTAGCCTGTCATAACTTGATTTTAATTTTGATATTGTGTAGCCTTTGACTAGATATTCAAGATTTGCTAGTCTATCGTAAATCGTTGCAATATCCGGAGTTGCAAGTTCTGCTGCCGCAGATGGAGTTGGTGCTCTTAAATCTGCAACAAAGTCAGCAATGGTAAAATCAATTTCGTGCCCTACAGCAGAAATGATTGGTATTTTGCAGTTAAATATCGCATATGCGACACGTTCGTCGTTAAATGCCCACAAATCCTCGATTGAACCACCACCACGTCCTACAATTAGTAGGTCGATATCATCAATAAGCTCTGCTTGTTTAATTGAATTTACAATTGATTCTGGGGCATTTTCGCCTTGCACCAATGTGGATATCAACAAAACACTGCAAAGTGGATATCTTCTGCCTAGTATGTTTAATATATCTTGAAGTGCTGCACCTGTTTTTGAGGTTACAATGCCGATTTTTTTTGGCATTGTTGGAATTGTTTTTTTTTGCTCCTCGTCAAACATACGCAGTTTTGATAATTTCTCTTTTAATTGCTCAAAAGCAAGATATAGTGCACCGATTCCGTCTGGCTCTAGGGTATCACAATAAAGCTGATAGACACCATCACGCTCGAACACTTGAATGCTTCCACAGATGATAACATTCATTCCATTTTTAACGTCAAACCTAACCTTTGAGGCATTGCCCTTGAACATGATAGCCTTAATCGAAGCTGTGTCATCTTTGAGCGTGAAGTAAAAATGTCCTGTTTTGATATGATTGGTGAAATTTGAAATCTCACCCTTAATAGTAATTGCACGAAGATTGATATCGCTTGAAACAACTTCTTTAATATAGCGATTTAAACCCGTGACGGTATAGGTGTAAGGTGTTTCCATATCATTTTCCTTTGTGTAAATTTGGGGGTTTATCCTTTTATATAATAGCAATCCTCTTGCCATTTTATCGGATTTTCGTCAATGTATTGATAAATTTGTTGGTATTCTTTTTCGTTTCTGATGATGTGGTCGTGGAACCTTGGTTGCCACAAATTAAAAATTTGCGTTCGCCTGGAAACCGACGCCTTATATTGTTGTATTGTTTTTGGCACTGTTTGTTTGGATTTTTCTTGTAGGGACGCCATATATGGCGTCCGCAAATCACATTCTCCGTCTACATCAGACACGATATATCGTGTCTCTACAAATGGTGAATTCAATATCAAAATTATGTGAACATGATTTGGCATAACAACATGATTTGCTACTGAAACATTGGAAATATGTTTTTCAATCGACAATATATTATCATTTGCAATAACACCCGGTTGTACTTAAACACACTTTACCATTTTGAACATGTCCAAATAAATGTTGTTTGTCTTTCACGCATATGGTAATAAAATATGCACCATTTTTGCTGTAATCATAATCTGCTAATCGTATGTTTTTTCGTTTTGGCAATTCCATTGTTTCCACCACCAATGTTACAATATTAATAGCCTCACCTATCCAAAATGCTTGCAATGATTGCTACCCCTGACGCATTGTCGGTTGAAAATTGTGGTTCTGCAAAAAAGTTAGTTTCATTTAGCTTTCCAAGGACGAATACTACCTGTCCAACCCATTTCATTCCAATAATCCACATCAGGAGGATTAAGTTTCATATATTTTTGCATTATACGACTGACATAAAACCATTTTCTAACTCTGAAACATGGTTTTGTCTTTCCAGATTTTCTTTGAATTTTATCGGCTGTTTTTGTTGCCTTTTTCATTATTTTATTCTTAATCTTTTCTGGCACTTTATCCCCNNATGAAGTTTGGAAAACTGCACTACCGATCTTATAAGTTTTTGAAACTCCCCAAAAATCCAGACTATCTTTCATTTCTTTAAGAGTTGCATTATATACAGGTCCGCTTGCAGTTGCAATTACAAGACCTTGCTTTAAAAACATATCCTTTTCAGGACGATGAACCATCCACATATTTGCAAAATGATCTAAAAACACCTTCATTTGCCCTGTTACATGGTAAGAATATACTGGAGAGGTTAGGATAATTAAATCCGCCGAAAGTAATTTTCGCCTTATTGAAACGGTGAATTCACTATGTATGCAAGTACCTTTTTCTTCACTAAAACATCTTAAACAGGATTTGCAAAACTCAGGCAAATCTGTAGGTAAAAATATTTCAGTAACCTTTGGATTTGAAATGTTTTTTATAACTTCCTGTGTTATATTATAAGTACAGCCTTTACGCTCTGTTCCGTAAACGACAGTTATATTCATTATTACAACTCCCTTTTAAATATAAATAACCCTTACTTATCCAAAATGCTTGCTATAATTGCAACTCCCGAGGCATTATCGGTTGAAAATTGAGGCTCTGCGAAAAAGCCTCCAAATTTACTTATAATATGCTCTTTTACAATGCTGTTTGACATCACACCACCAGCGTATAAAAGTGGCTTTTTACCGTATGTTTGAAGTACCTTTTGAGTCATCGTATCAATGACTGCTTTTATATATTCAATGACATATCTTGCGATATATTCATCACTTTTACCTTGTTTTTTCATATCTTCGCATTGGTTTTGAACGCCACTTAAATGACAATCAAGCCCTTTAAACACTGGTTTTATTTTAAAGCTCTCGTTGCAGCTTAGTGATAATTTTTCAAGCTCTTTTCCACACGGAAAGGCTAGTCCGAGCATTACGCCGATACGGTCAACCAACTGCCCTGCGTTTAAGTCAAGCGTTTTTGCCACAAGTTCAACTTCAAATAGATTGCCACAGGGTTTTACTAGCAGACATTCGGTCGTTCCACCGGAAATGTGAAACGCATAAAATTCCCTCTGCAATAACTCCATTTTGCCCACCGCGTGAAGTGCTGCAACGATATGTCCCTCTTGATGTGAGCAGGAATATCGCTTTGCATTTTTCACACAAGCAATCGAGGATGCAACCATATCTCCAACCAAGAAAGCTGGCATATAGGAACCCTCAACACTTCGTGGACGGGTAGACGCACAAACTGCCTTAATATCAAAATTGTTATCTTGAAAAAGCTCAGCCATCACCTGTGACAGCTGTTTTATATGAGAAAAAACTGCGTCGCTTTGGCGAAGTCCAACTGCATTATCCGCTACAGGTAACAGCTTTTTATAGGAATAAACCCTATCGTTATCGCTGTCATAAATACTGGCAGATGTGGTGTAATTGCTGGTATCAATACCTAAATAGTGACTCATTTTTTGCGTTCCTTTGAAACAGATGAAAGTACACCGTTTACGAATGAAACATCCTCTTTCATTGTGTAAATTTGAGCAATTTTAACTGCCTCACTGATTGCAACATCAATGTCGATGTCATCACAATAAAGAATTTCGTACATTGCAACCCTCAAAACTGCAAGTGATACCTTTGAAATACGGTTTAAGCTCCAATTTTTAAGATGCTTTTCTATCTCTAAATCAAGAATTTCTTTTTTCTCGTCAACGCCCTTAAAGAGCTCTAAAACTTGCTTGTTAATCTCTACAGTTTCACATTCTTTTGCCAACTCAATAATTGAGTCTATATCGTCGTCATTGAAAATACGCTCGAAAGTGAGCATAAAAGCGAATTGTCGCATCTGGTGCCTTGTCATAAGTTTTCTCCTTTTAATTTCCTATATTAGCTTGAAACAAAGTAGTATCATTAAAATCCCGTGCAATGAGACTGTTTTTTTAGTTATAATCCTACACGTGAAACATCAAAAAATTTTGCTCCTTAAACTGTCAAAAGCTAACCCCCAAATCGGAGGTTAGCTTAAATCAAACTATTTGTTATCGCTATTTACATGAACACTTGTCACGTATATATTTACCTTTGAAACTGTAATACCCGTCATATCTTGAATGGCATCCTTAATTGCAATTTGAAGGTGTTCTGCAACATCCTTGATTTTATAGTTCATATTAACGATAATCCCAAGGTCAATATGTGCAGAATCTGAAACAAATTCAATTTTTACAGGCTTTGCAGTTGCAGGAGTTGTCAAAAGGCTCAATTTAGCCGGTAAATTTGACAGGCTGTATATACTCGAAATTTCCTTAATGACCTCATTTGCAATTGTTCTTATCACATCTTCCGAAATATTTAGGCTTGTTTGAGTGCTTTTGGTATTGATATCCATTTTGAGTGCCTCCATTTTTCAATATACTTTCTTGCTACTTTTTTATTGATATTATATGTTTATTATACCACAAAATTTAAAAGAAACAAGTATTTTTTATGACTTTGAGAGGCGGCAATCGATAGATATAAAAGCTGTAAATTTCATTAATTAATCTCAGTGATTGTTACATTCTCACCTTTAATTTTACCCTCGCTTACAATGATGTTTTTAATTTGAGTTGCTTTATCTTGGTCTAGACCGTCAGTCTTAACCACTACATTAGCACTTTTAGCAGTAATATATACAACACATTCCTCAAAGCCTTTTGCCTTGATTAGATTTTCGATTCGACTTTCAGCCTCGATAATATCTGTAATTGCCATTGCTTTTGCTGATACAGCTTTTTTATCTTCCTCTGTTAGCTTTGTATCATTGAGGACAGTTGAAATTGTTTCTATTGATTGGTCTCTGGTTTTTGTGCGGGCAAATTTTGCCATTGCAAAATAGGTCTCATCAGCAATACTCTTTGAAGTTACAAGGAGTGTGTCACCTAGATTTTTGCCTTTGGTCGCAGTTTCATCTGGGGTTTTTCCGNNCGTCTGGGCTTACAGCGTCTTTGTCATCTGGTTTCGTAGCAGTCTCATCTACAACACCATCTTTTGGGGCAAGGACTTGGTTTTGTGTATCTTGTGCACTTTGTGCTTCATCAAGTGCAGTTGTAAGATCTAAATCATTATTTGAATTTGCAAACTGCCAATTTAAATAAACAGCTACGCCTAAGATTAGCACAAGGGATGCCAAAATAATCTGTTTTTTTCCTAAAATAAAATTCGCTTTTAATGGTTTCATATCTTCTCCTCCAATATTATGATAATTTTGTTACGCAAACCCTAGTTGAGCTGATGTTAAGGATAGCCTTTACTGCTTCAGTTACACGTTCCTTTACAATGATGTCATCGCCACCTTCACAGACGATTACTACTCCTTTTACAGTTGGTTCAAGTGTGGTCTTTAAAAGAGCTTTTCTTCTTCCATTATCATCTTCAATTAGTATGGTCTTTTTCTCTGAGGACTGCCTTTGAGCAACGGTTTGCTCTGCTGTATTTGTCTTATCCATGTTTACGCTTTCCTCTGTCGCATAAACATATTCGATACCATTTAAGAGGGTTACCATAATTTTAGCTTTGCCAACCCCCTCAATGCTGTTAATGATCTCTCCGACCTCGGTTTCAAGCTTTTGCTCATACTGTTCATTTGTGAGCATTCCCTCCGACAGCTTAGTATCATCAATAGGTTTGCTTTGTTTCTCTCCGCCCAAAAAGGTAGAGAGGAAAATTAATGCTACACCTACAAGTCCAATGATCACAAAAATCTTAAGTTTTTTGTCATCCATTTTAAATTTCATCTGTTTCAAACCTCCTTTATTCAATTTTAACTTGAGGAGAATAACCTGCTCCCTCTTTGACAATCTTTTCTATAGCCTGCTTTCGTTTTTCATCGCTCTTATTTATGTAAACCATCAGTTTGTTAATAGATATGCTGTTATCTTCATTTATATTAATCAAAACTTCAATTTTTTTTGGGGAAATGTTTTCTCTTAGGAGCAGATTCTCTACAGTATTTTCAATATTGCTCTTTGCAATGGAGATAAACTGATTTTCAACACGTTGAGTTAGTTCTCTTGTTTGAGGTGCTTGTGTGATATCCGATATATCTATGTGGAAATCAAGCTTGTTATTCACAAATGGCGATATAATACTTGTCAAAAAGAACAAGCTTATTGCAAATTTTAGCACCTTATCAAGCTTTGAATCAGGTGTTAGCATTGAAAATATTGACGTAACAACTGTTGTAACACAAATTGAAATTCCTATGAGGCGTATTCCTTCCATATTGTTATCCTCCCGAGCTTACAGTGAGCATAACCCCAAGTGATACGATAAGCAACACTGCAAAGGTTATGGTTATTCCTAGTATTAACGACAGCACTGATTGTGCAGCATGGACTAGGGATGTAATTTTGTCTGTGCCAAGCGCATCGCTTACTCCACCTGCAATCGACAAAGAAAGTTGCATCATTAAAACTGTGACTACACTGGGTACAAATGCAGCGATTACCGCAATAATTCCAAACCCTCCAACCGTTGACTTAATAACACCTAGAAATCCTTGCACGGAACTTAACGCCTCGCTGATAGCAGAGCCAACAACCGGCAAGAATGCACTGATTGCAAACTTTGTTGTCTTTAGTGCCACTGTATCGGCTGAAGTCGCAACTACGCTTTGAACTGTGAGCAAGCCTACAAAAATTGTCATAAGGAATGTAAGTGTGACAATAACGGTTGTTTTTACTGTCTTCGCAATTCCTTCAACGTTAATCTCATGTGAGGCAGAGCCAATCAAGCAAAATGCCATATAAATTCCCAAAAGTGGAACAAAAACGGTAGCTGATATCCTTGAAATTATTTGAACAACACCAATAATTGCAGTAGAATATGCAGTTGCTGAAATAGGTTTTCCAGACGCTGTGATTATCCCTACATAAACGGGGATAAATGAAAGTAAAAAGTTACTTACTTGTTTAATCAGACTTGATGTTTTTATAATGAGATTTGCAATAGGAACGATAATCGCAGAGCTGATGCAAATTACTGAAACCACCGAAAAAACGTGCTCATAGGATTGGTTGTTAAATGAGCTTTTAAGGGAATTTAACAATGCACAAAGCAAAATGATACCAATGCAGGTTAACAGCATTGCAAGTGGCTTAGTTACTGCATTTTTAATACTCTCCCAAATAGAGCCTACAAAGTCAAAAAACGATATCCCAATTAGGCTTTCATGGGAAAGGTCGCTAATTTTCGTGTCCTCCAATATCCCCTTTGCATCCTCTGGTAGGATAGAAAAAAGCCTGTCTGCGCCACTTGAATGTAGCAACTCGTCATATTGTTTTTGAAAGCTGTCCTCTTGATTTTTGAAGTTATCATTCTGTGCTGATACTTGTCCGTTAAAGGAGCAAATCAGCATTAAGGCAAAGAGTATAGATGTCAATAGCCGTTTCACAATCATTTTCCCTTCCTTTATTTTTACAAATTCATATTGATAAGCGAAAATGCAATTTCTATTAAATCCTCAAACAAAGGAAGTGATATGATAACAATAAACACCTTTCCTGAAAGCTCAACCTTTGATGCAATTGCAGTTTGCCCTGCGTCCTTGCAGCTATCGCTTGCCAGTTGGGTCACATAGCATACACCAAGCGTCTTGATAATTGCTGTAGTATATGTGGTGTTTATCTGTGCCTTTTGCATCAAATCAGACATTGTTTTAAAAGCTGGCAACAAGCTTACAATAATCATTGAAAACAGCAATATGCCACAAGCAAGTGAAACCACCATTGCAAATTCAGGCTTGTACTCCTTAAGTAGAATGCAGATTGCAGTTGAAATAATCGCAATACCTATGATAGAAAAAATATTCATATTCGCTTACCATAGTCCAAATACGTTTTTTATAACGTCGAACAGGTCCTTTATCTCGTAAATAATCATCATTAAAACCACAATTAATCCAGCAAGTGTTGTCATCATTGCCTGCTCTTCACGACCGGATCGTATTAACAGCTGATTTAAAACTGCAACTATAATTCCGATTGCAGCAATTCTGAATATCAAATCAACATCCATTATGTAACTCCTCCTTTATTTTCAAACCTATATCCAGTTCTGTTTATATAATTAAAATTGCAACCGCAATTCCTGACAATATCCCAAGCGAGCGCGCAAGTTTTCCATTGGTTTGACTTTGTTCAATCGCATCTTTTTGTGATTCTCTTATCAGCTCCCTTGAAAGCTCAATTCCATTTAAAACCTCCTGCGTATCATAAGAGCCTATCAACTCACTAAGATTTAACAAAGGAATGTAATCTTCATTTTTGAGTGCAAGTTGTGTCTTTGATGCCTCAATGCACTCGGTAAACACAATGGGAAAATTCGGCTCAGCTTCAAGCCTTTTACTCGTATTTTTGATAAAGACCAGTTCAGATAAGCTGTCAGTCTTTGCAAGGTTTGAGAAAAGTTCTTTTGTCGAGGCTTTTGAGCCGCCCATATAGGTTTTTAACCTAGAAAGAAACAATTCACATTCACTAAGCTGTTTCACCCTGTCTTTATATTGATGTGCTTTTGCAAAACCTGCATAAGCGCCAATAAATATTACGAGCATACAACAAAACAGCTTTATTAACATAACAACAGCTCCTTTGGAGATACTATTTCTTTGACAGTACAAGGATTTTGCGCATCATTTAAAAGGACTATATGTTTAAAATTCCCCTCGTTTAGCATTTCACATATATGTTTTTTTCTGTACAGCTCGTCTATGCTTCCCGCATGAACTGTCGCAATCACAGCAACTCCTGCATTTAGACTTTGCTTAATTTTATTGATATCTTCAATCCCAGAAATCTCGTCTAATATGATTGCTTTTGGTGACATAGACCGTATAGCAGATTCCATTCCGTCACCTTTTTTATAGCCATCAAACACATCGGTCATAATGCCAACATCATTTTGTGGAATACCTCTATAAACGGCTGCAATTTCGCCACGCTCATCTATGATACAAAGCTTTGTGTTGTAGCTTAGGGTTCCATTAGACATACAACGTGCAATGTCTTTGAGCATTGTCGTTTTGCCACTTGCAGGAGGCCCTGCAATTATAGTTGAGGATATACAGTCTCGATATATATTTTTTACTAGGCTTGTTGCAACGCCCTTGACTTGGCGTGCAATCCTTAAATTAATTGAAGAAATGTCATTGACTGCGACAATCTCACTATCACCATACACACAGCTACCACAAATACCTGCTCTGTGGCCACCTTTAATTGTAATAAACCCAGAATTAATCTCTGACTTATAGCTGTGGAGTGAATACTCTGTCAATATTCTAATACACTCAAAAAGTTCTTCTCTCGTGACTATATAGGGTGTAATTGGCATAAACTTAGAAAAGCCACCATCTTTTTTTAAGAAATATTCACCACTGAAAGTGGATATTACAACTGGTTTATCGGTTCGGATTGCTACTTCACGCACGAACCCCTGCAACTCTGTGGGAAAGTTTGATAGCATTGAGGTTAGATTTTTTGTTAAGGAACGAATTGCCTCTAAATATTTCATATCCATAGTTGTTGTCACCTTTCTTTTTTTGTCCTTTGCTTTGTGGGTTGTCCGTTTTATAGATATTTATGTTCAAAGTCTCAGATATAGAACACAAAATTTATATTGTATTTATTGATTTAATTCAAGTTTTAAGGTAAACTGAAAATAACAAAAATTCTCTAGGGGGTCTATAGTGAAAAAAACTTCTCTTAACTTAACAGTTTCAATTATTCTATTTGTTGTTTATATCGCAACCTATGTCGTTGATTTATTTACAACAAAATCAATTTCTATTTCTAGCGTTGCACTTTGCGTTGGTGCTATTTTAGCATTTGCCCTATTTTTAAGGAAAATGAAACCCATTTATTATATTGGCATTGTAATGTTTGCTTTTCTCTCGCAATACTTGGGGGCAATGTTAAATCTTTATACCATCATTCCTGCTTACGATTTTATTTTGCATCTTTCAAGCGGAACTTTGCTTATGCTTTTGGCTGATTATGGCTATGAATGTTTGATGAAAAAATATCCACAGGCATCTGTTCCTGATATCATTAGGTTGTTGCTTAGCTTTTTTGTTTCTGTTGCAAGTGCTGCCCTTTGGGAGATTTGGGAATACAGCGGAGATAAGCTTTTGGGACTTCAATCCCAAGGTGGACTAGACGATACCATGTCCGATATCATTGCCGGTACATCAGGTGCAATCATTGGCGTGTTCTTACTAAAATTTATATTGAATAAAACGCAAAAAAGAACGGTTAAATAACATCTTATAAAGATGTTTAAAGGGCGGTATCAGTTTGAACTGTTCTAAGGCGAAC
>DBGA01000010.1:30109-32665 GCA_002295325.1 Ruminococcaceae bacterium UBA866 | reverse complement strand
GGGCAGTCTTCAAGATGTATTTAGCGTTGATGAGTTGCGTGGGTTCGACAATCGAATAAAGCAATCAATAAACCAACCAATATATGTAGTTGAACCTAAAATTGATGGATTGTCTGTTTCACTTGAATATACAGATGGAATTTTAACCAGAGGCTCCACACGAGGCGATGGGTTTATTGGGGAAGACGTAACTCAAAATATAAAAACTATAAAATCAATTCCACTAAAGCTAAAAACATCACTACCTTTTTTAGAGGTTCGTGGTGAGGTATATATGCCTCGAAAAAACTTTGAGCACGTTATTAAGATGCAAATTGATAACGGTGAAGAACCATTTAAAAATCCGAGAAATGCTGCTGCAGGATCGTTAAGGCAAAAAAGTTCCAAAGTCACTGCACAACGCAAACTTGATATCTTTGTCTTTAACATTCAACAGATTGAAGGCAAAGAACTGTTAAGTCACAGTGATGGACTTGATTTTTTAAAAGGGATAGGTTTTAAAGTTTCTCCATCTTATAATTGTTATACCAATATTGAAGATGCAATCAATGAAATTGAACAAATAGGCAAAGATCGCTATAAATACTCTTTTGATATTGATGGTGCGGTTATAAAGGTTAATAGTTTGTCCGATAGGGAAAAACTTGGAGCGACATCGAAATCTCCTAAATGGGCGGTTGCATATAAATATCCACCAGAAGAAAAAGAAACAACCTTATTAGAAATACAAATAAATGTTGGTAGAACTGGAGCCTTAACCCCAACAGCAGTTTTTGAGCCTATCCAGCTTGCTGGAACTACTGTAAGTCGTGCCGTGCTGCATAATCAAGATTATATTGATGAAAAAGACATACGAATTGGCGATAAAATTGTAGTAAGAAAAGCTGGAGAAATAATTCCAGAAGTACTATGCTCTATTAATCATCAAGAGGGAAGCTCCACATTTAAAATTCCAGATATATGTCCGTCTTGCGGTGAAAAGGTTGTAAGAGAAGAAGCACAAGCTGCGCTAAGGTGTATTAACCCTAACTGTCCATCCGCTATATTTCGAAATATCATTCATTTTGCATCAAGAAATGCTATGAATATTGATGGATTAGGACCTGCAATTGTACAAACTTTGATAGATACTGACAACATTAAAAATTCAGCCGATTTATATTTTTTAGAGCGAGATAAACTCTTAACACTTGACAGACTTGGCGAAAAATCAATTGATAATCTACTAAATGCAATAGAGCAGTCTAAGAAAAACCAGCTATCAAAGTTTATTTTTGGACTTGGTATTCGCAATATTGGACAAAAAACCGCAGAACTTGTTTGTGATAAATTTAATTATATTGACGATTTGATGAATGCAAGCTATATTGAACTTACTTCTATTGAGGGGTTTGGCGACGTGATGGCAAACAGTATTGTACAGTATTTCGCAAGTCCTGATAATATTGAGTTAATTGAAAAATTTAAACTAGCAGGTCTTAATTTAACCGAAATTAAGAAAGTTAGTGGAAATAAACTTAATGGGTTAACATTTGTAATAACAGGAACTCTACCTAGTATGTCAAGGAACGAAGCTTCGGATTTCATAAAAAACAATGGTGGAAATGTAAGTTCAAGTATCTCAAAAAAGACTAGCTATTTACTGGCAGGCGAAGATGCAGGAAGTAAATTAACAAAAGCAACAGCACTTAACGTAAAAATTATCTCTCAAGCTGACCTTGAGAATATTATATTATAACAAGCACAAATAGAAAGGTGGCGACGTGGGCATACAATTTGCCCCTAATATGAAAATTGATATTAAACATTTAGCAAAGCTTTCAAAGCTTAATACTACAAAAGAACAAGAGGCGAAATTTGAAATTCAAATGCAGGATATTATTGAAATGGTAGAAAAACTTCCAGCTTTAATAAACGAAGAAAGCCTTGTTGACTCTACTAACCCTATGAAATGCCGTGAAGATATTTCTTATAACGAGTTTAAAAGAGAACAAATTCTTAGCAACGCACCACAAACTCAAGCAGGTTGTGTGGTAGTACCAAAAGTAATTGAATAAGGGGTATTTTACAATGGAATTATATAAACTAACTGCTACCGAGCTATCAGCAATGCTAAAAGAAAAGAAATGTAGCAGTGTTGAGANNTGATAGAATTAACTCTGTTGAGAGCAAGGTTGAAGCATATATAACAGTAACCGAAGAACTTGCGCTTAATAAGGCAAAAGAGATTGATGAGAAATTTGCAAAAGGTGAAATTTTGAGCGACCTAGCAGGCATCCCAGTAGGAATTAAAGATAACATTTGCACAAAAGGAACTTTGACTACTTGCGCTTCAAAGATGCTCCATAACTTTGTGCCACCATATAATGCAACTGTTATGGACAAACTGATTGACAGTGATATTGTTGTTACAGGCAAGTTAAATCTTGATGAATTTGCTATGGGTTCGTCTTGTGAAAACTCATATTATAAAAAGACTAAAAATCCACACAATATAGAATACGTAGCTGGTGGTTCGTCTGGCGGTAGTGCTGCGGCGGTTGCATCCGGTGAGGC
>DBGA01000010.1:26591-30042 GCA_002295325.1 Ruminococcaceae bacterium UBA866 | reverse complement strand
ATTTACTCATCAATCTGCGGACACGACAAGATGGACGCCACTTCTGTAAGACGTGAATATGGCAATTTCCATAAAAATATATCTGCTGATGTTAAAGGTGTTAGAATTGGTATTCCAAAGGAGTATTTTGGGGATGGAATCAGTGGGGAAGTCAAAGAACAAGTAATGGCAGCTGCAAAATTGCTAGAGGATAATGGCGCAATTTTAAAGGAAGTTTCTCTTCCAAGTACAGATTATGCTCTATCTGCTTATTACATTATTTCTTCAGCAGAGGCTTCATCTAATCTTGCACGCTTTGACGGTGTTAAGTATGGTTATCGCACAGAAAATTATACAAACCTGAATGAAATGTACGAAAATACTAGAAGTGAAGGATTTGGAGACGAGGTAAAACGCAGAATTCTACTAGGTACATTTGTATTAAGCAGTGGATATTACGACGCTTATTATAATCGTGCAAAATTGCTGCAAAAACAAATCCAAAATGAGTTTACCCAAACATTTAAAGAATGTGATGTGTTGTTAACTCCAACAGGTACTGATACAGCATTTAAAATAGGTGAAAAATCAAATGATCCTGTCAAGATGTATGCAAATGATATCTGCACAGTTACTGTTAATATAGCAGGACTTCCTGCAATAAGCTTACCTTGTGGCAAGGGTGCTAACAATATGCCAATTGGTATGCAGTTAATCGGTCCTAAGTTTTCTGAGCAAAGTCTATTTGATATATCTGCTAAGTNNTGCTAAGTATGAGTCGCTTATAGGTGGCTTCAATACAATACCAACACTATAAGGAGGATTAATACAATGGATTATGAGATGGTCATTGGTTTGGAAGTTCATGCGGAGCTTTCAACTAAATCAAAAATATACTGTAGTTGTAAAAATGAGTTTGGACTTGAAGTAAATACCCAGTGTTGTCCTATTTGTGTAGGTATGCCTGGTACTCTCCCAACCTTAAACGAAAAGGTAATCGAGTATGCTGTAAAAATGGGTTATGCTTTAAATTGTAGCATAAATCAAATTTGTAAACAGGATAGAAAGAATTATTTTTATCCCGACCTTCCTAAAGCATACCAGATTTCACAGTTTGATATTCCACTGTGTGAAAATGGCTATGTAGATTTACTCATTGAGGGAGTTGAAAAAAGGGTAGGGGTTACCAGAATTCATATTGAAGAAGATGCTGGAAAACTTTTACATAACGAAAGCTTTTCTGGCTCTTTGGTTGACTTTAACCGTTGTGGTGTTCCATTAATTGAGATTGTATCTGAACCAGATATGAGAAGTTCGAAAGAGGCAAAGGCCTATCTAGATACAATTAAATCTATTTTACAGTATCTAGATATTTCAGATTGTAAGATGGAACAGGGTTCAATTCGTTGTGATGTAAACGTTTCTGTAATGAAAAAAGGTACAACTGTATTTGGAACACGCTGTGAGATGAAGAATGTAAACTCTTTTAGCGGTGCTGTTAGAGCAATTGAATACGAGGCAAAACGTCAAATTGAAATTTTGGAAAACGGTGGCGTAATTAATCAAGAAACACGTCGTTGGGATGATGTAAAAGGGCAAAGCTTTACACTTAGATCCAAAGAAGATGCCCATGATTATAGGTATTTTCCTGAGCCAGATTTACTTGCAATTGTACTAGATGATGAATATGTGGCTAAAATTAAGGAGTCAATTCCTGAATTGCCAAATGTAAAAATTGCACGATATGTTAATGAATATTCTTTAAGTCAAGTTGATGCAACAATGCTAGTCGACGTTATGGAAAAGTCTAAACTGTTTGAAGATAGCGTTGCCTTAAATAAGTGTTCTCCAAAAATTATCTGTAATTGGATATTGAGTGATATTTCTAAATATCTCAATGAGAAAAATGTCGAAATTCACGATACAAATCTTACAGCTGACAAGTTGGCCGAGTTATTAGAGCTAATTGAATCATCTAAGATTTCAAATTCAACTGCAAAGACTGTATTTGATGAGATGCTAGTAAGTGATAAAACCCCAAAGCAAATTGTTGAGGAAAAAGGACTTGTACAGAACTCTAATCAAGATGAACTAGAGTCTGTTGTAAAGTCCGTACTTGATAACAATACTAAATCAGTTGAAGACTATAACAATGGTAAAACCAATGCGTTTGGATTTCTTTTAGGACAATGTATGAAAGCTACCAAAGGTCAAGGTAATCCGGTTATTATGAAAGAAATTTTAACTAGATTAATAACACAATAACAAATATAATAGCCCATTACTTATATAGAGTTATATTGGTAATGGGCTATTTAGATACAAAGTGCTCAATAGATAGATAACTTCATAAATTTACGACTACCTATTTCGCTAAATAAATATTTAGCGAAATAGGTAGTCGAAGAATCGGAGAAAACAATATTATGGCTAAAATAAGTGATTATAGTGATTGTCCTAAGATTTTAAGAGACTTCCTCTTTTATCTGCAAACTATTAAAGGACGTTCTATCCGAACAGTTGATGGTTACTACATAGATTTAAGAACCTTCTTTCGATTTATAAACCTTCATAATTCGTTAGTAAATAAAGACTCAGTGTTTGAGGAAATTCAAATTAACAATATTGATATTGAAATTATTAAATTGATAACACTTTCAGATGTGTATGAATTTTTACATTACATTTCATCTAATCGTAGTAACTCGGCTGTTACCCGTTCAAGAAAGGTTTCTAGCATCCGTGCATTTTTTAATTATCTAACAAAGAAAGCAAATTTGCTTGAGTATAACCCTATGACTGAGTTAGAAGTTCCTAACATAAAAAAAACACTACCTAAGTACTTAACACTCGAACAGTGTTTGGAGTTATTAAATAATGTAAATGGTGATTTTAAAGAGCGTGATTATTGTATTATTACTCTGTTTCTAAATTGTGGAATGCGTTTATCAGAACTTGTGGGTTTAAGCCTCGGGGATATCAGCGATAATCGAATTAGATTGCTTGGTAAGGGTAACAAAGAACGAATAATATATATAAATGACGCGTGTATTAATGCATTGGCTGCCTATATGAATTATAGAAATTCTAATTTCATCAACCCTGCTCATAAAAACGCTCTCTTTTTAACAAGAAATGGTACTAGAATTGGTGCACGTCGTGTTCAGCAGATAATTGACGATAACTTGAAAAAATCTGGGTTATCAAATTATGGTTTTTCTACCCACAAGCTTCGTCATACAGCTGCTACTATAATGTATCAAAATGGTGGTGTTGACATTAGAATATTGCAGGAAATTCTTGGCCATGCTAACTTAGGCACTACTGAAATATATACCCATATTTCTAGTGAACAGCTTGAGAATGCAGCAAAAAGCACTCCCCTTGCAAATGTGAAAGCACCCAAGGATGATAAAAGTTAAAAGGCTTCGTTAACTAAATTAATAAGAACCTATCAGATTAATCTGATAGG
>DBGA01000010.1:24872-26583 GCA_002295325.1 Ruminococcaceae bacterium UBA866 | reverse complement strand
TGTAGCAGCTTCCATCTTGAAACGGTTTAGAGCCTCTTTTGCTTGTGGTACAATAATTTTAGACATAAATTTGTTCACTCCTCATATTTTTTTGATTTATTTTATTTGTGTTTGCTCTATTATTATGTTCTGATAGTGTTTGAATATGAGATGTAATTTATGGTTAAAAATTTACTTTATTTTCGTCAATCACTCCAAGCAAAATTAACGTGAGTGTTGCTGCTAATATAGAATAGTCACTAATGTTACCCACTATGTTACAGGGAATTTCCATAGGGTCGCATATATGCCCGTTTAAAAGCCTGATACTACGCTGTAGCGAAACAATTGCGTTATCATCTTCATGGCTTGAAAAAGTAATGTAATCCTTTGATGAGAAGCCACAAGTAAATACATTATTAATACTTTTTGCTAAACGTAATAGATTTTTTGTATTATTTTCATTAATTATAATGTTTGTGCTTTTATCAATAAGTTTAATAGAATTTATTTTTGCGTTGTTTTTTAAGATTAAAATTGCATTTTTAACCTTGATTTCATTCAAAGATGATGTTTCAATGATATTTAATGCCCTGTGCCCTGTTGATGAACTTACCACTGTATTAGAAATATAGTTAATCTTAAACTTATCAGATAAAAGTTTTAACAAAATATTTTTGAGTTGATCATCTTTTTTGTTTCCATAAATAATTATTGTATTCATAAACACACTCCGTTTCACAAAGTAATTATATTGTTACCAATTACATTGAAATAATTTGTATTGTAAAATGAATAAAAGATATCTGGCAAATTAAATTTTAAATATATTTTATTTATATAATGCTCTGTTATTTGGAGATAATAAATACTAATATTTTGAAGGGAAAGACTAATGAATAATTATTTTGAAGGATATTATTATAAACATCAAAAGGGGAAAAATACAATAGCATTTATTCCAGGGATTTCATCAGAAGGAGAGTTTATTCAAATTATCACAAATACCGCATCTTATCACATTCCTTACATCGGAAAAAATATTTTTGATAATAATGGAATTAAGGTGAATATCAATGAAAATAACTTATCTGTATATGGCGAAATAAAATACGGTAAACTTACTCCAATAAAATACGACATCATGGGAATATTCAAGTATTTCCCTATGGAATGTAGACATGGAGTTGTTAGTATGTATCATACTTTAAAAGGAAATTTAATGTTAAATGGTGAAAATTTTGATTTCACAAATGGAATAGGTTACATTGAAAAAGACAGTGGTACCTCTTTTCCAAAATCATATTTATGGGTTCAGAGCAATAATTTTCCTATGAAGTGTTCTGTGATGGTTTCTATTGCTCATATCCCCTTTTACGGCTTACAATTTAAAGGATGTATTTGTGTGGTTTATTATTTAAATAAAGAATATCGATTAGCAACCTATCTAGGTGCAAAAATAGTTTGTAATAGCAAAAATAAAGTCATTTTACAGCAAGGTAACTACCGTTTAGAAGTTGATATACCTAAAAATGCAGGGCATAGTTTGTATGCACCAAACGTTGGAAAAATGACACGTACCGTACACGAAAGTCCTTCTTGTACGGCAACATTTAAATTTTATGTGAAAGATAGCTTACTATTTAACTTCACAAGTGATAATACAAGCTTTGAATTTGTAGAGTAATAACACTGATTAGAATTAAATAAAAAATACCTACACGCAAATGCG
>DBGA01000010.1:0-24815 GCA_002295325.1 Ruminococcaceae bacterium UBA866 | reverse complement strand
GTTTTCCAACAACCATTTTTTCAGCAATATTAACAGGTTTACCTTCATTAATTGCTTGTGCAGTTAGAATTTCTTTTTCTTTTTCAATTGTTTCAGCTGGAACATCCTCTTTATATAGGTATTGAGGAACTACAGCTGCAATTTGCATTGCAATATCTTTACCATATTGCTCAAATCCATCTTTCGATGCAACATCAGTTTCAAATTGAACCATAACACCGATACGTCCGCCAGCATGAACATAAGAAACTAAATCGCCTTCAAGAACTTCAAAACGGCGAATTTTCATATTCTCACCAATAGTAAGGATTTTATCTTGCAATTCTTCTTGAACAGTGTTATCAGAATTAACGCACTTTTTAGTCAAAAGCTCCTCAACATTTACAGGTTTCTCAACAATAATTGTTTTAGCTACATCATTAACAAATTCAACAAATTTATCATTTTTAGCAACAAAGTCAGTCTCGGAATTGATTTCAAGTACAACACCAATCTTATTTGCAGAATCTACAACAGAAACAACAATACCTTCTGCAGCAATTCTACCAGACTTTTTCGCAGCAGCAGCTAGCCCTTTTTCTCTTAGGATTTCAATTGCTTTCTCCATATCGCCATTAGCTTCAACCAAAGCATTCTTACAATCCATCATACCGCAGGCAGTTCTCTCACGAAGAACTTTTACATCATTAGCAGTAAAATTCATATTTATTCCTCCTAAAATTTTATATTATAAAGGTTATTATCTAATTTGGTAATTGCCCGTGCAATAAAGCTCGGGCAATTATTCATTATAGTTTATTAATCGTTATTAACTGGTGCAGTCTCTTGAGATTCAGCAACAGGGGCAACTTCAGTGCCTTGTCTTGATTCAAGTACAGCGCTAGCCATAGCTCCAGCAATTAGTTTAACGGCACGAATAGCGTCATCATTACCAGGGATAACATAGTCGATTTCGTCAGGATCACAGTTAGTGTCAACGATTGCAACAATTGGAATACCTAGGTTTTTAGCTTCTGCAACAGCAATTCTTTCTTTTCTTGGGTCAACAATGAAAAGAGCTCCAGGAAGCTTATTCATATTCTTGATACCACCTAAGAATTTCTCAAGTTTATCAATTTCAAGGTTTAGTTTAATAACTTCTTTTTTAGGTAGAAGATCGAAAGTTCCGTCCTCTTCCATTTTTNNATTCTGCGACGAATAGTCTTGAAGTTTGTCATCATTCCGCCAAGCCATCTAGCATTAACGTAATGCATTCCACAACGCTCAGCCTCTTCTTTAACAGAATCGCCAGCTTGTTTTTTTGTACCTACAAAAAGGATATCTTGTCCACTTGCAGCTACATCTCTTACAAAGTTGTAAGCCTCTTCTAGTTTTTTTACAGTCTTTTGTAGGTCGATAATGTAAATACCGTTACGCTCTGTAAAAATATAACGTGCCATTTTTGGGTTCCATCTTCTTGTTTGGTGGCCAAAGTGAACACCTGCTTCAAGAAGTTGCTTCATTGATACTACTCCCATGGTAGTTACCTCCTTATTTGGTTTAAAATTTTCCTCCGCATACATACATTCAGCGACTACTAACGTAGCACCGTGCTAAACAATGTGATTGCGTGTGTAATAAATACCTTTGATATTATACCATAGCCATAGTTGTAATGCAAGCATTATTTCATTGACTCTTGCATTTTTGCAGCGATAACTGTATTTTTCATTAAAGTTGCTATTGTCATTGGCCCTACCCCACCAGGAACAGGAGTAATATATCCAGCAACCTTACTTACCTCATCAAAATCAACGTCACCACAAAGTTTACCATTTTCATCTCTGTTCATTCCAACATCAATTACTATAGCACCCTCTTTTACCATTTCTGCTGTTATAATTTTTGCCTTTCCAACCGCAGCCACAAGAATATCAGCAGTTTTGCACATTTCTGTTAAGTTTGTTGTTCGTGAGTGACATATGGTTACAGTTCCACTTTCATGTAGCAAAAGCATAGCCATTGGCTTTCCAACAATATTACTTCTTCCAACTACAACACAGGTTTTGCCCGATATATTGACCCCAGTAGAGCGAATTAACTCCATACAACCGGCAGGCGTACAAGGTAAAAAATCATAGTCCCCTATCATAATTTTACCTACGTTTGCAGCATGAAATGCATCAACGTCTTTGATTGGAGATATGGACTCAATAATTTTCTTTTCATCAATGTGGGACGGTAATGGCAACTGAACGAGAATACCGTTTATATCTGGGTTATTGTTCAATTCGTCAACTAGCTCTAAAAGTTCAGCTTGTGAAGTCTCTGCTTTTAGTGCATACTCAGTTGAATGAATTCCCAATGTCTCACAAGCCTTTTTCTTTGAATTTACATAGACTCTTGACGCTTGATTGTCACCAACAATAACAACTGCAAGTCCAACTAAGATTCCTTTACTATTAAGGGCTAAAACTTCTTGCTTTACTGTTTCCTTTATATCATCTGAAATTTTCTTTCCATCAATTATTTTAGCCATTATGTTTTTCTTCTCCTTCGTCGGTGACAATCTGCTCCTCAGTTTCTTCAAAATCAGCTTCCACAGCTTCTTCTACCACATCATCAGATAGTACTACTGTTTCTTCATCTGCAAAAGTATCTTCTTTTGGGTTGTTAGCATCAATTTCTTTGCCTACAGACTCTTCTTTTATCCCCTGTGCAATTCGCAATCCCTCATCAGTTTTTACGAACAACTTTAGATAATTTTCGTCATTATTCCCCTTAATTCTTGAACGAATAATCAAGATAAATAAAACAGAACTGAAAACTAAAACTGCCGCCAACACTTGTGAAACACGCAATGCACCAATCATCAAGCTATCAGTACGAAGTCCCTCAATAATAAATCTACCAGCACCATAATATGCTAGATACATTAGGAAAACTTCACCATCAAATTTTCTATGCTTTAGGTAAACTGCCAACAGAGCAAAACCTAACAAACACCACAAAGACTCATATAAGAATGTAGGATGAACTGGTAGATTAGGGTCTACAGTTACTCCTACACTTGCTAAATACTCACGTTTGGAGGATAAGTAATTTACAATAGATGGTCCAGTCATTCCCCAAGGAAGCGTTGTATTGCTACCAAATGCCTCAACATTAAAGAAGTTGCCCCAACGTCCGACACCTTGGCCAATTAAAAAGCCGATTCCAATAACATCAAGTAAAGCCTTTACGTTTATCTTGCGCCACCTTGCAATTAGCACCCCGACAATCAGTGCACCAATAAGTCCACCATAGATTGCCATTCCGCCTTCCCAAGTCTTAAAGATTCTTGAAAATGTGCTCCAAAATGCATCAAAACTACTGAAATCCAAGCCATAGTCGCTCCAACTAAATGCAACGTAATAAAGTCTTGCACCAATAATTCCACCAATAATTCCACCTAAGATACAATCAATCGCCTTATCTGAATCAACGCCAACTTTTTTAAAGTTTTTAAATGCATAAATTAGACCAAGTAAAAGGCCAAGTGCAATAATCATTCCGTAATAAGATAGCGTTATTGGGCCTAATGACAATGAGTTTCTTAACGAAAACTCTAAACCGAGCCCAGGGAATTGAACAATGTTTTCCATAATTTACTCTCCTTATGTAACCGCACAATGGCGGCAGAATACTATTCCACGGGGTTTACAATTGAAATTGACATATATTCCTTGTTAAACGAATTTCTTAGTTGTTCATTTATATCTTCTAAAGTTACAGCCTTTATCACATCCATAACGTCATATATCTCACCATCGGCAAAATAAGATGCAACCAATTCATTTGCAACGCCCTCAACATTATTAAAAAGTAAAATTGAGTTTCCATACATTGCTTTTTTCACACGTTTGAACGTTTCCTCATCAATACCTTTTTCTTTATAGCTTTCAATACAATTTGCGATTTTTTCCATAACTAGCTTTGGATTTCTTGATTCGCCTGAAAAAACATTAGCAAAATAACCCCTACCACTAAAGACCTCTGTTCCAAAGGTGGTGTTTATAAGGGCACTGTCATACATATCTTTGTAGAGCTCGCTACTTCTACCAACTATAGCAGACAAAATCAACTCACACCTTATTTGGACTTCTAGTTCTTCTTCCTTTGAAACAGGTGTTTCTTTGTATCCAATATTGAAAAGAGGCATTGCAACTGAAAGATCTTGCACAAACTCTTTTTTTGCAACAGTTTTAGGTTCATCTGGGACTTTTGAGATAATTTCAACTTTTTCGCATTCCTTTAAGTTATCTTCAATAATTTTAGCAGCTGACTCCTCATCAAAGTTTCCAGCGATGCAGACAACCATATTATTCAGATTGTAAAAAGTGTTGTAACAACTATATAGTAAATCTTTATCAATCTTTGAGATGCTTTGGGTTGTTCCAGCGATATCAATTCTTACTGGATTGTTCACATAAAGCGCAGTTAATAAGTTAAAGAAAACTCTCCAATTGGGGTCGTCTTCGTACATTTTTATTTCCTGACCAATAATTCCTTGTTCTTTTTCTACGGTTTCTTTGGTGAAATATGGTGCTTGTACAAATGTTATTAATGCTTTTAGCGATTCATCAAAATTATCAGTGGTTGAAAAAAGATAACAAGTCTTATCAAATGAAGTAAACGCATTTGCAGAAGCGCCAGTTTTTGCAAATAAAGAGAACGCGTCACCATCTTCACTTTCAAAAAGCTTATGCTCTAGAAAATGTGCAATTCCCTCTGGAACAGTGATAAAATCACTATCATTTTGTGTTTTAAAGGAAGTATCAATCGAACCATAGTTTGTTCCAAAAAGTGCATATGCACTTGAATATCCTTCCATCGGATACAAAATAATTGACAACCCTGATTTATGTTTATAATGGTAATATTGTTCATTTAAGACATCGTTTTTAATAATTTTCTTTTCCATATTAATCCACCTCATTTCCAGTTAAAATATAAACTGTATCAAGAGTAACTTTATTTGCCGCATTAATTATTTCTTGTCTTGTTATACTATCAAGTTTAAGCTTTTCTGCATCTGGGGATGACTGTATACCAGATAAAATCTGCCCAAGATAAAAACCCTCAATTGAGGATGAATGTTCATATATACTAGAAAATGCATTCTTTAAGCTTAGTGTAGCGTTATTGATTTCATCATCAGTAAATTCACCTTTTTTCATTAGGTCAAGCTGAACCAAAATTTCTTCTCTTGCTTTTTGTATATTTTGATTTTCAACGCCACTATCTATTGTGATAATTCCTTTGGAAACATCATATCTTGCCGCACAATAATAGCAAAGGCTTAGCTTTTCACGGACATTAAGGAAAAGCTTTGCCGAGGGAGTTCCGCCCAAAATGGCAACCATTAACCTCATAGCTGGAGCTAGCATGTCCCTTGAAGTAACACAAGCACCAAATCCTAACACTAGTTTTGATTGACTTACCGGCATGTTTTCTGTTTTTTCAGTTACTTTTTTTGCAGATATATGAGCAGTAATTGATGGTATTTCAGCATAATCTCTGTTAAGCGACTTAAATGCATTTGTAAATACGTCAATTGCTTTCGTATCATCACCACATCCGGTAAACATAATTTCTATCTTAGCTGTTTTTAAAATATTGTCATACTGCTCCTTTGCAGATTGAGGAGTTATCTCCAAAACTTTATCTTTAAATCCATACATTGGCAGTCCGTATGGCTCATCCTTGCACATTAAGCGAATTGCATTATTTAAAGCATAAATTCTTTTTTCATTTAGTTCTGCGTCAATTGAATCAATAAGGGAGTTCTTTTCTAACTCAACATATTTTTTAGAAAAACCACCATCTTCTACGATAGGTTTAAGTGCTAAATTACAAAGGATATCAGCTGTTTTTTGAATGATGGACTCATTTTCAAGAGAAAACCTATCATCAATTCCAGTGATACATAATGTTAAAATTTGATAATCACCTTTTTTTTGAACATCTGCATTAACATATGCGCCATATAGCTCTTCAAGTTTTCTATTTAATTCAGTATAGGTTTCACAGCCCTCAAATCCTTTTTTAAGTAGCTGTGGAATTAGGGCATTTACTGTAACAGTATCAGCTCTAAGCTCTGTTACAAAGTTTATAGAAATACGGTTAGTCTTGAAACGTTTATCAATAATTGTGTTGAAATTTACACCATTTGCAATTTCAATGCTTTTTAAAAAATTTCCCATTACTTCACTCCTCGGATATTAATAATAATTATGTTTTGATTATTTTACATAATTATACCATTCAAAAGACTATAAGTAAATAAAACAGGTGCGATATTCACACCTGTTTCACAATTAATCTATTAAAATTTATATAATCTACAACCTACAATCAAATGAGCTATATCATTATAGGAAGAACATACCTGTATAAGCTTAAGGCTAAAATGAAATTTCATTTGCAATGTTATATAATTCTTGCTCAAATGGCTTTTTCATTTTAAGAGCTTCTTGAATATCGTAATCAACAACTTCTCCAGCTTTCAATGCCACAACTCTGTTTCCAATACCTTTTTCAAGAAGTTCTACTGCATAATGACCCATTTCACTTGCAACAACTCTATCTCTTACAGTTGGATTTCCACCACGTTGAACATGTCCTAAAACAGTTCCCCTAGTTTCAATTCCAGTTGCATCTTCAATTAGTTTGGAAATTTCTTCAACTTTCCCAATTCCCTCAGCGACAAGAACGATGAAATGATGTTTTCCAAGCTTTTGAGATAGTTGAATCTTTTTAATAATATCTTCGATTTTAAATTCAACCTCAGGAACAATGATCGAGGTCGCTCCACAAGCAATTCCACTATTAAGTGCAATGTGGCCTGCACGACGTCCCATAACTTCAACAACGCTACAACGGTCATGTGATTGGGCTGTATCACGAAGTTTATCAATCATTTCAACGGCTGTATTCATAGCCGTATCATATCCAATTGTATATTCAGTACAAGAAATATCATTATCAATTGTTCCAGGTACCCCAACGCAAGGAATTCCTATTGAAGAAAGATCAGCGGCACCTCTAAACGAGCCATCTCCACCAATAACAACAACTCCGCTAATATTAGCATCAATACAGGTTTCTTTTGCTTTCTGCACACCTTTCATATCTTTAAACTCAACACATCTAGCAGTATAAAGAACAGTACCACCCCGATGAATAATATCTGAAACTGAACGTAGATTCATTTCAATTAACTCTCCATGAATAAGTCCGTTATATCCTCTTTTAATACCAATTACTCTAAAACCCTTTTTAATGGCTGTTCTAACAACAGCTCTAACCGCAGCATTCATCCCCGGAGCGTCACCGCCACTTGTTAAAACGCCTATCGTTTTTTGTTCCATAGTGAAAAACCTCCTAAATTATCTCTCTTAATATTTTTCCCTTTTATTATACATTTTAATTTTACTCAAATATTGGCAGATGTCAATAAAAATATGTTAAATTATCTATTTTGTGACTATATCACCTATATTTATAAAGGAATTTAGTTCTTTTAACAAGTTATTTGAGATGCAAACTCCGTTGCCTTTCAGGTTNNTTTTTTCGTATCCACAAAATGAAAATAAACCTCGCAATCCCCTTTATTCCTTGAAAGTAAGTCTAGTGCTTTTTGCACCCTTTCATCATCTTGTGAATCAAACTTAATATATAGCTTTAATGGATTTACGTCAACAATAATTTTTGCACAATCTGCAACCACTTCACAGAGAAGCTTAGGTGGTTCATCCTCTTTTATTGAAACTTTTCCAGTGATAACTAGATTTTTCTCTCCCGAAAAAATTGATGAATTTTTCTCATATATGTTTGGGAAAACAACTACTTCCATACTACCAGACTTGTCCTCAACAGTTAAAAAT
Source organism: Ruminococcaceae bacterium UBA866 (assembly GCA_002295325.1). GTDB lineage: Bacteria > Bacillota > Clostridia > Oscillospirales > Ruminococcaceae > Paludihabitans. The sequence continues at coordinate 16,908 of DBGA01000010.1, read as the reverse complement.
GCCATTAGTGATTTTGTACGTGTGGTTAATGTCTTCTTTGATTGGACAGTGCAGAGAACCTTTACAATATCACCATCCTTGTAGCCACCGATATCATCTACACTTCCAAGTATATCTGAAATAGGTATAATCTTACCTGCCGATTTTGGCAAATTCACTCCATCGAGAGGATGCCCTGAGAGATAAAGCCCTGTAATCTCTTTTTCCATCTGAATTTTTTCATTAAAACTGAAGTCATCATATTTTTTCATAATATACTCAGGCTTCTCTACATTCTGTGTTCCAAATAAGTCAAGTTGTCCAACAATATTTTTTCTAGCACTATCATCTACAAAATCTACAATACTTTCATAGGAACGCATCATTTCCATTCGATTACTAGGGAAACAATCAAATGCACCGCATTTGATTAAACTTTCAATTGCACGCTTATTAATATCTTTCCCACACATTCGCTCAATAAAATCATTGAGCGAAGAAAAATCTCCGTTTAATTCTCGCTCTGATATAATATTTTCAATTGCACCTCGTCCTAAATTTTTCACAGCAAGTAATCCGAAATTCAACTCTTCACCATCAGCTGTAAAACCAACATAACTTGAGTTTATTGAGGGTGGTGATATTTTTATCCCTTGTGCACTACACTCAGCAATATACTCAATTACCTTGTCGGCATTAGAAAGAACGCTGGTAAGTAGCGCTGCCATATATTGTTTTCTGTAGTGGCATTTTAAAAACGCTGTCTGATATGATATATACGCATACGCTGCTGCGTGAGATTTATTAAATGCGTATGCAGCAAAACTAGACATTTCATTAAAAATCATATTTGCAATTTTTTCGCTAACTCCGTTTGCAACTGCTCCCACACATTCAATTGAGCCATCATCATTTAACTTACCATGAATAAAGTTATGACGCTCCTGTTCCATAACATCAGCCTTTTTCTTTGACATTGCACGTCTAACCAAATCAGCTCTACCATAAGAATAGCCTGCAAGCTGACGACAGATCTGCATAACCTGCTCTTGATATACAATACAACCATAGGTTACATCAAGGATAGGTCTTAACAATTCATGTTTATATGTTACATTTTTAGGATTATGTCTATTTTTAATATATTTTGGAATAGAATCCATAGGACCCGGGCGATAAAGGGAAATAACTGCAATAATATCCTCTATGCTATCTGGTTTTAGTTGGCTGAGAACTCGTTTCATTCCTGCAGACTCAAACTGAAACACGCCCTGTGTATCTCCATTTGAAAACATCTCATAAACTGCCTTATCATCAATTGGCAAATTGGCTATAGAAAAATCAGGGTTTGTTTTCTTAATTTCTTTTTCGCATTGGTCAATAACTGTAAGGTTTCTAAGTCCTAAAAAATCCATTTTTAGAAGTCCTAGTTCCTCAAGCGTCGCCATTGTGTATTGGGTTACAATTGCTTCATCGTTCTTTTGAAGTGGCACATAAAAGCTTGCTGGCTCTCTTGTGATTACCACTCCAGCTGCATGAGTGGAGGCATGACGTGGCACACCCTCAAGCTTCCTTGCCATATCTATAAGTTCATGGCTCGCTTGGTCAGTGTCATATATTGTTTTCAGCTCTTTTGATATTTTAAGTGCCTTTTCTAATGTAATGTTGAGTTCTGTTGGCACAAGTTTAGCAATGGTATCAACATTTTGGTATGGCATACCTAAAGCACGTCCGACATCTCGAATTGCACCTTTTGCTGCCATTGTTCCAAAAGTAATAATTTGAGCTACATGGTCACTACCATATTTTTTCACAACATAGTCAATTACCTTTTGACGTTTATCAACACAAAAGTCAATATCAAAGTCAGGCATACTGATACGTTCGGGATTGAGAAATCGCTCAAACAACAAATTGTATTTGATAGGGTCAACTCCTGTAATGCCAATGCAATAAGCACACAAGCTACCTGCTCCAGAGCCACGCCCAGGTCCTACCGGAATATCATTTTCTTTTGCATAGCGAATAAAATCCCACACAATTAAAAAGTAATCAACATACCCCATTTTTATTATCACAGACAATTCATATTCAAGTCTGCTATTAATTTCATCAGTAATAACTTCACCATATCGCTTTTTCAAACCTCTATAACAAAGCTTTTTAAAGTAATCAGTGTTATCCTCTACATTCGGAATCGTGAACAGTGGTAGTTTTGTTACTCCAAATTCAAAGTCTAGATTGCATTGCTCTGCAATTTTAAGGGTATTCTCCATTGCCCCTTCAAACTTTCCAAAGCGGTCTTTCATTTCCTCGTATGATTTAACATAAAACTCATCCGTTGGAAATTCTAATGCCTTTTCATCACCATAGACAACGTTAGTTTGCACACACATCAAAATTGCTTGTGCCTTAGCATCAGCTTTGTCAATATAGTGACAGTCATTTGTGCATACCAACGGTATGTCATTTTCCCTCGCAAGTTTTTCTAAGAAGGGCAAAATTCTTTTTTGTTCAGGTATATCGTGGTCTTGGATTTCTATATAGTAATTTCCACCTGAAAAGGTATTTTTACAAAAAAGTGCAGTTTCAACAGCTTTCTCATAATCATTTGCCATCAACGCTTGTGGTATACTACCGGCAAGACATGCAGAAAGGCATATTAAACCCTCACTATGCTTAGACAATAATTCCCTGTCTACTCTAGGTTTTTTGTAAAACCCATCAATATATCCATCTGACACTAGCTTTATTAAATTTTGATAGCCTATTGCATTTTTACATAATAAAATTAGATGGTTAGAAAAGTCCATCTGATGCACTTTATCAAAGCGGGAACGGTTTGAAACATAAACCTCGCAGCCTATGATTGGCTTAATCCCCTCTTTTTTGCACGCTTTATAAAAGTCAATAGCANNCTACGGCACTTTGACCCATGTCTTTAATTTTTTTTACAAGCCTATTTATAACACAAGCACCATCAAGTAGGCTGTATTCGGTATGTAAATGCAGATGAACAAAATCTTCCATAACTCAAAGCATGATTCTCCATTCAAATCGTGATTAATACGAAATAAATGGAATAATTAATATGCCCTCTACCACCTTTCATTGTAATCTTAAATTGGACTGATTACTTTAATTTATGTTTTCTAATACTCTAAATTGTCCGCAATTTCTATAATTTTTTTCAGTCTATGATTGAGTCCACTGCGACTAATTTTATTCCCGCTAAGCAAACTGAGTTCCCTAAGCGATGCCTCTGGGTTCATAAGTCTCATGATTGCGATATCTTGAAGTTCAATTGGTAAAGCATCAAAGCCAATCGTTTCTTTTATCATAGTTATTTTTTCTATCTGTCCCATAGATGCGTTTACCGTTTTTCCAATGTTTGCAGTTTCACAGTTGGTCACACGATTTGCTTGATTTCTAAGTTCCTTTTCAATCTTAAGGTTCATTAAATTAATAGAAGACTTCACTGCACCCAGATAAGTTAGCATATCTTCAATCTGATTACTCTCTTTTATGTAAAGTACAAAGTTTTTATTTCTCAAAGTCTTTTTAAATTCAATTCCTATACCTGTAAGGATGTCTAAAATTTGGTTGCAAACTCTCTCACTAGAAAGACTAAATTCAAAATGATACTCATTTTGAGGATTAATCATTGTTCCACAGATAAGATATACACCACGCAAAAATGCAATTTTGCAACAGCTTTTTTCTATATATGTTTCATCAATAATGTGTTTATTTTCAATAGAGCTAAAAAAATATGATATTATTTTGTCAACGTCTGGTTTTTCATCAATTGATATTGTATAAATAGGTCTTTTGGTGCGAATTCTGATATCTGGACTTTTAACTGTAACAATAGTCCCAGTCAAATCAATTAAATGAGTTGTAAAAAAATCAACAACACCCTTGTTTTCAATATTTAATGTAATGGATTTTTCTCTTATCCCACGACAACACATTAACATACCGTAAATAATTGCACGTTGGCAGTGTTTGCAAGACAGCTTCGCATTGCAAATCTCATTTTTTATTTTTTGTGAAAAAGTCATAACTACCTCCATTTGGAGCTTACAGCTTTAATATATCCCTATGATTAACGGCAACTTTTTTGCCTTGCTCACTTAAATGAGCATATAATTTCTCAGCAAAAGTAACTGAACGATGTTTACCGCCAGTACAGCCTATTGAAATAGTGAGCTGACTTTTGCCCTCACTCAAATAAAGTGGAATTAAAAAGTCAATTAAATCTTTAAGCTTATCCAAGAGTTCTACAGCCTGTGGCCATGCCATAACATATTCATTAACCTCTGCATCAAGTCCTGTTTTGTATTTTAAGTCGTCAATGTAAAATGGATTAGGTAAGCATCTTACGTCAAACACTAAATCTGCTTCAGATGGTGCGCCATATTTAAAACCAAACGACATACAGTTAATTAGCATACTGTTTGATATGTTATCAAGAAAAATATTTCCAATACGCTCTTTTAGTTGCATTGCTGAAAGGTTGGTTGTGTCTATGATATAGTCTGCTCTTTCCCTAGCCTGCATTAAAAGCTCACGTTCGGTTATAATAGCTTTTTCCACAGAAACATCGGCGTTATCAATAAGTGGGTGTTTTCTACGTGTTTCTTTATATCGCCTCATTAGTACTTGGCTGTTGCAATCTAGAAACAGCAGTTTAAAATTAATGTTAAGACTTTTAATTAAATCTAACTCTGCTATAAAGTCATTAAACATTTCTCCACCACGAACATCAGTAACAACTGCAACTTTTGAAAGCTTACCCTCAGATTGCAAGGCAATTTCTGCAAATCTAGAGATGAGTTTTGGTGGCATATTGTCAATGCAAAAAAAGCCTATATCTTCAAGTGCATCTACTGCCCTTGATTTTCCAGCACCAGAAAGTCCAGTTACAATTAAAAAATCCATACGATTTCCCCAATCATCCATATTATTCTATAATCCTAATGTTTTTACTTCACATTCAAGTTCTATGCCTTTTTTTTCAAGAACAACCGATTTCACATGCTCTACAAGCGCTAAAACATCTTTGCAGGTTGCATTATCAACGTTTATGATAAATCCTGAGTGTTTTGTACTAACCTCTGCACCACCTATGCGAAAGCCCTTTAGCCCACATTCTTCAATAAGTGCTGAGGCATATCCGTTTATTGGTCTCTTAAACGTGCTACCACAGCTAGGAAAATCAAGCGGTTGTTTCGTTTTTCTACGAGTTAAAAAATCATCCATTTTTTCTTTTATGGTCGATTTATCCGCTTTAATCATTTCAAATACCACCGATAAAATTAACAGCTTTTTGTCTGAAAAGAAGCTGTGGCGATAGGACATATCCATTGCAGAAATTGATATTTCGGTAAGCTTGCCCTCTTCATTTATATAATTGCAGGATTTTATTACATCTTTAAATTCCCCACCGTAAGCTCCAGCGTTCATATAAACTCCGCCACCTACACTTCCTGGAATTCCCCATGCAAACTCCAAACCGGATAACGAGTTTGCAAATGCAAATTTACAAAGATTTGCAACTGTAACTCCAGCATAGCATTCAATCAGATTCTCATTAATTAGCGCAATTTCATTTAGGTCAGAGGTTAAAATAATCATTCCTCTATATCCATTATCTGAAATCAACATATTGGAGCCATTCCCAATAATATAATAGTTAATATTTTCATCATTGGCAATATTAACTGCACATGCAAAATCTGTAAAGCTTTTAGGCCTTACTAAATAATCAACATTGCCTCCAATTTTAAAGCTTGTATATTCAGATATATTTATATTAGTTTGGACAAATACATTGCAATCTTCTAACTTTGTAACGACATTCTTCTTATTCAAAGCTACACTCCTTAGGGTAAAATTTATTGCATACTATTGTTTATATTATACTTCATTTTCAATAAAATCGCAAATCATAATTTATATTATATTGCATTTTAAATTCAACACTGTTATCATAATTATATTACATTTCAAACACTATATGACTATGCAGGGAGAATCCATGTTTATTTATTCGGATACAAATAAGAGATATCATACATTTGATTATCACCTAAAACATAAATTTAATTCAAAAGTTTTCAAGGTGTCGCTAAACGCTGGGTTTACTTGCCCAAATATTGATGGCTCAAAAGGTTATGGTGGTTGCACCTACTGTTCTTCATTGGGAAGTGGAGATTTTGGTGGCTCACCTAATTTATCATTGAAAACCCAGTTTGATGAGGTTAAAAGCAATGTCCACAACAAGTGGCCTGATGCAAAATATATTGCCTATTTTCAAGCTAACACAAACACCTATGCACCGCTTGAAACCCTAAAGCGTATATTTGAAGAAGTACTCACTTATGAAGATGTTGTTGGGATTAGTATTGCTACAAGAGCTGACTGCATACCTGACGAGGCGGCTGATTATCTTATGAATTTAAGCAAGAGAACTTTTCTTATAGTTGAACTTGGCTTGCAGACTATTCACGATGAGATAGGTGAAAAAATAAACCGATGTCATTCTTATGCTGATTTTTTGATTGGTTTTAATAAACTTAAATCTAGAAATATTAACGTGTGTGTTCATATTATAAATGGACTGCCAAATGAGACAAAAGAAATGATGATTGACACCATTAATGCAGTTGCAAAGCTTAATGTGCATAGTGTAAAGCTACATCTTTTACACGTGATTAAAGAGACTAAAATGGCTGAACAATATCAAAATAATGAGTTTGAATTATTATCACTCGAAAATTATGTAAATATTATTTGTGATCAAATTGAACGATTACCTCAGGAGGTAGTTATTCAACGTATCACCGGTGACGGTGACAAAAATATTTTAATTGGTCCATTGTGGAGTACAAATAAGCTTGTTGTTATGAATTCAATTGACAAAGAATTGATGAGAAGAAACAGCTATCAAGGAATAAAATTTTAATAATGTATAAGAAACTGCCTTTTAGAAAGAATAGCTTTATAACTATTTTTTTAGAGAGGTTGTTTTTTTATGCCACTAACCACAAAAGAACTTCTAGGGATTGAGGATCAACTTAATTTGGAGCTTGTTTTAATTAAAAAGTACAAGTTGTACTCCACTATCTGCACCGATCATCAGCTAAAAATTAAATTTGAGCAGGTTTGTGCAGAACATCAAAACCACTACAACCGTTTATTAGGACAACTCAACTGACGGAGGAAATATGGAAGTAAAAATTAATACAAATAAATTTGACGATAGGGATATATTGAAAGACTCATTACTTTCTCAAAAGTATATGACGCAATGCTATAACATGTATGCGAATGAATGTTGTGATGTCAAATTGAGGGATGAGCTTGTAAACATACTTTGTGAAGAGCATCAGATACAAGCAGATATATTTGCAGAGATGAAGAAGAGAGGATATTATGAAACACAAAATGCAGAGCATGAAAGCATTGCTAAAGCAAAGCAAAAGTTTCAAGATGAGATGAAAAACTTATAAAAAACAGGCTACTTTTTGTAGCCTGTTTTTTATAATTCATTGTTTTTAAGTTTAATCTGACGAACATCTTTGCCAACAAACTTTAAACATTTGTAAAGAGTCATAATTCTTGAGGCAACCCTATCTGTATATCTGTTTTCAATCTGTTTTAAAGTGAGGTTTGTGCTGATAATGATAGGTTTGTTTGCGTTCAATCTCATGTTTATAAGGTTATAAAGTGTAGAAATATTAAATTGATTTTCCATTTCAGCACCTAAATCGTCAATAATTACAAGATCAGCTTTAAGTACTGTTTCCATTGTGTCGACACCTTGTTCACCTTTGCCATAATACTCATTTTGTAGTCTTCTAAACAAATCCGGAGCTGAGGAATAAAGTGCAGAAAAACCATTTTGCATGACAGTTCTGGCAATTGCCAAAGATAAATGTGTCTTTCCAAGTCCTGTATCGCCTAACATCAAAACGCTTGGCGAATTTTTATTAAACATGGCTGCATACTGTTTGCAAAACGAAAATATTTCGGACATAGTTTCTTTGCATGATTTAGCGTTTTCTACTCTCATATCACTGTAATATTTCAGTGAAAAGGTATCAAATGAAGAAGTGTCAATTTTGTTTGCGCTATTGAACTCCAACACGTTGTATTTTGTAACCTGTTGCTTTAAACACTCGCATTTTCTTCCATTAACATATCCACTATCCTCACATTTCTTGCAAAAGTATTGGATATCAAGATAATCTTTGGGATAGTTATTCAGTGTTAAAAGCACTTCGAGCTCTTTTTGATTTTTTAGGTTTTCTGCCATAATTCTATCTATTGCAGCTTTAGCATTTTTACCTTGCGAAAAAATTACTCTTGAAAGTTGAAGTCCTGTTTGAGAAAGCAGAATGTTCAATTCTTTTATTCTGTAAATTTTTGCACAAACTTCGTCGTTTCTATTATTTGCCTCAAATAAGGCATTTTGCCTTCTCTTTTCAATCTCTTTTACTGCAAGCTTAAAGCTTTCAATTGCCAATTATTTCACCTCAAATTACTATAATTTAGGAACATTGTCCCAGAATTTGTCAATATCATCTATGTCGTAAGAAGTTTTTTCTTTTCGAACTTTTGAATATTCTGTTCCTGTAATCTCTTCAATGGTTTTATATCCTTTTTCACTCCAAGAGGAAAGAATTTTATTTAAATATGGGAAAGATAGCTTATTAATTGCGCCAATTGTTTTTTCATAACCAAGCTTTATCACATCAACACCGAACTTGTACTCGTTAAACCAACGATTAATATGCTCCCTTTCACTATCAATCAAGTTTCTATCCTGTATGCCGAAAACCTTCTTTATTTTGTCTTCATTGTTTTTAGATGTCTTACTAATACTTAAATATTGTTCTGCTAATTCATGGGTAGTAATTCCATTATCAGCCCAACTTGCACAAACTTTTTCAATATATCGTGCATTTACCTTATCAACGGTAACACAATACTCAATCGCCATCATAATAACGTCGGCTGGAAGTTTGATATACTCCAAAATATGTATAATTGATTTATGCTCAACCGAAGTAATGGGGCGTTTTAGCCTGTCCTCCATACACTCAAGTAAAAATGATAGTTCCGCACTATTAGCAGATTTAACATTTGTTATAGTTGGTTGAGTAAACTTCGATAAAACTACTGCATCTGTAGCAATTTTTTCGTTTGGTAAATCAACCAGTATGCCTTTTGTTATCCAGTTAGCAAGAGATTTCCTTACCTCTTCCTCTGAAACATTAAGAAGATTAGATAGTAAGTTTGCACTATAATTTTTACTGGAATTTTTAAATATAAGTAAAATTACTTTCAAATCTATAACACTAAGCTTTTCAAAATCATCGTCAATAATGTTTTGAGGCAAAGCAAAATTATTAGAATAAGCCTCGAAATTAATTTTATAAGCCATATTCTGCCTCCTCATTTAAAGTAAAAATAGTATAACATATTTTAACCCATAAAACAATTAAGAAAATATAATCTTATAAAAAACGTTTCCTATATATTTTTATCATAAGATGTGGTATATTTATACTATACTATATTTCTATTATGGAGGTACATATGGATAACGAAGTAATTATACCAGGCGTTGGCATTGGACCAATGACAGATAAATATGACATTAAAATACTAATTTGCTACCTTTTGAAATCGGTAAATATGCCCCTATCTAAAGAGCAACTCAACTATATATTCCAAAACGAGCAACTTGTAAACTACTTTAGTTTTTGCGATGCTTTAAAAGATTTGATTGATTCTAATCATATTTCTTCCTCAAAGGCACAGTTTGATGAAGTATATACCCTCAATGAGTTGGGACTACAAACTGCTAAAAAGCTTGAACGTTCTCTTCCTAAATCGCTTAGGGATAATGTTGTTGAAGCAGCAATAGAACTTTTAGCAAAGATAAAAAAAGAACGTGAAAATGAAGTCGAAATACGACCTTATGAGAATGGATATATGGTTAACTGTGTGATGCATGGTGACTCATTTGATTTGTTACAGTTAGGTATTTACGCCCCAGATATGTTACAAGCAGATAAAATTAAAGAGAAATTTTTAGACGATCCTGTTAAGCTTTATCGTAGGCTAATTAAATTATTATTGGATTCTGAATAAAAAAAGAGGCTAGATGTTTTAACATCTAGCCTCTTTTTAAAATACTTATTTAAGATATTCTTTAATTGCATTACAAACCAAGTCGATATCATTTTCGGTTAAATAGGGATGCATTGGCAATGATAGTACGCAGTCACACAACATATTGGTAACCCCAAAATTTTCGTCGCTATAATTTAGTTCTGCAAATGCTTGCTGCTTGTGCATTGGTTTAGGGTAATATACCATACTTGGTATGTTGTTATCATTTAGATAGCTTTGCAATCCGTCACGCTGCTCTTTGCTCTTTAATATTAGAGTATATTGGGCATAGCTTGAATAGTAACCTTCTGGAATAAATGGTGTTGAAACTATACCGTTTAACTTTTGGGTATACATTTTTGCAGCATTGTTGACATCTGCAAGCTCATATTTCATAAACGCATTTAGTTTAACTAATAGGATTGCTGCTTGAAGGGTATCCAAACGTGNNCCCCAATTCTTACGTTATCGTACTTAAATGAGCCTTTTCCGTGTGCTCTAATTGATTGTAGTAACTCAGCCATTTTATCATCATTTGTAAATATTGCTCCACCATCTCCATAACATCCAAGGGGTTTCGCAGGAAAAAACGAAGTTGTAGCGACATCGCCAAAACTACAAACCCTGCGGTTTTCTATCATTCCGCCAAATCCTTGTGCGCCATCTTCAAGAAGCTTTAAGCTGTATTTCTTCGCAATTTTCTCGATTTCAATATAGTTCGCAGGTAAGCCAAATAAATCCACAGCAATGACTGCTTTAGGGATTAGCTTTCCCTCGGCAATAGTAGCCACTATTGCATTTTCAAGCTTTTTAGGGTCTAAGTTAAAAGTTTCTTTTTCTACATCAACAAAGACAGGGGTTGCACCCTCAAAGGAAACAACCTCTCCAGAAGCAAAAAATGTAAAGTCAGGAACAAAAACTGCATCGTTTTCTGTTATGCCCCATGCCATTAAAACCATAGTAAGCGCATCAGTTCCGTTTGCACAACTAATGCAATGCTTAACCCCAACATATTCAGCAAGTGCTTGTTCAAATTCTTGCACTTGCTCACCCATAATATAATTACCTTGTGAAGCAACCTCTATCATAGCTTTATCAATATCACTTTTTAACACTTGATATTGTTTTTTTAAATCTCTAAATTCCATTTATTTCTCCTAAAACATCACCAGTGAGGGCATATTTACGACCGCAATTGTTACAGCAAAAATCATTTCTTAACACTTCACCGCATTCACAAACATAACCAACTTGCTTTGCTGGAACTCCTATCATTAAAGCATAATCTGGCACATCTTTTGTAACCACTGAACCTGAACCAATCATTGCGTGCTTTCCTATTGTATGTCCACAGACAATTGTTGCGTTCGCACCAATGCTTGCACCCTCTTTAACAATAGTTTTTTTATATCCAGCGTTGCCTTTTGGGTATTTACACCTTGGTGTTAAATCATTTGTGAAAACCATTGACGGTCCACAAAAAACAAAGTCTTCCAAGCAAACGCCCTCATAAATTGAAACATTATTTTGAACCTTTACGTAATTTCCTATTTTTACATTGTTTGAAACATTAACATTTTGTCCAAAGGTACAATTTTCACCTATAGTTGCTCCCTTTTGGATGTGTGAAAAATGCCATATTTTCGTGCCCTTACCAATCACAACATCATCATCAATATAACTGCTTTCATGCACGAAATAATCCATGCTTAAAACTCTCCCATCATATCAATACTAGCAAAATTTTCAAGTGGAAGTTTTACAGCTTTTTCCTCTTTTTGGCTTTTATATATGGAGAGTACCAACTCAAGTGCATTTTTACCTGCTTTGGCATCAACATATGGTTGTCTATCATTTTGTATTGCGTCTATCATATCGGCATAAAGGCTGGTGTGTCCATTTCCATACACATTGCTTGTCTGCTCATGTAAACCCTTATTTTTATCATCGTCTTTATTCTCATCTGCAAAATCCCATACATCAATTGCATTTGTTGATTTTCCACCAAGTTTTACGGTACCTTTTTCACCGAACAGATACAAAGTTTCCTCTAGATTTTTAGGAAAAACATTTGTTGTTCCTTCGATTGTGGCTACAGTTCCATTTTTAAATTTTACTACTGCCATACCCACATCTTCAGCTTCAAAATAATCATGAAATTGCTGTTTTGTGACTCCATAAACCTCATCGATTTCATCGCCTAGCATCCATCTAAGCAAATCAATTCCGTGGATACATTGGTTCATAAGGGCACCGCCATCTTGTTCCCATGTTCCACGCCAAGGAGCTTGTGTGTAATATTCTTGATTTCTATTCCATCTAACATGGATTGAACCGTGAGAAAGCTTGCCAAATCTGCCAGTTTCTACAGCCTTTCGCATTTCTTGTACAGCAATATTAAATCTGTTTTGATGACAAGCAGATACCTTTACACCGTTTTGTTCTGAGCGTTTAATGATTTCATCGGCATCTTTAATGCTCATAGCCATCGGTTTTTCGATAATTACATTGATTCCATTGTCGATACAATATAACGCAATTTCAGCGTGTATGCCACTTTCTGTAGCAATTCCAATCAGCTCTATTTTGTTTTCTTGTATCATAGTTTTATAGTTGGTGTATCTCTTGATTGCTTTATCCTCTTGCAAATCATGCTTTGCAAGTAGAGACTCCATGTTTTCAGGTACAACGTCGCAAACTGCAACCAAGTTTAGTTTATTGCTTATTGCTGCTTTTATATGGTTTGTGGAAATTCTTCCACAGCCTATTAATGCATAATTCATATTTTACTTCCCTTTATAATAATTCTATTTTACTTCTGTCTTTCACATTTTTCATTGCATTTTTCGTATCAAATATCGCTACTGCACTATTTGCCACCAAATCATAGTCAACGTTGGTGTGCGCAGCTGTAACACAGATTAAGTCATAACCAGCAATAATGTTTTCATCTATTTTTTCTAATCCCTTGTGAAACTGACCGTGATATTTATACTCTGAAATATAGGAGTCATAAAATTCTACGATTGCACCTGTTTTCTCAAAGTTTTCTATTACTGCAAGCGCTGGACTTTCACGATAATCATCAATATCGTTCTTATAAGCAACACCTAAAACCAATATTTTTGAGCCGTTTAACGATTTCTTAAATCGATTAAGTATCTTACCTGCTCTTTCTACCGTGTATTCCGGCATTTTATCGTTTACCATCATCGAGCTTTCAATCATTGAGGTATGGAAACCATACTCCCTTGCTTTCCAAGATAAATAATATGGGTCAAGAGGGATACAGTGACCACCAAGCCCAGGACCTGGATAAAATGCTTGGAACCCATAGGGTTTTGTTTTTGCAGCGTCAATAACTTCCCATATGTTTATATTCATTTTATTACATAGCATAGCAAGCTCGTTCACCAAACCAATATTGACGTTTCTATAGGTGTTTTCTAATATTTTTTCCATCTCTGCAACCGCAGGGGTTGACACCTCATGCACATCACCCTCAAGCACCGCACGATACATTGCAGATATTACTTCCAAAGCGTCTTTGCCTACTGCACCGACTACCTTTGGAGTATTTTTTGTTTTATATATTAAATTTCCTGGGTCAACTCTCTCCGGTGAAAAACCTAAGTAAAAATCTTTACCACAAACAAGACCAGAGTTCTTTTCCAATATTGGCTTTAGTAGTTCTTCAGTTGTTCCTGGGTATGTTGTGGATTCAAGAACCACCATTGAACCTTTTTTGAGGTATTTTGAAATTGCCTCAGTCGATGATTTTACATAACTAATATCAGGTTGTTGATATGCATCAAGAGGTGTTGGCACGCAAATTGCAATAAAATCAACATCTTTAATAAAGCTAAAATCTTTGGTTGCTGATAACATTCCACTTTTTACTATTTCTTTTAAATCTGTGTCAACAACATCACCTATATAGTTATGTCCAGCATTAACCATTTCCACTTTTTCTGACTGAACATCAAAACCGATTGTTTTAAATCCAGCTTTTGCTTTTTCTACAGCAAGGGGTAACCCAACATATCCAAGCCCAACCACGCCTACAATTNNTGTTCCAATTGGGCTTTGACCGCTTCTTCCACTGTTATTTCTTTATTCTTAATTTTTTCTAATAGTATATCTTTCATCTTAATTACTCCTAAATAATTTCATTTAATATTTAATTTTCTCAAACATTTATATTATACCATAAATTTTCATTTTGTTAAGAAATATATTTAATTTATTGTAAATAATTAGTTTTTAACCTATAAACTGTTCCTGAATAAATTGAATGAAAATTATCTTATAAATAATGTGAAAATTTACATAAAAATTAAATATGCAACAAAATTAATACAATTATCATTGCAATATTGACTTTTTACCAATAGAATTTTAGGCATTAGTGTGTTATAATATATGAATAATATATTAACATTATATGGAGTGGGATTATGGTAAAAAAATATATCAAAGACCTTAAAACAGAGTTTTCTGGTTACAATACCTCTCGTTTTTTAAAGGATTTAATGGCTGGATTGACCGTTACAGCTGTAGCATTGCCTCTCGCACTTGCGTTTGGTGTTAGTTGTGGTGCAGATGCCGCCGCAGGATTAATTTCAGCAATAATTGCTGGACTTGTCATTGGAGCACTTTCGGGTGCATCTTTTCAGATATCGGGTCCTACAGGTACGATGACTGCAATTTTAATTGGTATCGTTACTAAATTCGATATACAAGCTTTATTTATTGTTGGATTACTTTCTGGATTTATTTTGCTGATTGCATCGTTTCTAAAACTTGGAAAGCTTGTTTCATTTATACCATCAGCAGTCATAACGGGCTTTACCTCTGGAATTGCTGTTATTATTGCTTTGGGGCAAATTGACAACTTTTTTGGTGTTTCTTCTTCTGGAGATAGTGCAATTTCAAAATTATTTTCTTATGGAAAATTAGGATTTAGTCCTAATATTTGGGCAGTAGGAATTGCTCTACTTGTAATCGGTATTATGGTATTCTATCCTAAAAAGCTTGGCAAAATTCTTCCCTCTTCCCTTGCAGCCATTATAGTTTGCGTGGTTATTAATATGATATTTGATTTACCCCTTGCTGTGGTAGGAGAAATTCCACGCACATTGTTCCCCAAAAATAGGCTTGACTCTTCTATCATAAACTTGGAGCAGGTTACTACTTTTATTCTACCTGCAATTAGTATTGCAGCACTCTGTATGATAGAAACTTTATTGTCTGGTGCAAGTGGTTCACGGATGAAAAACGAGAAGTTTGACGCTGACAGAGAGCTCATATCACAAGGTATTGGTAATATAGTTATACCATTCTTTGGAGGTGTTCCTGCTTCTGCTGTTCTTGCAAGAACCAGTGTATCAATAAAATCTGGTGGACAAACCAGACTTACAAGCATAATTCATTCTCTTGGGCTCTTAGCCTCGATGTTTTTACTCGGTTCAATTATGTCGAAAATTCCTCTTAGTGCCCTTTCGGGAGTAATTATGGTTACTGCATTCAGAATGAATGATTGGGGCTCAATCAAATACATATTTAAAAAGAAGTTTAGATCTTCTATTGCTCAATTCGCTGTGACAATGCTTGCAACGGTTGCTTTTGATCTTACAATTGCAATTGTAATTGGAATTTCAGTATCCATTCTAATTTTTATAGTTAGAATTTCAAATGTGGAGGTTGAAAGTTCTGAAGTTGATTATGAGAAACTTAAGATATCTGATGACAAACAAAAAGAAAAGCTTGACAGTATCACTGTTACATATATTACTGGTCCAATATTTTTTGGTTCTGTCGAAAAAATAGACAACGAAATTAGAAATATAGGTGACCATAAAATACTTATCTTATCTATGCGTGGTGTACCCATGATTGATGCTGGGGCTGCTCAAATGATACTTGAACGTATTGAAGAAATGAGTAAAAATGGCATTACTGTGCTGTTTTGCGGTCTTCAATACAACGCAAAGGAAATGCTCAAAAGAGCTGGTGTTATTAATTTGATTTCAGAAGACAACTTTTTTTGGGACGCACAACAAGCGATTGAAAGTTGCATTTAATCTAGTATTTATCATTTTACTTGTATATTGGGGTAAAATGTTATATAATGATGAGATATTTTATGGAGGTACATTTTATGAATATTTGGCATGACATTAACCCTGAGAGAATTAAGCCTGATGCATTTGACGTTTGTATAGAAATTGAAAAGGGCAGCAAAGTAAAATATGAGCTTGATAAAGAAACAGGCTTTATTATGCTTGACAGAATATTGCACACTTCTACCCATTACCCTGCAAACTATGGGTTTATTCCCCGTACTTATGCGGATGACTATGATCCCCTTGACGTACTTGTACTGTGTACTGAGTCAATATATCCCCTAACCCTTGTCCGTTGCTACCCAATCGGTGTTATCACAATGATTGACAATGGCAGAAATGATGAGAAGATTATTGCAATTCCTTTTAGCGACCCTACTTATAGAAACTACACTGATATCAGTCAGCTGCCTAGTCATACATTTGACGAAATGACTCACTTCTTCTCGGTTTACAAGGCTTTAGAGCAAAAAACTACTGCTGTAAATGAAGTTGAGGGTGTTGACGTGGCATTAAAAATTATTGAGTCTGCTCTTAAAAACTATGATGAAAAATACGTAAACAAATAATATTAATTTTTAAAAGGCTGTTGCATTATGAACTATACCGCCTAAAA
>DBGA01000032.1:25435-31210 GCA_002295325.1 Ruminococcaceae bacterium UBA866 | reverse complement strand
TTTTGTTCCATCATAGGCATAGTAGTTGTAGGTTTACCACAAATTTTGCAACCTACCATAGCATCAACAACCTCTTCAAGTCTTGAGCTTGGAACAGCAACGATTGATCTATTATCAAAAATTTCAATCTTTCCAATATCACTGCCGTTTAGTGCAGTAAGCTCGGTGATTGCACCCACGATGTGGTTTGGAGCAACCCTTGAATCACGACCAATGCTGATAACAATCTTTCTGAATTGTCCGTCAGTATCTCTTGTGAAGTTTTTGCTCTTTGATTTAATCTCAACGATTTCAGCGTCTTGCTTGCCAAAGTTAAGTTCTAATGCAAAAGCAGCAATTTTATTTACGTCATGGCCTTTTTCAATAAGGTCATTTACCATTTTTGTATAGATTTCAGCTGGCTCATTAACGAGTGCTTTTTCNNTAACTTGGATATCCTTTAAGGTAGGAATTTCTAGTGGCTTAACGTCAGATTTCACCATTCTGCCGATATCACGCATAGTGAAAACTTGTCTTCTTCCGCTACACAAAGTGATAGCCTTACCAGCCTTACCAGCTCTACCTGTACGTCCGATACGGTGAACGTAATACTCGGTGTTTTGTGGAATATCAAAGTTAATTACATAATCAATGTCATTTACGTCAATACCACGAGCCGCAACGTCAGTTGCAACCAGTATAGTTGTTTTTCCGAATTTAAAGCTATCCATAACCTTCGTACGTTGTGATTGTTTCATGTCACCATGCAATCCTTCGGCTTGGAAGTCGTTTTTACAAAGGTATTCTGTAATCTCATCAACCATTTTTTTAGTATTAGCGAATATCATAGCAAGCTTTGGTTGGTGGAAACGCAATACAAGGTTGAGGGCATCCATTTTTCTGCCCATTGGAGTATCAATATAAAACTGCTCAATGTTATCAAGAGTAACGTTCTTTTTATCTATCTCAATAATGCTTGGAGTTTTTTGAAATTGTTTTGTAATTGCTAAGATTGATGGAGGCATTGTTGCAGAGAATAAAACTGTTTGTCTGTCTTCTGGAGTATCCGTCAAAATAGTTTCGATATCCTCTTTAAATCCCATGCTTAGCATTTCATCTGCTTCATCAAGAACAATCATTTTAAGGTTATTCACCTTAAGTGTTTTTCTGCGCATATGATCCATAATACGTCCGGGAGTACCAATAACCATATTAGCCTTTTTAAGACGGATAATTTGTCTATCCATTGGAACACCGCCGTAAACCTCAACCGCTTTTATGCCATGCATAAACTGAGAAAGTTTTTTAATTTCCTCACAAGCTTGTTGAGCAAGTTCTCTTGTTGGACAAAGAATCATTACTTGTAGTGAGTTTTTTTCTTCTTTTACGTCAATTGCTTCTAGTGCAGGGATACCAAACGCAATTGTTTTTCCTGTACCGGTTTGGCTTCTTCCGATAACGTCTATCCCTGCTTTAATCATTGGGATTGCTTGTGATTGAATACTTGTTGCTGTATCAAAACCTAGTGTTTCGATTGCCCTTCTAATTTCTGGCAAAATTTCTAGCTCTGAAAATTTAATTTCGCTCATTTGTTTCCTCTTTCCGATTTAAAATTGACGCCAATCCCTTTGACAATATTAATACCATATCAGTTTTAAAAGCTCAATGCCTTTTAAAACAATGCTCTCGCATTTTTGTTCACAGCAAAGTCTATCATAGTATTGTACAATATTTGTGTGGATAATCACCACACCACCACATTTGTGGGGTGTTTAAATCACTTTATTAGTGGTTTAAACACAAGTTGCATAAAAAAATCAGCATCGTGTGCCTATTACGTTTGTTCATATCAAAAGGGCGGAGTGAAAACTCCGCCCACCG
The DNA here is from genome assembly GCA_002295325.1 of Ruminococcaceae bacterium UBA866. Classification (GTDB taxonomy): domain Bacteria; phylum Bacillota; class Clostridia; order Oscillospirales; family Ruminococcaceae; genus Paludihabitans. The sequence goes on along the minus strand of DBGA01000032.1, from coordinate 29,350 downwards.
CTATTATAGCAATTTGACAAAACGTAAAATTGCTACCTGCTTGTGTTTCGGTTGCCGCATTCGCAGCGAGCAGCACGCTCATTTGAAATATATTATAATGGTTTAATCTCAAATATATAAAAGTTAAACTATTATATTATGCCAATCCGCAGTCATCATAATCTTCCCATTTTCTTCTATAAGTGCGTTCCGATACAAATTTAAAAATCAAATATGCGGAGGTTGAGGCGATTACAGCAACTCCAAGTAAAATTGATATAACTGTGGCATTCTTTCTGTCTTTTTCAATAATTTCTTTCATTTTCATTGTAATAACCTCCTTTTAATATAGATATAATCATACTAGAAAAATGTTTAAAAGTCAAATGAACATTGTCTTAACAGACTTTTACGAAAAAATTTTAGCGTTTTCCACAAATTTTTATTCAATAAAAAACTAAAGTATAGCTATTGACAAACTTTACTTAAAGTGATAAACTTTAAAATAATAATATAAATGCATAGAGCAGGAAACGTGGATTGGTTTAATTCATCAAAGAGAGTCGTCGGTTGGTGTAAGACGATATGAACGCTTATTCTTCATCCCCTGTGAGCAGTCAGCTGAAAGTAACCAAGTAGGCTTGAACGGGTATTTTCGCCGTTATACGAATACATATTCGATGGTATTTTTACTGTCCGATGTGTTTAAAGTGGTCGCTTTTAGCGGCAATAAGAGTGGTAACACGGAGAGCAATACGCCTTCGTCTCTAGTAATAGAGATGATGGCGTTTTTTTATGCTCTAAAACATATTTTATCAGGGGAATTCACCCAATTGGGTGAGTGAAGCTCATACTGTATTTGCAGTGCCGTATGATTAGTTTTGCCGTTTCCCTCTTACAATATGCCAAAAGCCGTGAAGCCAAAAATCATTCGTTTCAGCACAAAAAACTTAAGCTAAAACCCATAAGCCGATTTGGCTTATGGGTTTTAGCTTTTTGTTATTACCGTTTAATCATAAAGATTGTATCGATGTTTTTCTGATAACACCACAAGCCGAGCCAATTTTTCCACCCTGTCTTAGGTGTTTTGTAATGTTGCGTTGCAATGACGTATTTTGTGGGAACTGATCAATAGTTAATTTCTCATTTTTAAACACCCAAATTTTATAACTCTCTTGGTCAGGATCGACTTTATAAATTTCAAAGTTTTCTAGAAAGTTTATAATGTTTGAATTTTCGTTTAATACATCCCTCAAGTTCGGACTGATAATCCAAGACTGACAATACATCATGCGATATTCAAATGATGGGAAATGTTTTTCAAGAAATTTCATAGCATTTTTCAGTGACGTTTTATTATTCTCTGGGTTTAATCTTGCGTCAGAAGGTATGTGAATTGAAATTGTATTCTCGCCCTTGGCAATAACTGTTTCACCATTAATAACAGCATCTTCGTTTGCGAATTCACACATTTCATATTCAAGCTCATCAATTCTAAATAGCGTGCAAGAAATCTGTCGGAAATTCCACTTTTGTCTATCATAGCCATATACGCCAAAGCTTTCTTTGTGTTCATTAACAAATCTCGAAAAAATTGCCATGGTATCATAGAAAATTTTATCATCAATACCCAGTGCATCATAAGTGGTCTTTGCTTCAAGTACTGCTGCAAGATAAACTGTGAGCCAAACAAAACCCTTTTTTTCTTCATTTTCTAAAATAGTGTTGATTTCATTTACTGCATCATTGCCAGTCTTAACTGAAAAAAGCATGTGATAATACGGAGCTATTGCGGAAAAGTCAAAACTATCAATCAAGTCGCATACAATTTTCGTTGCCTCTGCCGGCATATCAACTCGTTCACAAAATTTTGTAATCTCATCTTTTTTTAGGTATAAGTACAGATCCCTCATCTTCCTCACCATGTGCCTACGACACAATTTTCCCTTCTCAAACTATATTTTTTTATTTTGAATCGATTATATTCTATTTAGAATTATACATCTTATTATCCTATAATTCAACCTAAACAGCAAAAACAAAGGGTAATTCTATCATTTTGTAGCTCTCTACTCAAATTTAATATTTAAGTTAAATATTATAAAATACGTATACTTTTTTTACATAAAGTGGTAGAATAAAAAATATAATTATAGGTAGTGATATTATTTTTTCAATGGATGATTGAGGAGAGGAACAACAATATGAATGTCATCGACATAAAAGACCTCACCAAAGACTATGGTAAATCAAGAGGTATTTCAGACGTCAATCTTCAGGTTGAAGAGGGCGAGATTTACGGTTTTATCGGCCCAAACGGTGCTGGAAAATCAACCACAATTAAGCTATTGCTGAACCTGATTTATCCTACAAGTGGCGGGGCTCAAATTCTATCTATGGATACCGTTACCCAATCGGCTGAAATTAAAAAATCAATCGGTTATGTTCCCGCCGAGGTGAGGTATTACCCTAACCTAACGGGTGAGGAGCTAATGAAAACCACCCTTAATTTTCACAATAGCAAAAACTACGATGCAATCCCCGCCCTATGTCAAAAGCTTGACATAGACCAGAAAAAGAAGATAGGTGAGCTGTCACTTGGCAATAAGAAAAAAATCGCCATTGCTTGTGCGATAATTCATGAGCCAAAACTGATTATCCTTGACGAGCCTACAAACGGACTTGACCCATTGATTCAAAAAAGGTTGTTTGAATTATTAAAAGAGCAAAATGCAAAGGGTGCAACTATTTTCGTATCTAGCCATAATTTAAACGAGGTTGAAGAGCATTGTACTAAGGTAGCCTTTATCAAGGATGGAAAAATCCTTAAAATACAGGATCTAAGTGGTGATAAAACCCACATAAAAATTGTCACAGTTTCGGGCGATAACCTCCAAAAAGCCATGTTCCAAAGCATTGGTGCAAACATCATATCTGATGATAATAACATCCTAAAGCTTTCCTATAAAGGTGATATTTCAAACTTAATCAATATACTTTCCACAGATAAAATAACTGATTTGACAATAGAAAATCTTTCCCTTGAGGATGAATTCCTAACATATTATAAGGGAGTGGACGCAGAATGAACATATTTAAACTTGAATTTAAGTCACAAATTCGTGGAATGCTAATTTGGGGCGGTATCATTTCTTTGACGTTAATCGGATTAATTGCTCTCTTTCCAGCCATGCAAAACGATGCAATGAAACAACTTACTGCTACAAAGCTTGACTCGCTACCCCCAGCAGTATTAGCTGCTTTTGGACTTACCCAGATGAGCGATTTCACCATTCTCACAAACTACTTTGCAATTATGGTGCAGTATATCAACATAGCTATCTGTGTCTATGCCGCCACACTTGGTGCAACTGCCCTCATCAAGGAGGAGAACGATGGAACAATTGAATATCTCTATTCTCAGCCCGTAACTCGATTTGATATTGTAAAAGGTAAAATGCTTGCAAACGCTATTGCCTTTGCCATACTTCCAATTTTATTAAGTGGCATCTCCTGCATTTTATTGGCAATATTTAATGAGGGGAAAATCCCCTTTTCAGAGCTACTATATGACGTAGTATTAATATTCTCTGGATTGCTATTTGCCGGAATTGTCTTTATGTCGATTGGATTTTTAGCCTCTGCCCTACTAAAAAACAGCAAGCAAGCCTCGCCATTTGCTTTAGGAATTGTGTTTGGCACATTTTTAATCGGAGTTGCCTCGTCAATGATAAAAGACCTTGATTTTTTAATCGTTTTTTCTCCCATTGATACGGTATCGCCGAGTAAACTTATGACAGACGGGTTTGATATGCTAGGTGTTTTAGTTGGAGTTATCACAATTGTAGTATGTGCTGCCTTTAGTTTTATCATCTACAACAAAAAAGATTTAAAAATATAATACATAAAATAAGGGGCAGGTTTTAAAACCTGCCC
>DBGA01000032.1:0-25409 GCA_002295325.1 Ruminococcaceae bacterium UBA866 | reverse complement strand
TCCTCTTCTTCGCCCCCATGAATACGCTTGATGTAATCATGACGGCTCATACTGTCCTTATTATTGTTGTATCCAATGATATATACACCAATATTGGAACAGTGGTCTGAAATACGCTCAAGGTTTGTCAACAGCTCTAAGAAGATAACACCGCCATCGATTGTACATTTTCCATTTTTTAGACGTTCAATATGCTTGAATTTCAAGGTATCTTCCATAGTGTCAATCGTTTCTTCTAGAGGCTCAATTTTAGCAGCAAGTGCAGAATCATTGCTTATAAACGAGATGATTGCCATGTCAACAATCTCTGCAACTGCATCTGAAATAGCCGCAAGTTCATTCAATGCCCTTTGTGATAAATTAGCCTGACTTTGATATAATTGTTCAGCTAACTCAAGAATGTTTATCGTATAGTCTCCAACACGCTCAAACTCAGACACAAGCTTTAAAAGGTATGTGATGTTTCGACTTTCGACATCTGTCAACTCGAAATCAGTAAGTTTTATGAGATAGTTGTTTATTTTATCTTCCATGCGGTCGATAGCATTTTCAAATTCGTTTATAGACTCGACTTTTTTAGGATCATATTTTTCAAATAGTGTGACTGCCATTTCAAAGTTTTTCTTGGCATATTGGCCCATGGTTTTTACAACTTCATCACATTGAGAAAGAGCAATAGATGGCGAACGCAAAAATCTTTCATCAAGGACAACAACATCAAGGTCAGCCGCACTTACCTCGCCCTTTTTGCCTTTTACAGTGAGCACTGCAAGCTTTTCAAGCAAACCAGTAAACGGAATGAAAATCAACGTAGTTATAACATTGAATATAATATGGACTGAGGAAATTCCAGTCATTGATATAGAATCAGACCAGAAGCGAAAGCCCACTAAGCTTTGGAAGGTATAAACACCAATAAAGAACAGTACAGTACCAATGATGTTAAAATAAAGGTGAACCATTGCAGCACGCTTAGCGTTTTTATTTGCACCAATACTTGAGATTAATGAAGTTACACAAGTACCAATATTTTGTCCCATTATAATAGGAACAGCCGCCGAAAAGGAAATGACTCCGGTTGATGCAAGTGCTTGTAATATACCAACCGATGCCGAGGAACTTTGAATTACTGCGGTTACAATTGTTCCTGCAAGTATTCCTAATATAGGGTTTGATAATGTTGCAAACATTGATGCAAATATAGGAGAATCAGCAAGAGGTGCGACAGCATCTGTCATAATAAACATACCGTTAAAAAGGATACCAAATCCAAGAAGTATCTCACCTAGCATCTTTTGCCTTGTTTTTCTTGCACCCATATAGAATACGATACCAATAATCGCAACAATTGGAGCGAGTGTAGTTGGCTTTAATAGTTTAAGCGCAATGCCAGCACTTTCCGCTTTGTCAAGGTCACCCAAACTTAAAATTATTGAGGTTACCGTAGTACCAATATTGGCACCCATGATAACACCAANNGAAGCTTTAATATTCCGGCGTTTACAAGTCCAACAACAATAACAGTTGTTGCTGAAGAACTCTGGATTGCAGCAGTTACTACTATACCAAGTAATAGACTTTTGAACACATTACTTGTCATTTTTTCTAGGGTTTTTTCCATCCTGCCGCCAGATAATTTTTCAAGGCCAGAGCCCAGAATGTTCATTCCAAAAAGGAAAAATGCAAGACCACCTGCCATTGTGATGAAGCTTAATACATTGTCCATATTACCTCCGAAAAGCAACTTTAAATTTTGATAAATAGTTATGGTATAATATTTATTTTATAAATATTATACCATAAGGGATTAGGTTTGTCCTCTTTTTGTTATTAATTTATCACAAATTATTATTTACATTATTACCCTACCATAATCTTTGCTTCTGGCAATACAGTGTTCTTTTTTTGAAGCTTCATTGCAAGAGATAACGCTAACGAAACAGGCCCTACACGTCCGATAAACATTGTAAATATCAGTGCAATACGGGAAGCAGTATTTGCAACACCAGAAACACCACTTGTAAGTCCAACTGTTGCAAAGGCTGAAACTGATTCAAATAATGCATCAATCTCAGAGAAGTTTACGCCTCCTGCGTGTGAAGTAAAGAATATTGTTGAGGTTGAAACGAAAACTACAAGAAGCGCAATTGAGGTAACAGCCATTGCCTTGTATATGACTGATTTATCAACCTTGCGTTTACCGATAATCGTTTCATCCTTGCCCCGCATTACGCAGACCACAGTCATAACCAGTACATAAAATGTAGTAACCTTAATACCACCACCTGTACCTCCAGGTGCAGCACCAATAAACATCAAAATAACCATGAATAATTTGGTAATTCCAAACATTTTTTCAATTGCTATAGAGTTAAATCCCGCCGTCCTTGCTGTTACAGATTGAAAAAATGAGTTTAATACCTTTTCGCCTGTTGTCATATCGCCCATTGTGTTCATGTTACTCCATTCAAACAATCCAACAAATAGCGCTCCCAAAAGGATTAATGAAACCGTTGCTACCAATACAATTGTTGTGTGCAGTGAAATGTGTTTTCTCTTTTTAAAAACGAACAATTCTTGCCACACGATAAAACCCAGTCCACCACAGATGATAAGTGCCATAATTGTGATTAGCACAACAGGGTTATCATGATAGTTAACTAAACTTGAATATTCTCCTTGAAAACCAAACAAATCAAAGCCTGCATTACAGTAGGCTGAAACTGCAGTAAATATTGAAATGAATATTCCTGCTTGTCCATATTGTGGAATGAATACGCTGGCTAAAATACAAGCACCCACAAATTCAAAAGAAATTGTGACGATAAAAATTAACTTCAAAAGACGTCCAACATCAGACATATTATCCGAGCTTACAGATTCTTGTGCGATATATAGACTCTTTAACCCTATCCTTTTTCTGATTGCAATATTAAAAAATGTTGCAAAGGTTACAAGCCCTAATCCACCAAGTTGAATTAATAATAAAATGACTACCTGTCCTACTATCGAAAAATAAGTGAAGGTATCAACAACAATCAATCCTGTAACACAGGTTGCCGACGTTGCTGTAAACAACGCACTGATAAAATCAGTGGGTAATCCGGATTTTGAGCAAATGGGTAGCATTAATATCAATGCACCAGTCAAAATTAGTAACGCAAAACTTGATACAATAACCCTAGCTGGGTTTGAGAGAACTGAACTTAAGAATTTTATTCTTCTTTTAGCTTGTAAAAGCAATTTTATACGCCCCTTATTTCATAAATCTTTACAAAACATTAATATCTATTGTGAATTATAGCACTAAGCCTAGTCGTTTACAAGTAAATTATATTTCTTAAAATAACCAAGTTATTTTGTTTGCATTTTGACAGATATTGTACTATAATATGAAAGGTAAATATGCTTATAGGTTAGTCGAATAGAGCGGTCGCCCCCTAAGCGGCAGGGATAACTATCTACTTTCACTCAGTTTTTTTAAAAATTTCATATCTGCCCTCTTAGTTAAATGGATATAACAGTCCCCTCCTAAGGGACAATTATCGGTTCAATTCCGGTAGGGGGTGCCAGTAAACACTGCCGTAGACCTTATTTTTGAGGTTTACGGCTTTTCTTTTTTTCGGCAACCACGTCACATTCTTTTCTTGAATTTTTTCTGTATAGATTTGTATATTTGCTAATTGGATACGAACTTTTTTAGAGTTTCTTGCTAAGAATTTTTGCCATTTGCTAATTGGACTGTTCGGAGCATATATATTTCGAGCAGATTTAGTTCGAAACATTACTTAGCAGAGCTTTGTGCCATCAATAGTTTTGAAAGAGTTTCTAATAGCTCGGGGGATTTTGAAAGCTCTGCAAGCAGGGTAACAGCGTCCAAAGTTGGCGGTGTTTCTTCGGGTGGTTTTACATTTCTAAGGTCAGTGGTTTTGGTGTAAAAAGCATTCTCAAACGTTTGTGCATTGATTTTTCTATCTTCGTCTAAGATGTGAGCATACACCTTGGTAATCATATCTATCTCTGCGTGTCCCGTATCGCCTTGCGTGGCTTTTAAATCGCCGTGGTTAAACTTTAGCTTATAGGTGGTACTGGAATGACGTAGCGAGTGGAATACCACTCTTGGCAGTCCTAATTGCTCCTTCAGCTCTAAGAAAGCTTTTTCAATAATTCGATTTTCACAGGGTCTGCCGTTGGCAAGGGCAACCACCAAATCATAGTTTTGATATTCCTCGCCCAAAAACTGAATTAACTCATCTTGGGCAACCTTCCATTCACGGAGGATATAGGCAACTGTTTTGGGCAACCATACCTTTCTGATACTGGAATCGGTTTTTGGCTTCTTTAACATCAAACGTGTGCTTGTGTTAGGCATCATAGGTGTGAAGATATGATAGATGTCCTTTTCGCCCAACATTTCAATGGCACGCTTTGAGCCACGAGTTAATTCCTTATCAACAAAGATATGGGCATTGTCTGCCGCAATATCATCATCTTCGATGTGAACATTACACCATTGCAGTCCTAAAATTTCCCCGATACGCAAGGAGCAGGCGAAAGCCAAGTTCATTGCGATATAAAGCTTGTTATCGGGACATTCATCAAGAGCCTGTTTAATCATGTCAGCAGTCCAAATATCTCGCTTCTTGTATTCCGTGCGAGGTAGCACCGCATTGTCAAAGGGATTTCGTGAAACCATCTCCCAACGAATTGCTTGCTTGAAAGCACAGCGAAGTAATTTGACAATCTTTTCGATGACCTGTGGGGTAACATAGGTTGTGGCAGCTTTTTTGTTTCGCTTCACAACGGGTGGTGTTTTTTGCAAGGTTTGAATATATTTGTCGGCTACCCTTGGGGTCATATCCTGCACAGGCGTTTTGCCTATGATGGGGTTAATGTAGTTTGCGATAAGACCACAATTAGAATCGTATGTGGATACGCTCCATTTCTTTTCTCCATACAGCGAAACAAACTCATACATAAAATCCTCAATGGTTTGCTTGGTTGGTGGTAAAAAGATACCTTGCACGATTTCATTTTCAACTTCTGCCTTGCGTTTTAAGGCTTCTTTGTGGGTGTGCCACGTTTCCCATTTCTGTTTTGTTTCTCCCTTTTCATCGGTGTAGTTATACACGAGGGAATATGCCTTTTTTCTTTTAATAATGCTTGCCATACTGATTATCTCCTTTTCGGTTAAATATTTTGTTTATCTAACCACTCGTCAAAGGACTTTTTTGATACCCGTATGGACGTTCCAATGCGTACTGTTTTGAAATGACCTTCCTTTACAAGATTGTAGGCAGAGCTGCGACCAATTCCAAGAATGTCGGCAACATCTTCTACCTTATAGGTACGTTGTTCGGGAGCATTTCTAATTTGTTTACAACCCATAGCGGTTTGTTCCATAAAAACTCCTTTCCGAAAGCTTTATGAGCGTAAACAGGTGTCTTGCAAGATAATTGTAAGCTAGCCCATATTTTGCGGTAAAGCTGTCATACAGGCGGTTGAGCTTTGCTTGCTCTGCCTTAATCATTTCATCGCTAAAATCTTCAAGCTGATAGTAGATAAGGTCATTGACACATTCTCTTAGCTCCACAAGCCCTGTGACACGTTCCTTTGCGGTTTGATTAAGAGCAGGCTTAACCATGCGTGAGTTTTCACGGAAATAAACCTCGCCGTCCACAAGGGTGTAGGTATGGTTTTTGACGTTAGGGTCGGCAGGAATAGACACTTGCTCGGAGATTTCCATATCGGGCAGATCCGCTTCGCTGATTTCGCCCTCTATGTTACGGATAGCCATACTAAGCTGTTGTGACAGGTCTGCACCAAGGGTAGGAACACAGGCACTTTCCATGCCAAACTGACCGCTGACAATTTCCATATTGCCAAGTATCATGTGTTGGTTTTCTACAAAATAGCTGTTTAGGGTAATGTCATTTTGGTCTGTATCAAGGAAAATCCAATCCCTATCCACATCAATGGGGTTTTCTCGCTTTTGCAGGAAGATAATATCGCTTGTTACCTCTGTGCCTGCGTTTTTGGAAAATGCGTTGTTGGGCAAGCGGATAGCACCAAGCAGCTCGGCTCTTTGGGCAAGGTATCGTCTAACCTCGGGGCTTTTCTTGTCCATCGTTCCCTTAGAGGTCACAAAGGCAACAATACCACCGGGGCGAACTTTATCCAGTGCCTTTGCGAAAAAGTGGTCATGTATAAGAAAGTTTTGGCTATCATAGCGTTTCTCACTGAGCTTGTAGTTTCCAAAAGGCACGTTGCCAATGGCGAGGTCGAAAAAGCTATCGGGTAAATCAGTACTTTCAAAGCCAGTTACGGCGATATTTGCATTTGGGTAGAGCTGTTTTGCAATTCTGCCTGTGATGCTGTCAAGCTCCACACCATAGAGGTTTGAGCCTTGCATACTGTCGGGGAGCATACCGAAAAAGTTGCCCGTTCCGCAGGCAGGCTCTAAGATATTGCCTGTGGTAAAGCCCATTTGCTCCACGGCATCATAGATTGCCTTGATAACCGTAGGACTGGTGTAGTAAGCACCCAAGGTGCTTGCCCTTGCCATTTCGTACTCGCTCTCGTTCAAAAGGTCTTTTAGCTGTAAGTATTCGTTATGCCAACTATCCTTACTTGCATCAAAAACATCGGACAAACCGCCCCAACCGACATATTGGGATAAGATTTCCTGTTCCTCTTTGGTGGCAGGGCGGTTTTCTTTTTCAAGAGCTTGCAAGGTGGTAATGGCAGCAATGTTTCGCTGATACTTTTCTCGCTTGTTGCCCTCGCCTAAATGGGTATCGGTAATGCGGAAGTTTTCGGCTTTTTCTTGGGTGGTGGCAATTTGAGGGTATCGCTCCAAAAGCCGCATAAAGCTCTCACGGCTTTCGGCTCTTAGGATTGGGTAATATAGCGATGGGTCACGGAGGGTTACTTGCCTGTCGGTAATATCCTCAACTAAAAAAGGCGTACCGTTTTCAAGATAAACAGTATCGCCCTTGGTGTATGGGATAGGGGTAATTTCGGCTTGTTTTTCCTCTGTGGGGATAACCGCACGAGCAACCGCCAACATAGTTTTGTATTCCTCGGGAGTGAGGACATCAAGAGCATTTAGATTGTTGGATTTGTTGCCAAAGGTGTCGGGGATAATAAACCTATTCCAGTTGTTGCCGTCTGTTTCAAACAATAGTCGCTGTTCGCTGTCTGCAATCGGCACAAGCCCTTTATCTGCCAATCGTTGCCACAATTCCTCGGTGGCTGTCACTTCAACCGCCACCAAATAGCTGTTAGCTCTAATCTTAAAAACATCGGGGCTTTGGGTGTGGTACATATCAAAGGTAAGCTCGGGAAAGCTCTGTGGCTCGGTTTCGTTTAAGCGGTCGGCTATTGCCTGTGCTTCTTCCTCTGTATTATAAGTGAGGTAGGTATCCTCTGTATGGTGGTATCTGTCCATGTCATCATCGGGCACGGTGTTGTCACGCACAATGAAAGGCTGCTCCCACGCATCGGAGGTTTGCTCCACCGAATAGTGTGGCAAATCACTGTCTAAAACTGATGGGGCAAGGCTAAATTCATCAATAAACTCGTGGTTTTCTACAAGCTGACCGATGTGCCTTTGTACCTTTGCCCACGGCAATTCAAGGGTCAAATCGCCCTTAGTAACAGTAAATGCAGGGGCATTGCCGCCATACTCATTTTTTAGCCAATCGGCTGTACCACGTTCTCGGCTATGGTCTTGCATATAGGCAAAAACTCTTGTCTTACTGTCCTCGTTGCCGTTCCAAGTCTGTAAAGCGGTGGTAATGTCTGCCTGTGTAATTTCTGCTGTGACTGGTGCAAGCTCCGGCACTTGCGGAGTTGGTAAAACAGACTCTTTTGCAGGGGTGTCAAACTGTTCAGCAAGGCTTAAATCAATGTGCTTATGTTTGAAATTGTGGAAGAATACAAAGACAGAGGTGGGAGTAATTGAAATTGCAAAATCACTATCCTTGCGTAGCTCCGAAAGAAAATTGCTGTTGTGAATAGCTTCATTGAGTATCTGTTCATCGGTTTTATCGCTGTTGAATTGAGTGAAGCTGTTGTCCCTATAATCAGCTATTGGGCTTGTGAGGGTAATACTCAGATTTTCATTTTTGCTGTGAATATGCTCCCACTTGGCAAGCTCCATATCTTATCCCACCATGAGGGGTGGACTTGCTCCCTGCCAATATTGAGCTATCGGGCATGGAGGTGTCCCTCGTCAACACCATGAGCCGAGAAAGCATTTTAAAGCAGTATCAATCTTATCCTTATTTATAAAATTCCCTAGTAAGTCCTTTTCATTATCAGCATTACAGCAGGGACATTCAATATATCCACCTGGTGAACAATCCTTTATAAAAACTTTGCCGCAATTATTACACTTTAATCTTGCAACCATAAAAATCCACTCACTTTCAATAGAAAGGCTCAAGCTATTTCATATGAATAACTTGAGCCTTATTTATATTTATTTTTTAATGATTTACTCTGCAATGATGCAAATCAAGGATTGACCTTCAAAGTCAACTTTAAATGTATTACCGTTAATGATTTCTTCACTTTGTTCCCATTGCAAATTATAACTTGTAAGTTTAGAACATANNATATATCGGCCATCTGCTAACTGCCAAGAGGTCGCATCACAGTTGTTTGATATATCACCTAAATAAGCATCATCTAAGAAGGTCGCTTCTTTGAGGTACTCCTGTAAATTTTTACGGAAGTTATTCAACAATTTTCCATCAGTATAATACACGCCTGATTGTTTTGACATGCGGGCGGTAATTCCCATCCAAAGTACATTACCTAGCAAAATTGCTCTTTGCATGTCCTTATAAAACAAGGTGTTCTTTTTGACTTCATCACTTTCCCAACCACGAGGATTCACCATATTCACTTGAACGAACTCTGGGAATGTATACTTGAAAACTTGATAGTGCTCATCATAATCCGCACCATTCCAAGTAAGGTTGCCCCATGTATAGCTACCGTAGATATCGCCACAATTTTCTGTCATTATATAAGCATTGGGATTTGATTTTTTAAGGCGTGNNCTTTTAAAACATATATATAACCATTGTTAAACTCACCGATATTTTCATGGCTATGCTCTTTACAATAACATGCAAAAGGTTCTGCTGATGCAAGCTGGTCTAGGTAAATACCATCAGCACCGTATGCCTTGACTGCAAATTCTGCTGTGTCAATTAAAAAATCGCTCCAAAGCATATCCGATGGACAATTCACTGTAAATTTTTCAGGCCCATAGGTTTCAGAGTACATTTCACCTTTTTCATTCCTTATTGCCATTTTTTGACCAACTGATTTATGAAAATCTGATTTTACATCAAATATTCTTGCATTAATATAGAGAGTAGAAAAGCCACCATGATCACGAACATATTCAAGACCACGTCGAAATTCCATTGCAGAACCAAGTTCCATATCTGGGTAGTATTCTGGATAAAACGAGTCAAATCCATCACGATTCCAACTAGCAATAAACATATGACGTATTCCCCACTCATTTCCTGCATCATACATTTTAGGAATATCTTTAAAATAATTATCAATGACACCTGATCGCTTAAAGTTATAGCACTGATTTAAGGCACATTCTTCTTTTAGAAACTCTGGGGTGTGATCAAAATCCAGATACGGCACAATATAATCTCGGTAAACCTGGGCACCATAATGCCAATCTTTATCAGTAATCACTATTTTATACTCACCAGTATGGTAACCTTCTTTGGATGAAATGCGATGATGCTTACGAAATCCAAAACCCATATATGGTGTTTTTTCGGTTCCACTCTCTGCAATGATGCCTGTTACAGGATAGCGGGGATCGTGAGAACCTATATATAATCCATTTGCCTGATCATAGTAATACATCCAGCTCATTGACGCTAAACCACAATAGTTAATTTCTCTTTTATAGATATCTCCGTAGGGCTCACTACTTGCACGCCAAAAGTCTACTCGATCTGTACCATAAACTTTGATTGGGTTTACAGTGCGTTCACCAGCATGATGTGGATAAATAATAGCATCATCTTCATAACTATCGCCTAAATAAATACCACTGATATGAGGACACAATATCTCCACTATATCAAAATCCTCTTGATTGTTAAAAATCTCAGCTGAAATTAACATACTATCGTTATGAGCTACAATATAAAGGGCTGCTTGTATATCATAACCCCCAAAAGATTCATAGCTAACAGTTATCTTCTTATCACACTCGATCATAGTTGATTTACCTGGCAATAACTCTACCTTTTCATCAGTATTGGTTGCAATTCCTACCATAGAAAGCAATGGAACAAGTGGCTGTGTTTTAATATACTCATCCTTAGAAATTAAATTCTTAAGACTTTTGAAATTATTAATTTTAGGGCAAAATTCTGCACTAAATGTTGTTCCTAATAAAGACATACTCATATCCCCTTAATTCTTTTCAAAGATTAATATCCAAATTTCTCATACGTGTCTAATGCCTCTCCGTTAATTGCAGAAGCATTTGGCATATGATTGGAAATATAAACACTCGGTTTTAAACCCATCTCCAACATTTTTTCAATAACAGTACTTTGTAAAGCCCACATTACATAACTTGCACCAATTCCACTTGCCGGACAAATAGATTGTCCCAGCTCAGGCACGTCTACCAAAGTATCTCCATAGTTAGAGCAGTTATCAAGTGCATAAGTACAAGCCTCAAACAAACGCTTGCCAGACGGATGCTTGGATGTAAGTCGTTTGGAATAGTCTATTGTAGTGATTGCTATTGTAAGACAATCCATTTCATTGGCTTTTAATGCTAAATCCACGGGGAAATAACTATATCCAGACACTGAGCCAATCATAATGATATCGCCATTTAGAATATTAGCACGCCCAAGTACATAATCTGCATAGCCTGGAATCGTATCATATCCTACAATACCCCTCGCCGGGGAAGGTCTATGACGAACTGGATTTTGAATATCAGAAGTAATTCTAATTGCTTTTAGGGACATCATTCCACCTGTACGACCAAAGCCCTCAAACATAAGCATATGTCCAGTATCCATAATGTGCCACGCTGCACCTTTTGACAAACGTTGTGCAATTTCATTTGCAATTGTGATAACTGCTTCACGTTGCGTATCTTCTACCTTTTTCAATACGCTCTTCATACCCTCAAAATATTGATCCATTAACATACTTTGTCAACCTCTTTTTCTATATTTTGTATTATCATTGGGTCTTCAATATTGCAACCCTCAATATTAGCAAGCACATATAGTACTCCACCAATAACAGGTGAATATTTACATGCTACATACTTTGCTTGCGGTAATGCTATTAGGAGCTTTTCTTGAAATTTCTGTGTCATAAGGGGGCCAATTTGAGTGACTCCACCAATCAGTGAAACTTCTAAACTTTCTCCATTTATTCGTTTAGCAATCGTTGTAACCAAAGCCACCAATTCATGTGCCGCTTTTTCAAGAATGAGCAATGCTGTTTCATCTTCAAGCTGCGCTGCCTTAGCAACGGTCTTACATAAATCTGCAACCTTTGATCTTGAAAATTCTTCTTTATAAATTAAATGGCGTAACATAGGTACAGTTTCGATTCCTAGTTCTTTTAACATAAGTAGTTCTAAAATAGTGTTGTGCTTGCCCTCATCATATAGCTGTGCCACATGACTCATACACATAGCACCTATATGATAGCCGCTACCATAATCGCCTATCATAGGTCCCCAGCCACCACAAACTACTTCATTCCCATGCCCATCTTTTCCACTGGCAAACGAGCCAGTTCCACTTAACACAACAATCCCTTGCTTTTTTCCAAGTGCTCCATAAAATGCATTTTCTTCATCACCTTGTAGAGTGATATTATCATAATGCAATTGTTTTTTTAGAGTTTCAATACAAGAACGAAACCCTGGGATAAACAATGTAATACTAGTAATACATTCAATGTTCAAATTTGCTTGTGACAAACAACTTTGGATTCCATTAATCACAGCCACCAGTGAGGCTTCAACGCCAATAAAAATTGCATTTGCACCCGCATTTCGGTGACGTGCTAGGAAATGTCCTTCACCATCAAATAAAATAAAATCAGCTTTGGTACCACCTGCATCGCATATGATATAATAATTCATCTCTCTTACCTCTTTATCTTAAGGCTTTAATTCTATCTTGATACTTGATAACGGCACTTGCGTTATGTTCATCACCACCTGGAATATTTGCACTCATAAAGATCGGGGGAGTTAGTCCATTAGCCAAGTATAAGTTTTCAATTTTAAGCACAATTCTTTGTGCGATAAATAAACTACTAAAGGTAGAAGCCCCACCTGTAATCTGTCCATTGATTGGCACACATACCAATCCATCGCCAATTGGTGCATGATTGTCAATAACTATATCACTAACCTCATATAGTTTTTTCCCATCATTATGCCTCGATTTAAGCCCTCTTGAAGCCTCTACCGAAGTAACTCCTATTACAGCAACGCCTTTACTCTTAGCATATAAAGCAGCCTCAACTGGAACCGCATTGATGCCGGTGTTGGAAGATATAATAATAGTATCTCCTTTTTGTAAGTTGGCTTTGCTTAAAACTTCTTCTGCCTTGCCGTGTAATCGCTCATTTTCTGTACTGGTAACTGCACCTTCGTGTAACATTAGCGAATTATCTAAAATAGGATTAACAGCAATTAAACCTCCTGCGCGATAAAACATCTCTTCTACAATCATGTGGGAATGCCCTGTAGAAAAAACATGAAGAAGACCTCCATTTTGGATGGATTTAAACGCCATAAGTGCAGCTTCTTCGATGGCTGTAATTTCGTCATGTTCTACGACGTGTAGCATATCACAAATTTTAGTAATGTAAGCTCCGTCATCCACGTATTTTATTGTCATAATAATTCTCCTACCCTCATTTTGATATTGGACGAGGGAGCTATAAGCTCCCTCATTATCCAACACCTCAAAGGTTATTTGCTTAGAATAGCTGTTGCTTGTTCATCTACATTTTTCGTAAAATCTTCTGGTTTCACAGCACCAGCCCATAGAGCTTCACACTCTTTTTGGAACATTGTTTGGAAAGCAGATCCGTTCATATTAACTGGGTAAGGAACTGCTGTATCTAATGCTTTAACAAAATATTTGTTATAAGGTGTTTTAGCTTCAAAAGCAGCCGTATCAACCTTGTTTGATGCTGGTAAGCCATAGTTCATATCAAGTGCAATTTGTTGTCCATCTTTTCCTGAGAGGAATTCTACAACTTTCCATGATAGCTCTGGATGTTTCGCTGTTTTTGGTACAACCCAAGTATTAACAAACGAAGATGTTTTGCTTACACCATCAATTGAAGGCATAGGTAGTACAGTATATGGTGTTTTGTTGCCATCAAATGTAGATGCGGTTGATAGTGCCCCTATTTGCATTGCAACTTTATTTGCCATAAATGGTGAAAATTCATTATCGCCAAACTGTGCAGCTTGTGCGGCAGAAGGGCAAACTTTGTGTGTGTTATACAAGTCATACATATATTGCATTGCTTTTTTAGTATTAGGGTCAGTAGATAATACGCTTGACTTTCCATCTTTAGCATATAACTCTCCACCAAATGCAGCAATCATCGCAAAAGTTTGATCAGTATAATTCTTCCAATAATATCCCCATTGAGCAGTAGCGCCGCTACCTTTTGTTAATTTTTTTGTAGTCTCTGTAAACTCATCCATAGTCCAAGTATCTGCTGGAATTGGAACCCCTGCATCTTCAAACATCTTAGTGTTAAGATACATAACTTTTGGTGTAACATCACGAGCTGCAGCGTACATTTTACCATCAACAGTCAACGCGTTCTTTACAACTGGATATAGTGAACCTTTATATTCAGCAGATGCCAAATCATCTAATGGTAATAGCATACCTGATAGTGCATAACGTGGCACTTGGTCCATAGCAAGCATCATAACGTCTGGAATTTCACCACCTGCAAGTTTTGTAACCATTGTATCAGCATATTTACTTGGTATTGTTACAAATTCTAGCTTAATGTCTGGGTTTGCTGTTTCAAAATCAGCTTCCATTTTTTGTAGGTGAGCAAATTTTGTAATATCCCACCAAGTATAAACTTTTAAGGTTTCAGGCTCTTTGGGTTTTGAATCTTGTGAAGCGGTTGGAGTAGTTGGTGATGAAGCAGGATCAGAAGCGGAATTTTTACCGCATGCAGTTAATCCAATTGACAAAGTAAGTGCCATAAGTAGTGCTACTGCTCGAGTAGCTTTGAACTTTTTCATTGTAAATCCTCCAATTATTTAATTTATATGAAGCCTTTAGTGGCTATTCACCTATTATTTTCCGCCAAATCCTGAGTTCATTGAAGACGACATAAATTGCTTTTGGAATAAGAAAAACACAACAATAATTGGGAGTATGCTAATGGTTGCACCGGCTAGAAGTACAGCCCAATTTGGTTCCCATTCTTTCAAGTATTTTAGTCCGACCGTCAACGTCATCTTTTCAAAATCGTTAATAACAATCATTGGCCACAAGAACTGATTCCACACCGTACGGAAACTTAGTATTGCTGTGGTTGCTATGGCTGGCTTAGAGTTTGGTAAAATAATCTTAAAAAACACTCCTATGCGAGAGCAACCATCAATAATTGCTGCATTCTCCAAATCTTTTGGAATACTTAAAAAGAATTGGCGAAAGAAGAAAATATTA
The DNA here is from genome assembly GCA_002295325.1 of Ruminococcaceae bacterium UBA866. GTDB lineage: Bacteria > Bacillota > Clostridia > Oscillospirales > Ruminococcaceae > Paludihabitans. The sequence goes on along the minus strand of DBGA01000032.1, from coordinate 10,647 downwards.
AATGCATTAGATGCGGTAAACATACTTGTTAAAAATAATGCTGTATATGTATTATATAAATTCATATCCACAATTGTTTTGTAGTTTGGAATTAATGTAACGTGGCTAGGTATCATCATTGTTGCAATAAACGCTAAAAACAGCAAGTTTCTGCCCTTAAAATCCAATCTTGTCAGCGCATAAGCTGTAAACGAAGCAACAACAATCATTGTAAATGGAATTAAGATAGACAACCAAATTGAGTTAAAAATAAATTTTCCAAAAGGTAGAACTTCAAACAGCCTACGATAATTCTCAAGCGTAAACGGCTTTGGTATTAAATTTAAAGGGTTACCTGAATATAGTTGTTCAATTGTTTTAAACGAAGATATTGAGGACCACAAAAAGGGATAAATCATAGTTGCAGACAATATAATCATAAAAATATGATATGCGGTAAACCGTATTTTTTTTGCTGCTGTTAGTTTAAATTTCATTATTATTCTCCCCCCTGTTCATTGCGGAAGCGATATTGGATTAGCGTAACAATCATTATAATAATAAAGAAAATCCAAGCTAGTGCAGACGCATAACCCATTTCATAATAACTAAATGCTTTTTCATAAATGTAGTACATGATGGTGCTAGTAGATCCTAGTGGACCTCCACCTGTCATGATAAATACGCTCTCAAACATGTTGAACGCTTCGATTACCAATAAAATTGCTACAACAAAAAATGTATTAGATAGCATTGGAACTGTAATTTTAAAAAACTGCTTTATTTTATTGGCTCCATCTACTTCAGAAGCTTCATACAAACTTTCCGGAATTGTTTGTAGTCCAGCTAAAAACATAATCATATAATATCCGCTCATTTGCCAAACCCTCATAACGAGCAACGCTGGCTTACTCCACTCGGCGCTGTTGAGCCACGCTGGTGCATCGTTAAATCCGATTGCATATAAGAAGTTATTCAATATACCCATATCCGGATTAAAAATCCAGAGCCATACCATACTAATTGCTACTGTCGATGTAATAGATGGTAAGAATAATGCGGCACGATACGCCTTTACAATACCTTTTGACTTTTTATTTATTATAATTGAAAGTAATAATGATATCATTAAAACAATGGGAACTAGAAAAATTACAAAATAAAAGGTGTTCCCCATATATTGATAAAAATATTTATCCTTGAATATCTTCAAAAAATTATTAAATCCAATCAATTTTGGCTCAGTCAATAAGTCCCACTCTGTAAAAGAGTAATACAAAGAACGGATAATGGACGCAAATGTGAAAACGCTAAACCCAATAAGAGCTGGGGAAACAAACAACCACCCTAATCTCGCCTCTTGCTTTTTTAGATTTCCTCTCTTTTGTGGCTTCAGTTTACTGGTTTGCTTATTAATCGGTCCCTTTTTAATAACAGCAGACAAAACAACACTCCCTAACCTATAATAATAAAACTACTTATTATGTTATCATAACAAATATATCTAAAAAAAAGCATGTTACAGTTTTTATTTGGAACATGCACTTTTTATGCTAATTTATCTATCTCAAGCAAAAGGCTCTCTAGCCCCTTATTTATTAATGGTAACATTGAATTGATATTTATCTCCGCGATAGGTCGATTGTACATACTCAAATGGTTTTCCATCTCGCTCATAAGTAGTACGTCTAATATATAACACAGGTTTTCCGATTTTTATTTTTAACAATTCTGCCTCTTTATCCGAAGCCGATCCAGCCTTGATACATTGAACTGCTTTTTTATTCTCACACCTATAGTTAAATCGCAAAACTTCATATAGCGATTTGGTTAAATCTTCATTTTCAAGTCCAGGAAAACGATGAAATGGAAGATGCACACGTTCTATTGCCATTGGCATATTATCTGCGCAACGTAATCTGATGATTAAATAGATTTTCTGAGAAATATTAATTCCTAGAGCTTTTGCAACTGCTTCACTAGGAGTTATAATTTCTTTTGAAATCAAAGTCGTAGATGGTACTAATCCAAGTGCTTTCATTTCTTCACTAAAGCCTTGCAAGTGATTAAGTTGAATATCGGTTTGTTTAGTAGTTACATAACTTCCTTTACCCTGTAACTTATANNGTCAATCCGTCTAATGCCCTGCGAACAGTAATGCGGCTAACGTCAAATAGAGTACACATTTCTTCTTCTGTCGACATCTTGTCACCTTCATTGAGTGTTCCTGCCTCAATAAGTGATTGATAATAGTTAATGATCTGTTGATATCGTGGCATAACATTCATTTAGGTCTCCTCCTCCACATTACACATATTAAACTGAATCTATTTTCAACAAATGCCCCCTAAAAGAACATTGTAAGCCAACCAGCTTCATTTAAAGCACACTTGAGGTTTCATCGATAAGAAACTATGCTTTGATTCTCTGATTGTAAACTAGTTATGTTGTTATTACAAGTTCACTATACCACAATAGAAAATGTTAGTCAATAGAATTTGACTAATATTTTATTTATTTTTAGGGGAGCAATTTTAAATGTAGATTTGCTTAAAAAAATAAAAATAAGGTTTGACCATATTTATGAAACAGAATAGGAAACACTAAAAAGTTTTCCACCTAACAACAACAGGTATTAGCTTACTGCATACTACAACTACACAAATAAATATTAGTTTTTTATATATCACTTTTATCTCGCACTTCTAGATTTGATATTTCTTTAAAATCACTGTACTTTCTACATTATTAAAAAATAATTTTGCCTTTTGCTCGTACTTTTGCGCATCATATGGCTGTGAAAAATGTGTTAATAATAACTTCCCTACACCCGCCTCCTGTGCAATTTGTGCTGCCTGCTTCGCTGAAAGGTGATGAGATATTCCATTAGCATCATCGTCTAACATGGTGGACTCACACAAAAACACATCTGATTTTTTTGCAATTTCTTGGAGTTGTGTGCATTGACCACTATCACCAGAGTAAACAAACGTCTTCCCCTCATTTTCTATTCGTATTGCAAATGAGTCGCCCATATGTACAACTCGCTTAAATGTAAGTTGCAATTGTTCAGTGCTACAGGTAAATCCATCATTGATATAAGTAATGGAAAATATATCATTCGTGGAAATTTCTTTTTCTATCCAATCAGGTACAACAGGTATGTACAGATTAATTTTACGAATATTCTCTCCTAAATATTTTCTTGTTTCTAGTGCATATTTAAAAGGAAAAAGGTCTGCAATATGATCAAAATGCAGATGTGAGACGATAATGGTGTCAATCTCGCTTAAATCACAAATATGCTGAAGCTTAGCAACACTTCCATTCCCAACATCAATTAAAATTTTGCGCGTACCTACCTCCAACAAATATGAGGCGCAAGCTCCATCCTTAATTGGACAGGTACCGTTGTTTCCTAATACAGTTAGCTCCATAATTTCCTCCCCTTAGTATTAATTGTAATGTTGTTATAATAACATTACAATCGCCATGTGTCAATATATAAATTAGAAATATTTACTGATACTGTTATGTTCACTTCGTCAAGGTTGCCAATATACTTCTAAAGAGTTTCGTGAGTTTCATAAATATGAGAGCCAACAGAAAAACTTTTATATCCATAAAAATTTATCTATTTTTGAATACATAGATGGATTTTAGTATTTAAATCGACCTCATTCTGCAAACGCTTACCTTTCACCCAATGAGAAAAAAGTGTATTTTTTCTTAAAAAAACATGTCATCTAAGAAGTCTTTTTTATCTTTCTTTTTCGTTTCTATTTTTCTGGCTATTGTCCACCCATCTAACTGCCAAGCAAATAAAAAATATATTTAGTACATAACCATAGCATTGACCACATGGTTTCTTCAACAGTCACGCCATATGGGTGTTCCGTTAAACATTGTAATTCGGATAACCTCGATTCATAGATTAGGATTTAAGGTCTGTTGCCCTTTTTCAAACGAACTATAGATTTGTTGAACTGCACCAAAATCTCCCGACTGTGCATACAGTTGGGAGATTTTTTCGTTATAGTTAATCCATCTTGCATCTGCTTGAATTATCAAGTGACTGCTTGTATAATGAATATAATAACTGATAGGAGGATTAGCAATTGAATTATACAGAAATATTATACAATGACTTGAGGGCATTGGGTATAAAAAATGGGGATACAATCCTTGTACATACTTCGATAAAGGGTCTTAATGCAGATAAAATAACTGCAACGCAAATCATTGACGCGCTATTACTTGCCGTAGGCAAGGAGGGCACACTGCTAGTACCTGCATTGTCCTATGCTAATGTAACGGAAGATGCCCCACACTTTGACTTGCTCAACACCAAAACTTGCATTGGCATATTACCCGAGGTGTTCCGCACCGAGTATGCAACACATCGTAGCCTTCACCCTACACATTCTGTTTGTGCAGTGGGCAAGCTTGCCGCCTCTCTCACTCAATCACATGGGCTTGATAACACTCCTGTTGGAAAAAATTCACCCTTTCAATTGTTACCAACAGTGGATGGTAAGATACTAATGCTTGGCAGCGGACTTTTGCCGAATACATTCATGCATGGCGTTGAGGAAGTAGCAAATGCTGACTATCCACTTGCAAAACAGCCAATCGAATATACAATAACAGATAACACAGGAAACACCTATAAAAAAGCTCACTATCGCCATGCCTTTGGCACTCTGGTGCAGAGATATGACCGCCTTGCTGATAAGTTGCAAGCACCTTATCTAGTCAGCGGAAAAGCATTAAATGGGCAAGCATTTTTAATTGATGCAAAAGAGGCAATGACACAAGGGATAAAAGCAATACAAGAGGACAATCATTACTTTATTGATTAAATGAGTTATTATTAGGTAGTATCTTATGTTTTTCCACCTTACATTCTGTAATAACTTAAAAGAGCATATTATAAAAAACTTCAAAATGGTGCCTAATAATTCCATTATACAAGTTTTTATAATATGCTCTTTTTTTAGCTTAACTTTTATTTTATCGCTTCCACAAAACGCTGTGTAATTTCTCGTGGTCTTGTAATCGCTCCGCCTATAACAGCTGACCAAACACCCAAATCAAACGCCTGCTTTAACTGCTCAGGTGTCCATATTCCACCCTCAGCAATAATCGGAATGTTTAAATCATTTACATATCGCTCCATCAGTGTGTAATCAGGAATTTTTGTTCCTTTTGTATACTCTGTATAGCTTGACATCGTGGTTCCAACCATATCAAAACCAAGCTCCTTTGCCAATACACCCTCTTCATAGCAGGAGGTGTCTGCCATGAAAATTTGATTTGGATATTTTGCTTTTACTTCCACAAAGAATTCCTCGAGTGTCTGCTTGTTGGGTCTGAGCCTTTTGGTTGCATCCACCGCAATGACATCACAGCCCACTTCAACAAGGGCATCAACTTCTTTTATCGTAGGGGTAATATAAACCTCACTATCGTCATAAATAACCTTATGCAATCCGATAACAGGCAACTCTACATTCTTCTTAATCTCGAGAATATCGGTGGGAGAGTTTGCACGAATAGCAACTGCACCCCCTTGATATGCTGCAAGTGCCATTTTACCCATAATATATGAGCTATATAGCGGCTCAGTTTCCAGCGCTTGGCAGGATACAATCAATCCATTTTGTATTTGCTTTAATAATTGTTCTTTTATCATTTTAAATATCCCCTCATTGCTTAAATTATCTTTTTTATTTTTATTTTATTTTTCTACTTAAATTATAACATAAAAAAATAATTTTTCAACATATTTTAAAATATTACTAAAAAATATTATATTTATTGACAATATAAACAAAATTATTATTAAAACTTATATAAAATAAAAATATGTTTTTATTTTATATAAGTTTACTTTATTGAATTTATATTAATGTCCAAAGGCAACTGCCAAAACAGCCATTGAAAAAAATATATTTTTATTATAGAATGTATTTAACGGATAATTATTGTACCTTTTAATATATCAATCAATTGATGTTTAAAAATTAATTTACAAAAAGGAGAAATTCTACTATGCGTGATGATATTATCTCAAAAATTATAAGCAGTGACAAAATGCTGACCAAAGCAGAGCGCAAAGTAGCCACTTTTGTTTTGCAGTCCCCCCATGAGGTTTTATATTTGTCAATTACAGACTTAGCCGAGCAGTGTGGCGTTGGAGATACCACCGTTTTTCGTTTCTGCAAAACCCTCAAATTAGATGGGTATCAAGACTTTAAAATGATGTTGGCACAATCTATCAGCTCAAATGAATCTTCCAGCAATCTAACCTTGTCAGATGAAATAAATATTGCCGATTCTACCGACGAAGTGTGTCGTAAGCTGTTAAACACCGATATAACAGCGCTTAATCAAACTTTTGAAATGCTCAATATAGATGATATTAATAACGCTGTTACTCTCATTAGCGAGGCCAGACTCATCTATTTTTTTGGTGCGGGCGCCTCCTCTATCATGGCATTAGAGGCGTGTAATAAATTTGGACGAATTATGCCAAATGTCATTTCAACTCAAGAACTTCATAGTCAGGCAATGTCCTCTTCCTTATTAGGTGAGAATGATTTGGTAATTGCGTTCTCCTATTCTGGCTCTACAAAGGATATCATCGATAACGTAAAGCGCGCAAAACAAAACAAAGCCAAAACAATTTGCATAACGAAATTTGCCGAGTCACCACTTACTGCATACGCAGATATTGTTTTATTATGTGGTGCAAACGAAGGTCCGTTTCAAGGTGGTGCACTTTCTTCTAGGGTTGCACAGCTTTATCTACTCGACGTTTTATACACAGAGTATTTTAAGAAAAATTTTGTTGTTAGTGATTTCAATAAAAGGCGAACAACCGAATCTATTTCAAGTAAACTTTTATAGTAGAATAATAAAATTAAAGTTGGCAGTTTCCTAGTCAAAAAAGCTCAAGTTATTCGCATGAATAACTTGAGCTTTACTAATTAAACAGTTCCTGTTTAATTAAATTATAAATGCCCTGTGGTTTTGCCAATGGCTCACCACAGGCGGCAAATTACACTATAAATTAATTTTTCCTAGAATTTTCTTTTCTCTTGCCCCTGTAGCTGATGGTGTATTGTTAGGACAAAATGAGATGGTTTCATTTGCAAGTACAGCAAATGCAATCGCCTCTTTGGCATCACTTGAAAAACCTAAGTCCTCTTGAACACACACCAGAGTATCAGGTAGCTGCTTTGTTAGCATTTTAATCAATGTAGCGTTATAACTGCCACCGCCTCCCACTACCAATCTATCGATTTTGTGTGGGATAAAACGCTTGCAAGCATCGGCAATGGTTTTTGCTGTAAACATCGTTGCGGTCGCAATGATATCATTGTCAGCCATACCTAATGCCTTGCACTTATCAAATAAATTCATACTATACGTTTTTCCAAAATATTCACGACCGGTTGTTTTAGGAGGCGCTAGTTTGAAATATTCATCCTGCATCAGTTCGGCTAGAACCTCTTGGTTAACCACGCCTTGTCCGCCCATTTCACCATTATTATCATAGCTCTGCTTACCATTTGTTATAAACGATACCATATAATCAATAATCATGTTGCCCGGACCTGTATCGAAGGCTATAACTTCATTTTCTGCCCCGTCTTTTGGTATGACGGTAATATTGCCTACACCCCCGATGTTTTGCAATGCTACACATTCCTCTTTGCTACGATAGAGCAAATATTCCGTATATGGTACAAGTGGAGCACCCAATCCACCCGCTGCCATATCCATTACCCTAAAATCAGATACGGTAACAACCCCTGTTCTATCAGCTATCACTGCACCCTCGCCAATTTGCAGGGTTGAGCGAATTTGATAGCCACAATCAGTTACTGCCTCTGGAATGTGATAGATAGTCTGTCCATGAGAGCCAATAATGTCAACATCACCTAGGCTAATATTACATTGACTTGCAATTTTTTTAGCTGCGTCGGCAAAAATTTCACCAAGCAAAAAATTCATATGACAGATATCCTTGCTAGACGAGGAATCCTCCTCGAATAAAGAGAAGATTCTTTCTCTCATGCCTTCTGGGAACTTATAATTTTCAAAGCCTATTAGCTCAACCTCGGTATCTGTATAGCTTCCATGAATTCGCACTAAGGCTGCATCAATACCGTCTACCGAGGTACCTGACATTAAGCCAATCACCAATCGTTCGCTCTTTTGAAAGAGCCTTTCTAATTTATTCATAGTCTGACACAGGCATTACACCCATGAATGGAATTTCGCCTGTAAGACAACGACAAACATTATATATCGAGCGTTTGGTGTATTCAAATGCAGCAATATAGGTTGCTGTTTTAGAAATAACCTTGCAATCATACGGAAGACGCAACGCCACCACAATTACTTTAGCCCCTGCCTCTGTTAGTTTTTCAACTAGCAAAGCCTGTTGACTGTTTAATATAGCGTTATAGGTAGCAACAACAATCTTTTCATACTCTCTTGCTGAATTTACAATTTCTTCAATGATTTCATTTGAAACATCTACTTCAATTTCGCGGTAATCTGCACAAAGATTTTTACCAAGAACCTCAGCAAAACTTTCTAAAACCACTGTACTATTTTCAGCGAGGTTTGCCCTTATAGGTAGAGTTGAAATTGCAAGTATCTTTTCTTTACCAAGTGGCAAAAACCCTTGTGGATCTCTGACTAGAGTGATACTCTCACGACTAATTTTGTCTGCAAGCACCTCATGTTCAGGATACATTTCCACCAATTGCTCAAATGGTGTATGGTCAAAATTTAAGTTATATTGCTCTTTGAAACGTACTATTCTTTGGAAAGCGTCGTCAATTCGGCTTGGTGGTATTTCGCCCTCTGCTACTGCCTTTTTAACTGCCTCAAATGCAAGATGGTTGTCCTGATGGCTACCCGTCATACAGAGTAAATCTGCACCCGCTTTAATTGCAAGCACCGCTCCACGCTCAACACCATAGTAAGTATTAATCGCTTCCATCTTCATACCGTCTGTCATTATCAAGCCATTAAAGTTAAGGCTACCACGCAAAAATTCAGTTAGAATTTTTGGAGAAAGGGTTGCGGGCAAGCCACTATCGTCCACAGCTGGAAACACAACGTGTGCAGACATAATAGATGATACGTCTGCTTTTATCGCTGCTTTAAAGGGCAATAGTTCCACTTTTTCAAGGCGCTCCATTGGATAGTCAATCACTGGCAATGCCAAATGCGAGTCTACAGACACGTCACCATGACCTGGAAAATGCTTTGCAATTGCAAGAACTCCTGCTGATTGCAAGCCATTGATATAGTCAACGCCCATTTTTGCTACCTGCTCCGGCTTATCAGAGTAAGCACGGATACCGATAACTGGGTTATGTGGGTTATTGTTCACGTCAAGGACTGGTGCAAGGTTAAAGTTGATACCCATTAAAAGCAACTCTTCACCAACCATTTTGCCCATTTCATAAACTTTATCGACATTTTTTGATGCCGTTATTGCCATATTTGTTGGGAAATGTGTGGCACCAGAATAAACTCTCGCCACCATTCCGCCCTCTTGGTCTATAGTAATAAATGCAGGTATATTGCAGTTTTCCTTTGCAATTTCCTGCAAACTGTTGCTAAGTTCTGCAACTGATTTATAATCACTTAGATTCCTTGCAAAATAGACAAAGTTAGAGAATTTATGTTTTTTAAATTCTCTGATATCTTCTTTAGTCAGCTTAGTATGTGCAAAGCTTACTATAAAAAGCTGTGCAATCTTTTCATCTAAAGTATAGTTTTGCATTTTATTATTCCATCCTGAATTAATTCATTAAATCTTTGAACAGTCGGCTGAGTTGGTAGCTATCATTTAGGTGTTTGGTTACATTCTTAACATCATTTTTCAACACTACGCTATATAAAATATCTACCAAAATGAGTTGTGAAATACGTGAACTTGTCGCTCCAATACGTTTCTCGTTTTCTGGGGTACTAATAATAAGTTGATGATCTGCAAGCTCAGTTAAATCATTTTTAGCAAATTTAGTAATCGCAATTATTTTAGGTCCTGCGTTTTTAACAATATGTAGTAGTTGTACAATCTCTTTTGTTCTGCCTGAACAAGAAATGATAACTGCCACATCCTCCTTATTCATCGTGGTTGCTGCCAATAAATTTTCGTGGAAATCCTCAAAATAGACAACACATTTCCCTATACGTGTAAGTTTTTGTGCCAAGTCCTTTGCAACCACACCAGAAGCTGCCACACCGAAAATACGTACCGAACGAGCTTTTGCTATATCTGCTGCTGCATTTTCCATAACAAGATCGTCCACCAATAGTGCGGTATCTCGAATTGCAGTAACGCTGTTTTCAACAATTCTCGATACGACATTTTCAATTGTGCTATCATTTTTAAGCTCAACAAATTCATTTTCATTCTTAAGCTGACTTTCATTAACAGTGTTTTGTAGGTTCGTTATCATTGCTTTTTTAAGGTCTTTAATTCCTTGATAGCCCATACTTTTGCTAAATCGAATCCATGTTGCTTTACTCACTCCTGAGTTTTTAGCCAAATCATCCACTGGCAGGTTTAGTGCAGACTCAAAATTACTTATTAGATATTTAGCTGCCTTTTGCTCTGCAGTTGTTAGATCC
>DBGA01000044.1:7714-20287 GCA_002295325.1 Ruminococcaceae bacterium UBA866 | reverse complement strand
GCTGGATTGCATCAATTTATAGCAGATAAAAAACCTGACGATAAAGAACTTAAAGATTGGAATTTTGCGCAAGGTGACGTTGTGACCACTGTGATTAAGTGTGTTGGAGGACAGACAATTATCCTCACACTTGACACCACATTGCCACGTGCCTATTCACGAGGGTTTAAGGTGCAAGGAACAAATGCAATGTATATGGAAGACAATCGTTCCCTGTTTATTGATGGGATACATAACAAATATGATTTTGCATGGAAAGAGCAATTTAACAATGTCGATGAATATAGAGAAGAATACGACCACCCAATTTGGAAGAGCTTTTTACAAGAAGGTGTAAAAGGTGGACATGATGGCATGGATTGGCTCGTATTTAAAGCGTTTATTGATGCACTAAGAAATAAAAAACCAATGCCAATTGACATTTACGATATGGCGTCATGGCTTGTTATTTCAATTTTATCAGAGCAATCAATTGCACTAGGTGGACAGCCAGTCAGTATTCCTGACTTTACCAATGGAAAATGGATGACACGAAAATAATCAGTGATTGCATTATCCTTTGTAAAATGATAGCAACACAAGTTTGACAATAGAAACTGAGCTGAAGATAATAATTAATGCCCACTCATACGAGTGGGCATTTTTGCGTTATGTTGGTGAGGATAGCATATAGATAATGTGACGTTAATTCAACTATATATCAATCCTTAATATAGGGAATTTTAAAAGTCATCTCTATTTATACTGTCGGCATATTGTTTAGGGGACATACCCACATATTTGTTGAACACACGAATAAAGCTATTGGCGCTATTAAATCCGACAATGGCACTCAAATCGTTGATTTTAATGTTTGGTGTCTCTGCTATCAATTCCTTTGCCTTCTTCATACGATAGGAATTTAAGAAGTTCTTAAATGTATCGTCACTTAGCTTTTTGAATAGCAAACTGCAATACTTTGAAGATATATTAAACTTATCAGCCATGTCATTTAGCATAATATTGTCCGAATAATTTTCATAGATATAGTTCAGCATCTTCGATAATAGTTCATCATCTATATTCGTATTTCTGTTTATAACAATAGTTGTTATTTTATTAATAGCGTTACCTATTAAGCTGATGACGTTGGCGTTGTTCCAGTTGTTATGCAGAAAATCAATGTCAATATTATCTTCAAATACATCTGAGTAATCAAGCTTTAATTCTTGTATTGCTCGGCTTAGTGTACTTGTAAGGGAATATATAAAGTTTTTTAATGACCCAGGTGTAAGATTTCGGTTTTCAATATTTTCTTTGATAAGTTCGCGATAAATATTTTCCGATTGATTGCTTCCGTTTACCATATTGTGTATCAATTTATTTTCAACGGAAAGAGGGTAATAATAATTTTTACCATCTAGCTGCTCAACCTGTGATATAGTGGTGATTAAATTATTGTTTCCATACAAATATTTGTATTCTAAGATTTTAACAGCCTGCTCAAAACAGCTGTGAATATTATTAGTTCCAACAGCAATATTACTGATAGCAATTTTAGGTTGGATATCAGACTCAATGTTATTAATTAACTGAAGTATAGATTGTTTTGCAAACTCTACACTGTCAGTATACATGACTAAAGCAGAAGAAAAATAATTAATATTGACGTATTTGAACTTATCTTCTTTTTGAGCATCCGAAAGAATGTGGTTTTTGTAGAGAAATAGAGTGTTTGATGTTTCACTGTTGGCTATGTGCTGGAAGTCAATTAGAATAACGCAGAAAGGTGAATCCTCATTTTGGATTATAATATTTTCATAGCTTGAATTTGAAATATTTGAACCCATGATAGCATCTCTGTAGAAACGTTGACTTATCAATGTTTCGTTGGTCTGCAAAGCGTCCTCTAATTTTAGTGTAAGGCTATTAATGTTTTCGGTATTCTCTTTTAATATTCTAAATTCATCAATTGTTGCATTGTTATCGCCTAGTGAAATGTTTGACATTACCTCGCTAAGTGGGCTATATAGCTTTTTGACTATATATTTTGATAAAAGTAAAGCAAGAGCTAAAAGTAGCAAGGAGGACAAAAGAATAAAGATAATGATACCGTATGTTGTAACTGCGGGTGTATCATAGATATATGCAATATTTAGTCCTAGGCCGTAAATGTTTTTTGAGGAAAAAAACACTTTTTGATTGGATAGGTCGAAATTATTCTGTTCAGAATTCATATTTTCTTGAAGTGACTTTAATATCTCAGGATATTTGGTTTCAAAATTAACAGTCATAGATTGTTTGGCGATAACCTTCTGGCTATCATATATAATAAACTCATCTGAGTTATTGTAGCCAAACAATGTTGTAACGGGAATTTTTACAATGCAAATAACGTCTTGGTTAAGATAAGATTTTTTGATTATATAATATATTTCATTTAGTAAGTCTTTCTTATAGGTAGGGATAACCATAGGGTGTTGATTAACTTTAAAATAACTCATAATTTCATTGAATTGAACAGAGCTAAGACTAGTTTCTTTTTCAATGTAATGTTTTTTTGAGGTTGAACCGTTCCTTGTTAATACCAACGAATTTTCTTCCATGAGCATAGCTCCCAGTTCATATTCAAATGATGTTAGAGTTAGCTCCTTTGTCAATAATTTTAGGGCTTGCAACGAATAAAAATAATACTCTGACTGATTGTCATAGCTTGCCCATGATTCAAAGGCTTGGCTATTTGCAAGATGGTTTACAGTATTGAATATCGAAGTAGAACCTATGCTAAGTAAATTGTGTTTGTTTTGAATTACTTGCGTCATTGAGGAAATTTCCCTGTTTTTTTGAGTGTTATTCATTAAAATAAAAAAGACTATTGTAAAAGTGACTACGAAAATGATGGACAAGCCAAAGAATATTTTGTTTAGCTCATTCTTATATTTTAGCTTTTCAGAAGCCAATTAAATACACCTTCTTTATATTATTAGAGTAATTTAAAAATGTTATGGAGATGGATTGCCTACGTAGACTATTTTTTTAGAGATTGTGCGTATAGTTCCACAGAACTAAGACCCGAATGATTGTGCATTCCAATTTGATGGCTACGGTGAAGTTTATCGTAATTGCTTTGAAGCTCAAAGAAATTATCTTTTGTCTTTACAATATGCTCCTTCATGAGAGCTCTATAGTAAGCCATCTTTTCTGTATAAACGGGATTGTTTGCTAAGTTTACAGTTTCTAGCCTGTCATTTTGCATATCATACAGTTCCTCAGAATTTTCTTCACGATATATAATATACTTGAAATCTCCATCAGTTATCATTCTGCCGGGCACTGTGTAATCTTTGAATTCATCATACCACTCACCACAAACATAATCGTTATCAGTTGATTCTTGTAAGCCCATTAGTGCTTTAATATGTGAAATTCCCTCTAACGCTTCAGGTTTTTCAATATCAGCAAAATCAAGTAGTGTTGGAAGTATATCTAAGACAGAGCAAACACCATCTATTCTGCTAGGTTTTAGCATTGATCCACTAAAGACAAGAGGAACGCGATTAGTTTCTTCATAAAAGGCACCATATTTTGTTACCAATTTATGTGATGCCATTCCCTCACCGTGGTCGGCAAAAAACACAATTAATGTATCGTCAGATTTTCCACTGTCCTCTAAAGCTGTTAGGATGTTACCAATTTGTTTGTCAACAAGAGATATATAATAATAGTAAGCATATAGATAATGTCTAAAATCATCATCATTCCAATGAGCAGCATGACGTTGTCTTCGATGAGCGCAGCAAAGGAATTGGATAAACTCTGGGCGATTTTTAATGTCATCAAAATCATAGTTATCAGGTAATGGAGGCAGATCTCTCTCTAAATTAAATTGTTTATGGCTCTCCATATTTTCTCCAATATAGCCACAGATATTATGAGGGTTTTGTAAATCTGCTACTGCAAAAAACGGCTTGTCAGGCGTATTTTGCAAATAGTTTATGACCTTATTGGTGGTGTCAACATCGAGATATGTTTCATAATCATAGTTGATAGCCTCGTCATGGCGAGGAATTTTAACTTCAACTGATGGAATAACGTTAAATCCACGCAATCCACCATAGCTGTGATCCTTGCCAAAATGTACAGTATCATAGCCAGCGTTTGCAAACAATTCACCAGTTGTAACAATATCCTTGCTCAATGTCGAAAATCCTTGGTTTGGTAAATTTGAAATTACCTTTGTTTGATGCGGGTATTTTGAAGTCCAAAATGACGAGCGAGCAGGTTGGCATAAAGGGCAAGTTGTGTAAGCATTTTCAAATACTACACCATTTTTCGCTATTTTGTCAATATTGGGTGCATCTACATAGCTGTTTCCATAAGCTTTTAAAGCTGATGCTGACAGCTGGTCACAAATAATCATTAAAATATTCTTCATAAAACCATTTCTCCCTATAAATTATAAGATATATGCTATTAATAAATTTATCATACATTATTCATTTAAAATAATCAATCTAAAACACACAAACGTACATTTTAGTAAGTATTTTGGTGATAGCTAGAAAATTGCACATAAAAATCTATGCCCAAGAGCATACTATTTGTACATAATGGGATTTTNNGTTATTTACATAGAGAATTTTTATTGCTAGTATTGTGGCAGAACAAGAAAAGCAAAAACAATAAAGACACTGTTGAGTTACACATTAACATGGGCAGTAAAATGGTTTTGCTTTTATTTTGATTTTTATAAAGTTGTTCTATTGTTATAAAGAGAAGGGGTTTTGCACTAATGGGCTCGAAATTTAAAAAGATTGGTAAGGTCATAAGGCGTGATAGCGATTTGTACTTATTACTATTGCCAGGAGTGATTTGGTTTTTAATGTTTGCTTATAAACCTATGATAGGATTGCGAACAGCATTTTATGATTACAATATATTTAAGGGATACTCCGGTAGTGAGTTTGTAGGACTTGAGAATTTCAAAGAGTTTATAATGGGTCCTGACTTTTTTAGGACAGTTAAAAATACTTTGGCTATTTCATTTTGGCAAATACTCATTTGTTTTCCAGTTCCTATTATACTTGCAATCACAATAACCGAGATGAAAAACAAGTTTGTTAGTAAACTAACTCAAACAGCAACATTCCTTCCACACTTTATTTCAGTAGTTGTCGTATGTGGAATGGTAGTAAACTTTCTATCACCAAGTACAGGTGTTATAAACTTAATTATTCAAAAATTAGGATTTGATCCTGTCTACTTTATGGTTGAACCAAAATATTTTATTGCAATTTATACAATTATGACATTATGGCAATTGGCAGGATTTAATGCAGTAGTTTATATTGCGGCACTGGTTGGAATAGACCAATCTCTATATGAAGCTGCAACAGTTGACGGTGCGGGAAAATGGAAAAGAATTAAGCATATTACAATTCCAGGAATCATTCCAACTGTCGTAGTTATGTTTGTACTTAATATTGGTAAGATGGTTAAGGTAGGATATGAGGCTATTATATTGTTATACAAACCATCTACATTTGAAACTGCCGACGTTATTGCGACTTACGCATATAGAATAGGTATTGAAAATGGTAACTACGGATTAGCTACAGCAGTAGGATTTTTTGAAGCTATCGTAGCACTAGTTCTTGTTGTGGGTGCAAATAAAATAAGTAAAAAGATAACTGAAACAGCTTTATGGTAAGCGTTAAATTGTTCAGTGTTCCACGTGTAAAGCACTTCATTTTATCCCTGATGTGGAGAGTGCTCTATAGTTAAAACTTATATTGGCGGAAGAATGGAGATATAAAAATGGCTAAAGAAAATAAAGAAAAAAGGTTAGTAGCAAAGAGCGAAAAAATCTTTAATGTTGTAATGGTTATTATTGGACTTATAATAAGCGTTTTAGCGTTGTATCCTTTATACTATGCGTTAATTGCATCTGTAAGTAAACCTTTATTTGTAGAAAGCGGAGACGTTATTTTTGGAATAAAAGGATTTAACCTAGATAGCTACGTACAAGCATTTAATAAAAATGGACTATGGGTAGCTTATGGAAATACAGTATATTACACAGTAGTTGGTGTAATTGTAAACATGGCGTTCACTACTACTATGGCATATGCTCTTTCAAAAAATCGTTTGGCTTTTAGAAAGTTTTTTACAATATTTACAGTGTTTACAATGTGGTTTAGTGGAGGACTTATTCCTACCTATATGACATTTAAAGACTTCAATATGCTTGATACAAGAAGCGCTATTATATTTGGATTTGCGATAAATACATACAATCTAATTATAATGAAGAGTTTCTTTGAACAAGTACCAGAATCCTTAGAGGAAGCTGCATTTATAGACGGTGCAAATAACATTACTATATTTGCAAGAATTTATATGCCTCTTTCAAAACCAGCATTAGCAACTGTAGGTATATTTTATGCTGTAAACCGTTGGAACAGTTATTTCTGGGCTATGAATCTTATTAATGATGATAGAAAAATGCCATTACAAGTTTTGCTTAAAAAACTTATTGTTGATAGGGTTGCAAATGAAACAGAAGCCGCAATTGTTACATCACAATCGCTAAGCTCACCAACCACAATCATATATGCCATAATGATATTGGCAATTGTTCCAATGCTTATTGTATATCCTTTTATTCAAAAATATTTTAAATCAGGTGCTACTTTAGGTGCTGTAAAAGGATAGATTCAAAAGCTTTAATTTGTGCGCAATTCTTGGCAAGAATTATAATATTAACTATGTTGAAGGAGAGATTAAAATGAAAAGCAAAAAGGTTTTAGCTGCATTATTGGCTGGAGTTGTAATTCTTACAACTGTCGCTGGATGTACAAGCAAAAAGGAAAACGGCAATAGCGAACCAACTTCATCATCACAAGGCAAACTAGAGGGTAGCTTAATCACCCCCGAGCCTACAGAATTTAGCGTATTTTTAAATTTTAACAACATGCCATTTGATTCTGAGTGGAAAGTATGGCAAGAAGTTGCTAAGAAAACCAACATCAGTCTAAAAGGAGTTATTGCAAAATCAAACTCAAATGAGCAAGAAGCTTTCAACAATATGCTTGCATCAGGTAAGCTTGCTGATATTATTGGCTATGTTGATGCATCTGAGATTGAAAAGTTAGGTCGTGATGGCGGAATGATCGCACTTAATGATTTAATTAAACAACACGCTCCAAATATTCAAAAAGTTCTTGATACTGACGCAAAATTCAAACAAAGTGCAGTATCACTTGATGGAAACATTTATCAAATACCTAAAAACCAAGAACTACTTACAGCAGAGTTTTGGTGGGTAAGACAAGACTGGCTAAATAAGCTAAATCTTAAAGCCCCTACTACAGTTGATGAGCTATATAAAGTCTTAACTGCTTTCAGAAACGATGATCCTAATGGAAATGGCAAAAAAGACGAAATTCCTCTATTTGATAGAGCAGGAAATAAAATGCCTGATGAATACTTATACCTATGGGATTCAAGCACAGAGTTTTACCCAAGGGATGGCAAGATTGTTTTCGAGCCAATGGAAGAAAACTTTAAAACTGGCGTAAAAAACATTGTTAAATGGTATAAAGAGGGACTTATTGACCCAGAGATATTTACAAGAGGACCAAAATCAAGAGATATTCTTCTAAGTGGTAACTTAGGTGGCGCAACTCATGACTGGACAAGTGCTGGTAACTACAACGACACATTACCTGCTACAATTCCAAACTTTGAGATGAAAGCAATTGCACCTCCAGCAGATCAAAACGGAAAAGTTATAGAACGTACAACTAGATATCCTGGTGCTGGTTGGGGTATATCATCACAATGTAAAGACCCTGTAGCTGCAATTAAATTCATGGATTATATGTTCTCAGAAGAAGGCGATACTCTAATGAACTGGGGTATTGAAGGCGAAACATATACTGTTAATGCAGATGGAACAAAAAAATACACTGATACTGTAATGAAATCAGAGCAAACTCCAATCGGATATTTGCGTTCACAAGGTATTCAATACAGAATTGGTATGGCACAAGATTCAGCATATGAAATTGCATTTATGACACCAGCAGCAAAAGAAGCATCTGAACTATACAATGCAAATCCAAGCTGGTTCCCTAAAGATATGCCTCCATACCTTGATGGTGCTTTAGGCTTGAAATATACACCTGAAAATGAATCAGAGTATAAAAAAATTATGAGCAATATCAGACCTTATGTTGACGAGAAATTCCAAACATGGATGCTTGGAACAGCAAACTTTGAAGCTGAGTATGACAAGTTTATAGCTGAGTTGAAAAAGAGAGGCATTGAAAAAGCAATCGAAATTAACCAAGAAGCATATGATACATTCCTAGGCAAATAAAGTTACATTGTTATAATGGGGCAGGTTAACTCCTGTCCTATTAAGCATATTTGTTTTTACGAGAGGAGTATGGGAAAGTTTTGAGAAAGAAAAATTTACTTTACATTTTTGCTGACCAATGGAGAAACCATGCTATAGGTTTTCAAGGTCAGGATAGTGCAATAACCCCTAATATAGATAAATTTGCAAACGAAGCAGTTGTATTTGAAAATGCAATCAGCACCTATCCGCTATGTTCACCACATAGGTCGTCGTTGTTCTCGGGAAAATACCCGTATAAATGTGGTGTATGGACAAACTGCAAAATTGGATTAGACGAAATCGTTATGCTAAAACCTCAAGAGAGATTAATTTCGGATGTTTTAAAGCAAAAAGGATATGACACAGCATACATTGGTAAATGGCATCTTGATGCAAGTGAAAAAAACTTTTGTGATAAACCAAAATCTGGTGCTATAGATTGGGATGCATATACACCCCCTGGCGAAAGACGACATAATTTTGATTTTTGGTATTCCTACGGTGCTATGGATCATCACTTGGATCCTCACTATTGGCAGGATACAGATGCTCAGATTAAACCAAAAAAATGGTCCCCCGAAATAGAAACGGATGTTGCAATTGAATATTTGCAAAACAGAGAAACTGAAAACCCATTTTGTATGTTTATTTCGTGGAACCCACCACATCTTCCATATGATCTTTTGCCTCAAAAATACTACGATTTATATGAAAATGTAGAAATTAAGTTTAGGGAGAATGTGCCGGAAAGTCTAAAGGATAACTTAGAATATAAAAAGTCACATAGGGAATATTTAGCCGCAGTAACTGGAATAGATGAAAACTTTGGCAGAATACTAAAATATCTTGATGACAATGATTTGACTAAAGATACTATTATTGTTTTGTCCTCTGACCACGGTGATATGCTGGGTTCACAAGGTCTTATGGGTAAAAATATTTGGTATGAGGAGTCAATTAATATACCATTTATGGTGAAATCACCCGATCTATCCCACCATAAAACCCAAGCAATGTTTTCTAGCGTTGATCATATGCCTACACTACTCGATATGCTTGATGTAGAAATACCTGAAACGGTAGATGGAGTAAGCTTCAAACCAATGATTGAAGATTACCATATGGAAAATGAGCCGCAAGAAGTGTTCATAAGTATGATACAAGGCACTGTCGAAGGTGTTGCTGAGTATCAAAAACATGGCTTGAATAATAAATGTTTTGGGTGGAGAGGGCTTAGAACTAAAACAAATACCTATATCATTGATAATGGTGTGAAACCGTTTGTTACACAAAAAAGATATTTGTATGATAATGTGAACGACCCATTCCAACTAAATCCACTTGATGTCACAGGCAATACGGAGGTATGCAAGCAGTATGACGAGGTATTAGCAGGATACCTTAATAAGATTGGCGACCCATTTTTAATAAAGTCTTTATGGTGAAAAGGAGAACATATATATGTTACAACAAAATGAAGTTAAAACGGCATTAGATTATGCTGTAAAACAAATAGCTACCTGTCTTCCGGAGTTTACAAACAAATTCCAATGCGATAACAGCAAAAATAATTTTTATATTCCAAGTGATAATATCAGTTGGACAACTGGCTTTTGGACAGGTGAGATTTGGCTAGCGTTCGAGCACACAAATGACGAAACATTTAAAAAAGCAGCTGAAATTCAAGTGGAAGACTTTTTGACAAGAATTATAAATAAGGTTGATGTAAACCATCATGACATGGGCTTTTTATACAGCCTTTCCTGTGTGGCAGCATATAAGTTGACTGGCAATGAGAGTGGAAAAAAAGCGGCTATTATGGCGGCTGATAACCTTATCTCACGTTACAATGAAAAAAGCAAATTCATACAAGCGTGGGGAAATATTGGCGCTGAGGACAACAACAGACTGATTATTGATTGCTTGCTAAACCTACCGTTGCTATACTGGACAACAGAGGTTACTGGTGATAACAAATATGCAGAGATTGCGAAAAACCACATTGCGACATCACTTGCAAATATTATGCGTGAGGACAAATCTACCTACCATACCTATTTCTTTGACCCTAAAACAGGTGAGCCTTTATATGGCGCAACACATCAAGGAAATCGCAACTCTAGTGCTTGGGCAAGAGGACAAGCATGGGGCGTTTATGGTGTAGCACTAAGCTACCGTTATACAAAAAATGAGGAGTACATTCCTATTTTTAAAGAGATAACAGATTTCTTTTTAAGTCATTTACCAGAAGATCTTGTTCCATTTTGGGATTTTGACTTCACTGATGGAAGTAGTGAGCCTCGTGACAGTTCAGCTGCTGCGATTGCTGTTTGCGGTATGCTTGAAATGGCAAAATATATGGAGAAATCAGATGCAGAGTACTACACAGAAAAAGCACATGAAATATTAAAATCACTAATAGAAAATTACAGCGTAAAAGATCCTAGTATATCAAATGGTCTTCTTTTACACGCCACATATGCAAGGTCTTCGGAGGAAAACACTTGTAATAATATAGGTGTCGACGAGTGTAACACATGGGGAGATTTCTTCTATCTTGAAGCACTTACAAGACTAAATAAAGACTGGGAGTTGTACTGGTAAATAGTATGGCTTACAAGGAGTCGAGAATTATGTTATCAAAAGCAGAGATTTTAAGAAACGGAATCAATCAATATTTTGATACAAATGTCAAGGAAACAGCAGAGTATTGTAGGGTGAGGTTTCAAGACGAAATAGAACAAACGATTTGTCTTGCAGACCAAATTTGCGATAATAGCTTTATATTTAATCTTCGTTGGGATATGGAACAAACCCATATTCCAGTGAAGTTTGATGATGAAATCAACTGGGAATTTCAGCCTTACGATGATAACGAATGGATATTTGCACTCAATCGCCACAGATATTGGATAAGTTTAGGGCAAGCATATTCATTGACGCAAGACCCAAAGTATGCAAAAACTTTTGCATACCAAATTAATCATTGGATTGAAAATGCAACATCTGAACAGACTACCACAACGTGGAGAACGATAGAAGTAGGACTTAGGTGCGAATATTGGTTAAAAGCATTGCAACATTTTGTGAATTGTGAGTTTCTAACTGATGTATTGCTTGAAAAAATTTATGACAGCCTAATAGAACATGCTCAAGTTTTATTGTTAGCGGATAGGGATTTTGCAACGATAAGTAACTGGGGTATACTTGAAAATCATGGATTAATTAATGTCGGAGTGGTGCTGTCCATTGCAAACTATGTAGATGCAGCAAAGCAAAGGCTTGAATTGCAAGCTAGAATTCAAATTATGGCAGATGGAACCCACTGGGAACAGTCACCAATGTATCACAACGAGGTGTTACATTGCTTGCTTGATGCAATCAGCATTGCAAAAAAGGCAGGTATAACATTCAGTGATGAGTTCATGGGGCTTGTATACAAAGCATCGCTTGTAAACCTGAAGTGGAAAAAACCTAACCATAACGAATTTTTGCAGGGTGATAGTGACGATTTCGATTTAAGAGATATGTTGACTTTAAGTGCCTATATCTTTAACGATGGGGTTTTAAAGTTTGGCGGATACAATGAGCTTGACTTCCAAAATGTGTGGGAGCTTGGCAAAGCTGGCATAGATACTTACGATAGAATTGTTACAGCAAACCCAGATTTTGTATCCGCGTTCTTGTCCGATAGCGGTAACTACTATCTGCGTTCTAGTTGGCAGGAAAACGCAAACACGCTACATTTTTCTTGTGGTACACTTGGTGGAGGTCACGGGCATAATGAGAAACTACATTTTGACTTATCAGCAAAAGGCGAAGATATCATTGTTGATAGCGGTAGGTTTACATATGTCGATACACCGCAAAGGCTTGAACTAAAATCTGCATCTGCCCACAATGCGATTGTTATGGATGATATAGATTTTATGAATTGCACCAATTCGTGGGGACATGATAAGCTTGCATCACCTATAATGGCAAATTATTATACCGATAATAGGTATGATTTCGTTGAGGGTGGACACCTAGGCTATATTGATAGCGCTGTTTTCATAAATAGGAAAATCATATTCATTAAACCTGATATCTATGTTATCTGTGATGAAATACATTCCTCACAGCCACACAAATTTTCATCTTCTGTTCATTTTAATAATGATGGCAATGTGTCACTAAAAGACAATATT
>DBGA01000044.1:3343-7670 GCA_002295325.1 Ruminococcaceae bacterium UBA866 | reverse complement strand
GATATCAGCTAGCAGTGTTGGCAAGACAAGAGGACATCATAATTCTGATATCGGAGCTGTAAAAATTCTTAAAAACGATATTGAATACGTTGTAGTGATTAGCCATAATGAAACTTGGTCAGACGTCAATCTTGTTTTGGCTGGCGGATATAAGGTAAGAGGAAACGTAGTAGTGGTATCCTCTGAGGATGAATATAAATGTGGAACAGTTCTAAAAAACTAAAATCTAATATGGTTGATAAGGAGATAATATCATGACAAAAAAACAAGTAGTGCTAATCATGACTGACACAACTAGAAAAGATATGCTGGGTTGTTATGGAAACGAAAAGATGATAACTCCTAATCTTGATAAGTTAGCTAGCCTGGGTATAAAATACGAAAATGCTTATACCTGTCAGCCAGTATGTGGACCTGCTCGTTCAGCACTTTTTACAGGTTTGTTTCCACATTCAAATGGTATGGTGACCAACAGCGTCGCTATGGGTGATAATGTAAAAACAGTAGGACAGAGGTTAAACGACAATAATATCCACTGTGGATATATTGGTAAATGGCATCTTGATGGTAGCGATTATTTTGGTAATGGAGTTTGCCCTGAGGGCTTTGATTCAAAATATTGGTATGATATGAGAACATATCTAAGTGAGTTGACGGACGATGAAAAAGTGAAATCAAGAAATCCACTCACATCTTTCGAGCCTGATATGTCAGAGGAGTTTACCTATGCGCATCGTTGTTCAAATAGGGCAATAAACTTCATAGATGAATACAAAGATAGTGATTTTTTCCTTACAGTGTCCTATGATGAGCCCCACGGACCTTGCTTGTGCCCAGCGCCTTTTAACACAATGTATGATGGTTTTAAGTTTGATAACAATCCTAACTTTAGCGATACCTTAGAGAATAAACCACTCATGCAGAGATTGTGGTCAGGTGATGATATAAACAAAACTGCGGAAGAGCTAAATAAACCGTCGCAAATGTTATCGTTGTTTATGGGTTGCAATAGCTTTGCCGATTATGAAATTGGCAGAGTTCTAAGCAAGATTTATGAGCAAGTGCCAAATGCCTTGATAATATTTACCTCAGACCACGGAGATATGCTTGGGGCACATAAATTGCAGATGAAAAATGCAACTGCCTATAAAGAGGTTGCCAATATACCGCTTATCATCAAAGGTGGTGAGGTTGGTAAAACAATCACATATCCTGCTTCTCACATTGACATTGTGCCAACAGTACTCGAATATATGGGGGTGAAAATTCCTAATGTACTAGAGGGAAAAAGCATGCTGTTGCAGATATATGATACAAACAATCAAATTAATGATGTGGTTTTTACAGAGTTTACACGTTATGAAACCGACCATGATGGTTTTGGTGGATTGCAAATGATGAGAGCTGGCATCAGCGAGCGTTATAAGCTTGTGATAAACTTGCTTGATACAGATGAATTCTACGATTTAGAAAAAGACCCATTTGAGGTTAATAATCTAATCAACGATGAAAATTATATTGAGCAACGAAATAGTTTACACGATAAAATCTTAGATAACATGAACAATACCAGAGATTTATACAGAGGTTATCAATGGACGTGTCGTCCATGGCGCAAAGACAAAACCCCTAAATGGGAAAATGATGGCTTTACAAGGCAACGTGAGAACGAAGAATATGAGCCACGTCAGCTTGATTATGACACAGGACTACCGATGATACAATCGGTCAGAAGCAAAAAACTATATGATAAAAAAGAATTATAATTAATAGAAGGAGAAATAATATGGATATCCGTTATTCAGCAAACCAAAGAGATTTTAAACGTTACACAACAGAGGAAATGCGCGAAGAGTTTTTAATCGAGAACTTATATGTAGAAAATGAGGTAGTTTCAGTATACAGCCATGTTGATCGTATGGTTACTTTAGGTTGTATGCCTACTACTGAGGTCGTTTCACTTGATAAAGGCTTAGATATTTGGAAAAACTTTGGCACAAGCTATTTTTTAGAGCGTCGTGAAATTGGTATTTTTAACATTGGTCAAAGTGGTAGCATTGTTGCAGATGGCGTAGAATATAAACTTTCCTACAAAGATTGCTTGTATATTACACAAGGGACAAAAGAAGTTGTGTTTAAAAGTGATGACAGCGCTAACCCAGCAAAGTTTTACATGGTATCAGCACCAGCACATTGTGCTTACGAAACAAAGCTAATCTCAATTAATGAGGCTGCTAAAAAACCACTAGGTGCTATGGAAACAGCAAACAAACGTGTTATCAATCAATTTATTCACCCTGATGTATTGAAAACTTGTCAACTTTCTATGGGAATGACAGTGTTAGAGGCTGGTAGTGTTTGGAACACAATGCCATCACATACCCACGAGCGTCGTATGGAAGTTTACACTTACTTTGANNAACACGTCATATCGTTATGAAAAATGAAGCTGCAGTAATTAGCCCATCATGGAGCATTCACTCTGGGGTAGGTACCAGTAACTACACATTTATATGGGCAATGGGTGGAGAAAATCAAGCATTTGATGACATGGATGTTATTCAAACTACAGACTTGAGATAAGAGAGAATAGAGGTANNAAGGTATTATGAACGTATTAAATAGTTTTTCTTTAGAGGGCAAAATTGCATTAGTAACAGGCGGTTCTTATGGGATAGGATTTGCAATGGCAAAAGGTTATGCAGAGGCAGGAGCAACAATCGTATTTAACGATTTGAATGCTGATTTGGTTGAAAAGGGAGTTGCAGCTTACAAGGAAGAGGGCATTGCTGCTTACGGATATGTATGCGATGTAACAAACGAAGAGCGAGTAACTGCTATGATTGCACAAATAGAGCAAGAAGTTGGCGTAATTGATATTCTAGTAAATAATGCTGGAATTATCAAACGCATTCCAATGTGTGAAATGACTGCAGCAGAGTTTAGACTTGTAATTGACGTTGATTTAACTGCACCATTTATCATGGCAAAATCAGTTATTCCAAGCATGATTAAAAAGGGACATGGCAAAATTATCAATATCTGTAGCATGATGAGCGAACTAGGACGTGAAACTGTATCAGCTTACGCTGCTGCAAAGGGTGGATTGAAGATGCTTACTAAAAACATTGCGTCTGAGTATGGCGAGTTCAACATTCAATGTAACGGCATTGGCCCAGGCTATATAGAAACTCCACAAACTGCACCACTTAGAGTTGATGGACATCCGTTCAACAACTTCATTATAAGCAAAACACCAGCAGCTCGTTGGGGCAAACCAGAAGATTTAACAGGTCCAGCAGTTTTCCTAGCAAGTGACGCTAGTGACTTTGTAAATGGACATATTCTATATGTTGATGGTGGACTTCTAGCTTACATCGGCAAGCAACCTAAATAGTTATTTCAAGACAGGAGGAACTTTATGCTTGAATTATCTCTAAGTGTTAAAAATTTGGAGGGCAATATTCTAGCCCAAAGCACAAATTCAGGATTTGTTAACCTAGTGTACAACGCTGATTATATTGAGGGAGATAAAATTGTTCTTGGTGTTAATCAGCCTAATACCTATTTAATAATACAATTAGATGATGTCATGAACCCATCTTTTGTATATATGAAAAACACAGAGTTTACATTAGAAATACCATTTGAGCAAAAACGTGTTTCTTATAATCCTAAAACCTTTACAGGAAATATACATTTGCTAAAAGCTCGTGAAGCAACAGAGTCTGAGATAAAATCATATAAAAACTTGGCACAAAATGAATATGATTGTCATGGAAATACCGATTGTTTTCCTCATGCTTATGCAAATGTAGAAACTCGTGGTGAAGCAGTATTTGCTGCTCGCAATGCAATCAATGGAAACACTGCAAACAGCTCGCATGGGCCTTGGCCTTACGAGTCATGGGGCATTAACCGAAATCCTGATGCCGAGATGACAGTTGACTTTGGTCGCACTGTAGAAATAGACAAAATCATATTGTGTACCCGTGCGGACTTTCCACACGATAATTATTGGAAACAAGCAGAACTTCAGTTTTCTGATGGAACTACACTTGCGATTACTATGGAAAAATCAGACCAGCCACATGAATTTGTAATTTCACCAAAGAAAATTACATGGGTTAAAATCTGCAAACTTATTAAAGATGAAAATGATCCATCTCCATTCCCAGCATTAACCCAAATAGAGGTTTATGGGGTAGAGATTGCTTAGAAGCAAAAGGGATTAGCTAGTAATCTTGGTGAGCGACTTCGATTTTAACTAGAACAACTTAAAAAACTATAAAGGCTGATACCATTTGGTATCAGCCTTTATAGTTTT
>DBGA01000044.1:2776-3245 GCA_002295325.1 Ruminococcaceae bacterium UBA866 | reverse complement strand
CTAATGGTTTTTCGCAGGTGAAAATGCAATATAATTTCTGAGTTTGCCACTGCCAAGCTTATATGTTGGCATTTTGAACGAAATAACTTCTTCTAATTCTGGATGATTTTCACGCATATAGTTGATAAAATAAATCATCCAATCTTTTTCAATTTCTAAAAGCGTAGAGATATAATTATTAACTTCTGAACTTTTTTCAACCATAATAGCACCTCACCTAATATTCATAATCTTTGTTTTAACTTCGCATTTTCAGCTTAATGTAAAGAAATCTGCTCTACCACACCCATAATACTATAATTTTGCAAAACGTACAAGTAAAAATTTAGTATAGATTACTATACCTGCGAACAACCCCCCAATCATTTTATGGAAGAATACTTACTTACTTCAAGGATTTATTTATAGAATCATGAGTGTAATCAGTATAATATGTGTTTGAAAAACTCATAACCCTATGCATTTTACC
>DBGA01000044.1:0-2771 GCA_002295325.1 Ruminococcaceae bacterium UBA866 | reverse complement strand
TGCAAGGTTTCTCATTTGTTAGTTTGTTTTTGTGAGTCTGTTCTATAATCGATATCGTCAATATTTGATTTTTTGATGTAGCAGTACCGAGGTTGTAACTAGCTTTGAAATTTAAGATGTTCACTATAATTGATAGGATTTACCACTGCTTATCCTGTTTTCATCCTCTCTCAAATTTTGTGGCAATAGTTAAGCCGATTTGTTATGCATTTGTAGAGATATCTGAATAACTTTCACTAACGAGCAAATACTATAATAAAAGTAAGGAGGATTATTATGGCGAAAAAAGGAATGAGAAGACCTGACCCAAAGGATCCACATGGAACTGAGAGCAATCATAAAACGCATATACCAAAAAATGATGCTCCTCCTGTTCCTGAAATACAGGGCAGAGCAAAAACTAGCAAAGAAAAAGCAGGCCCGGTATAAGATTATCCAAATTATCGAAGAGGTGTAAGCAATAAGTCCAAGAAAAAAAGAAAAGCTATCAAAAGGCACTTGTTAATATGCAAGTGCCTTTTGATAGCTTGTTGCAATAACAACAAAATTACAGTATGATATAGTTACTAAATATAATTTTTTGAATTATATAACAATAGCAGTATAACCCTTGTGATTTATAGATATAATTAGGGGAAATATACTCTATAGAAAGATAGGTGAAACCCATGACAGATGTTATTATCATTGGAGCAGGGTGTGCAGGACTAACCGCTGCAATTTACGCAATACGTGCTGGGCTTAATGTGATTGTCCTTGAAAAAGGGATGTATGGTGGTCAAATTTCAGTTACAAATGAGGTGGAAAACTACCCATCTTTTGAGAAGATCTCAGGCCCTGAATTGTCTACCAAAATATATGAACAGACTGCAAAACTGGGGGCAGATATTCGTTTTGAAGAGGTTTTATCAGTTGAGCTTGAGGGTGAGGTGAAACAGGTCACCACCACCAGCCAAAGCTATCAAGCAAAAGCTGTAATTATTGCAAATGGAGTTGAACGCAGAAAAATCGGCTGCAAGGGGGAAGAAAAATTTACAGGAAAAGGGGTTTCCTACTGTGCAACCTGTGATGGTGCCTTTTTCAAAAAGCAATCTGTAGCGATTGTGGGTGGTGGCAACACAGCGCTTGAAGATGCATTGTTTTTATCTAACATTTGCAATAAGGTTACAATCATACATCGGCGTGACGTTTTTACAGCACAAAAAATACTGGTAGATGCTGTGAAACAGCGTGAAAATATTGAAATTCGTTATAATGCTACAGTTTCCTCAATTGAGGGGGATAGCTTAGTAAAATCAATAAGAATTGTTGACACAATAACCANNGCAATTGGGTTAATACCTGACAATGCAATGTTTCAAACGATTGGGCTTGACAAATCAGGTTATATTATTGCTGATGAAAATTGCACAACCAAATTTGAGGGAGTTTATGTTGCCGGTGACACCAGAACTAAGAAGTTAAGACAGATTATTACCGCTGTGTCGGATGGTGGTACTGCGGGATTTGAAGCTGCAAACTATATCAACACTCACAATTAAGATAGCGATAATAAAATGGGACGCTCACACGTTCCGTTTTATTATCGCTATAAACAAAAAACTGCACCCTCGTAAAAGGGTGCAGTTAAAGATGAATTATATATTACAAAAATTATCTTTGTTTTGAGAAACACTCGCTGCAATAAACAGGACGGTCATCTCTAGGTTTGAAAGGTACTTGTGTTTGAGATCCGCACTCAGCACATGTAGCTGGGAACATTTCTCTACGAGCAGTGTTTCCGCCGTTTGAGTTTTTGCGAGCATTACGGCAATCTCTGCAACGTGTAGGCTCGTTAGTGAAGCCTTTTTCTGCGTAAAAGTCTTGCTCACTTGCAGTGAAGATAAATTCTGCGCCACAATCTCTGCAGCTTAAAGTTTTGTCTTGATTCATTAAATGGTAACCTCTTTTTAAAAAATATATGCTAAACATATGTATAGCACTATCACAAGTGTACAACTTAAAATAGGAGATGTCAAGCAATTTATATAAAATAATTAAATATTTTTTGGTATTTTTATAAAAATTTGGTTTATTAGGTCAACAACAAGAAATATCAGCGCAAAAAGCATAACTAAAGCAACATAGTTAAGGTTAATTGGGGTTTCACCAAACAAATATGGAAGATAACTACATAAAGATGAGAAGATGACAAGTATAGCGATGTAGAATTTTTTTGGACGATAAATCGTATAAATAATGCTCAAAATATCAGCTACATAAAAATATCTCTCGTGCATATGTGGCAATAAGAACGGCAAAAGTATCGCAAAAAACAATGCCTTTGAAATAATACTGTCCTTGCTTAACTCAAATTTCTTTATAGCAAAGATGTAAATTG
This sequence comes from Ruminococcaceae bacterium UBA866, assembly GCA_002295325.1. Classification (GTDB taxonomy): domain Bacteria; phylum Bacillota; class Clostridia; order Oscillospirales; family Ruminococcaceae; genus Paludihabitans. The sequence goes on along the minus strand of DBGA01000044.1, from coordinate 391 downwards.
CAGAAAGAACAACCACAAAGCAAATCATANNTCGTTGCAATCATTGGGTCTGTACTTTGCGAGATAAACATATAAAGGTTTGGTGCATTGAGAGACATTTTAGTATATTGCCCCGATTGTGAAATATAAATGGTTAAAAGCTCAAAAAAGTCTCTACCTGCAATCGCAGAGGGAATGACGCTTATAATATAGATAGCAGGAATGAGGAAAAAATGGCGAAATTTTATCTTTCCCTTTAACCACAAAACGACCAATAGTGGTGCGATAAAGATTGCTTGAAGTTTAAAGCACAACGCAATCGCAAAAAATGAGGTTGCCCAAACAGGCTTGTCCTTCATAAATGCAAGAACACTAAGCACTAAAAATGTGGTGAAAATGACGTCGCATTGTC
>DBGA01000045.1 GCA_002295325.1 Ruminococcaceae bacterium UBA866 | reverse complement strand
CAGGGTTACCATCTTGGTTTTCAAAATCGTTCATAGGTTTGCCACCTCTTTACATAATTATATTAATATATTATACTATAATTACAGACTTTTCAACAGCTATTTTTAAAATTTAGAGTAATAATGGTATTTAGTAGATTAAAAGGGTTAAAAACCCATTAAATAACACTGTTTTTTGTTTGAGTAATAGCATATTCAAGGGGAGGGCATTTATGAGTGAAAACGAAAAAAAGCTTATTGTCCGTCTTTTGATTTATGGGACGGGTTGTATCTTAGTTTTGATGTATCTTTGGATATCTCAAATGGGATATGGAATTCCTTGTTTATTTAATGAACTATTTTCTATTGTTTGCCCTAGCTGTGGGGCAACAAGAGCTTTTATATCGATAGTTTCGGGTGACATTCAATCAGCAATAGGGTTTAACCCTATATTTACGCTGGCACTTTATCCAATTTTTTTTATTCTGTTATTGCAGGACATTTTTGTAGCAATAGTTAGAGTAATAAAAAAACAAGATAGCATTTCTATTATTGAATTTCTCTACAATCGTTTGGGCAAGGGGGCGAAAAAGTGAGTCCTGTGTATGCAATTTTGGGATTTTGGATTGGCTTGATTTTTTTAATTTTAGCTTATGTTTTTAAAAAAAAGAACACATCAAAACTTTTTTGGCAAACAGCAATGGCTGCATTTTTCATTGCACTCATACTTTTTTTATGGTGGGCAGTTTTTCGTGCTATGGGAGTTACAGGCTAAAGTTAAAAAGAAATATATAACAAAATAAAATTATTAAATATGGTGGTGTTGCTGTAGGACGGCAACACTGCTTTTATATTTGACGAAATTTACAATAGAACTTGCAAATTTTATAGTGTTTTTACAATATTTCTAAAAATTTTATACAAATTATGAAAAAACAATAAAAATATATTGCATTTTACTGCTTTAAATCATATAATGTATATATAGAATTAATAAGATAATTAGGAGGCAATTTAAGATGGAGTTTAAGAGCAAATATCTACAAGGGGTTTACAACACTGTTGAAAAAAGAAATGTAGGCGAGCCAGAATTTCTTCAAGCGATAAAAGAAGTTTTGGAATCATTTGAGCCTGTAGTAGCGCTAAAACCAGAGTTAGAGGCAAAGGGAATTATTGATCGTATCGTAGAACCAGAGCGTTTTATTCAATTCAGAGTTTCATGGGTTGATGATAAAGGAAAAGTTCATGTAAACCGTGGATTTAGAGTGCAATATAACTCTGCAATTGGTCCATATAAAGGTGGAATAAGATTTCATCCGTCAGTATGCGCTTCTGTAGTTAAGTTTTTGGGCTTTGAGCAATGCTTCAAAAATAGCCTAACAGGACTTCCAATGGGTGGTGGTAAGGGTGGTTCTGATTTTGACCCTAAGGGAAAATCAGATAACGAGATTATGCGTTTTTGTCAAAGCTTTATGACAGAACTTTCAAAGCATATCGGTGCTGATACTGACGTTCCTGCTGGGGATATCGGTGTTGGTGCTCGTGAAATTGGTTTCATGTATGGCCAATACAAACGTCTACGCAATGAGTTCACTGGTGTTTTGACTGGCAAAGGTTTAACATATGGCGGTTCTTTAGCTAGAAAAGAAGCAACAGGCTTCGGCACTTGTTACTTTACAGAAGAAATGCTAAAATGTATGAAAAATGATAGCTTTAAAGGCAAAACTGTTGTTATTTCAGGTTCAGGAAACGTTGCTATTTATGCAAACCAAAAAGCTACTGAGCTTGGTGCAAAGGTAGTTGCTATGTCTGACTCTGCTGGATATATTTATGACGAAAAGGGAATTGACCTTGACGTTTTAAAGCAAATTAAAGAAGTTGAGAGAGCAAGAATTTCTGAATATGCAAAACGTGTGAGCGGTGCTACATATACAGAGGGTTGTCGTGGCATTTGGAGCATTCCTTGCGATATCGCTCTTCCTTGTGCTACACAAAACGAGCTTAACGGTGAAGAGGCTGCAACTCTAATCAAAAACGGTGTCATTGCTGTTTCTGAGGGTGCTAATATGCCATCAACTCCAGAGGCTGTTGAAGCATTCCAAAATGCTGGCATTTTATTTGGTCCAGCAAAAGCAGCGAACGCAGGAGGGGTTGCTACATCGGGTCTTGAAATGAGTCAAAACTCAATGAGATACTCATGGACATTTGAAGAAGTTGATGCTAAACTTCAAGATATCATGGTAAACATTTTCCATGCGGCATACAATGCTGCTGATAAATATGGTGTTGCTGGCAATCTTGTTGCTGGTGCTAACATTGCAGGTTTTGAGAAAATCGCTGATGCAATGATTGCTCAAGGTGTTGCATACTAAGAAAATAAATACGTAAAAACAATAAAGACCTACTTTTCAATAGTGGGTCTTTATTGTTTTAAAGAACTTTCAAACTTTGAATTTGGTAATAATCCAAACAAATAAAATCAAATGAAAAGCTTGTAAATTTGTCTGTTATAGAGGTATAATATTTGTAAGCAAATATTAATAATTTAATGGCAGTGCGAAATTTGACTTCGTCAAAACCGCACGTTGCCGATTATACCAACCCTTACGTTTATGGTATAATAAATATAGCATTTAAAGTTTATTCTATATCACATATAAATTAAGGAGAATAGTTTATGATATTATCAGGAAAAGAGATTAAGAATCACATAGGTGGAGATATTATCATTGAACCCTATAATGAAAAAAAGTTAAATCCAAATAGTTATAATTTATCATTGCATAGCGAGCTTCTTGTGTATGAGAACAATATACTTGACATGAAAAAGCCAAATGCAGTGAAAGAAATTACAATTCCTGAGGGTGGCTTATTGCTTGAACCAAACAAGCTTTATTTAGGTAGAACCAATGAGTTTACGAAAACAGAGAAATTTGTGCCAATGCTTGAGGGACGTTCCTCAATCGGCAGACTGGGTCTTTTTATTCATGTAACCGCGGGGTTTGGTGACGTAGGTTTTGCAGGATATTGGACACTCGAAATATTTTGTGTACAACCGATTATCATTTATCCAAACATAGATATTTGCCAAATTTATTATCATAGTATTTTAGGCGAGTATGACCTATATAGCAGTGGGAAATATCAAAACAATACAGGCATTCAACCAAGTTTGCTGTATCGAGATTTTGAAGAAAAAAATATATAAAACGTTTACTCAAAGTGCCATTGCAAAAAAGCATGGTCTGAGTTATAATGTATATATTATAGTTAGTAAATATTCTAAACAAATCCTTTTCTAGAAAAACGATGTTACGAGTACTTATCTAAATTAATGTGCGGTGATATTTGAGATATCTGGCCGCAGAAAAGAGGGTTTATTATATGGCGAAAATTATTGGAAGCGCATTACCAAATATACCTTGGCAGGACAAGCCTGCAAATTGCAAAGATATCCTTTGGCGCTATGACCAAAACCCAATCATTGAAAGAGATGAACAGAAAAATTCCAATTCAATTTTTAATAGTGCTGTAGTTCCATTTGAAGATGGTTTTGTCGGAGTTTTCAGATGTGATAGCCGTTCACGTTCTATGGATATTTTTGTAGGACGTTCAAAAGACGGCATCAATTGGGAATTTGAAGACGAAGCGATTACCTTCCAAGGGGATGATCCTGAAATTTTAAATCGGGAATATAGATATGACCCTCGTGTTGTAAGAATTGAGGATAAATATTTTGTAACTTGGTGCAATGGGTATCATGGACCAACAATTGGAATCGCATACACTTATGACTTCGTTACGTTCCATCAATGCGAGAACGCATTCTTGCCTTACAACAGAAATGGTGTATTGTTCCCACGCAAAATTAATGGCAACTATGCAATGCTTTCACGTCCATCAGATACAGGGCACACACCTTTTGGAGATATTTTTTACTCACAAAGCCCAGATTTGGTTTACTGGGGCAAGCATCGCTATGTAATGGGAACAATTAACGATGACCGTTCAGCGTGGCAATCAAAGAAAATTGGCCCAGGTCCAGTTCCAATTGAAACTGACGAGGGCTGGTTGCTATTCTATCATGGTGTATTAAACAGCTGTAATGGATTTGTATACTCTGTTGGTGCAGCTTTGCTTGATATCAACGAGCCTTGGAAGGTGCTTTATCGCACAAAGCCATATCTGCTTTCTCCACAAAAAATGTACGAGTGCGTGGGAGACGTTCCAAACGTTTGCTTCCCTTGTGCAACCTTGACTGATGCTGACTCAGGCAAAATCACAATCTACTATGGCTGTGCAGATACAGTAACCGGAATATGCTTTACTACTGTTGATGAAGTAATCGCCTATATGAAAGAAAACAGTTTAGACGTGTAACAAGTCTTATTATATTTATTTAAAGCAATCTAGCCAATAAAAGTTCATACTTTTATTGGCTAGTATCATAAAAATACTATATTATATAGGAAATAATTCTACTCAGTTGCAATTCCTGCGGTGGCACAGTTGACAAGGTGCTCTTCGTAGCTACTGGCAAAATAATATTTCCCTGCTTTATCGCTTGCAAAAAAAAGATAATCGGTTTGTTCAGGATAAAGTGCGGCTTTGATTGCAGCAATTCCCGGATTACAGATTGGACCCGCAGGAAGTGCAACACATTTATAGGTGTTGTAAAACGCATTATAACGATTGATATCACCCTCAATATAGGGCTTTATGCTCCGTTCAACATAGTTAATTGTTGCATCGGATTGTAGCTTTTGCCCTTGAGCAAGACGGTTATAAAAAATTGATGCAACTCTGCTCATTTGTGTTACATCGCCAATTTCCTTTTCAATAATGGAGGCAATTGTAATGATTTGGTCGACAGAATAGCCTAGTTCGGTTGCTCTATCACGATATTCTTTTGTAATTTTCTTTTCAGTCACTTTTAAAAATCTACCAATTGCATCTTCTGGCTTTTCATCTTTATAAAACTGATAGGTATCGGGAAATAAATACCCCTCTAGCTTAAAACAGCGCTCGCTGGAAGAAGTTATTTCGCCTATAAGAGGATAATAGCTAAAGTCATATTCGTTGACAACCTTTAATAAATCAGCTCTTTTTGCAACACCATATTTCTCTAGCACGTCCATCATCTTTGCAAGGGAACTTCCCTCCATAAAGGTGAGAGATACCGTTTCCTTTACTGCTGGTGCACTGCTGACAGGTTTTGATGGTTGAGATGAGGGGTCAACAACTTTAGATGGTGTAGATGAAGCGTTTCGAGTTTCCACAGTCGGTTTTGAAACAGATTGATCACTTGAAGATTCTTCAATTATCGAACTACTTTCCATTTGTGAGGATGTATAATTTAGGGAAGCTGTATCGTTATCGGAATCGCTGCACCCAACAATTGATAGGCACAGGGATAGTGTTAAGAATATTGCCATTATTTTTTTCATTATGAGTCTCCTAAGGTTTAAGATATTAAAATTATACACCATATATTATTAACAAGTCAAATTAAACAAACAAAGTAAATTCCAAAGGAGGAATTAAAATGGAAAATTACAGATATGAGCGTGTCAACAAGATATGTGAAGATTTGAGTGCAATGACTACAATCCAATCAATCCCAGTTACCCAGTGGCAGGTAAAAAAGGGGCTTTTTCTAACTCCGCAAGAGGTTGACCAAAGTAGCATAGAGTGGAACATTTTCAACTCGAAAACCGATATTTGGCCAGGCCCAGACGAGCATTATTGGTTTAGAACTACTATCGAAGTTCCACAAAGCTTCAATAAAAAAGCACTGTGGCTGAGCTTTGTAACCCAGTGCACATTTTGGGATGCAGTAAACCCGCAATTTTTACTCTTCATTGATGGTGCTTTGACCCAAGGCCTTGACACAAACCACCAAGAGGTAAAAGTGACAGATAAAGCAAAAGCAGGAGATAAAATAGTTGTTGATTTACAAGCCTACACTGGCAGGGATAACGACCACAACCATGGTGTAACTGAAAATCTTCGTTTAATGGCAAACATCATGGAGGTTGACGAGAAAGTTACTGAACTTTTTTATAATATTGAAGTGCCAAACCGTATTGTAAGTCACCTTGATAAGGACAATCAAAGTAGAATTAAGTTGCAGATTGCATTGGAAAAAGCAATTAATCTACTTGATTTACGCACACCATACTCAAAGGAATTCTATGATTCTATTGATGAGTGCAACAAGTTCGTTACCAATGAGATTTACAAAAAGCTTGCAGCGAGTGACGACGTGATTGCGANNAAAGGTAGTTCGTTCCTTTGCAACAGTGCTAAAATATATGGAGGAATATCCAGATTATAAATTCATGTCAAGCCAACCTCAACTTTATCAATTTGTTAAAGAACGCTACCCCGAGATGTACGAGCAGATAAAAAAGCGTATCAAAGAGGGCAGATGGGAAGTCGAAGGCGGTATGTGGGTTGAGGCTGATTGCAACGTAACCTCGGGCGAAAGCTTAGTTCGCCAATTCCTACACGGTAAAAACTTCTTCAAACATGAGTTCGACAAAGATAATAAAATTTTGTGGCTTCCAGACGTGTTTGGCTATTCTGCTGCACTTCCTCAAATTTTGAGAAAGTCAGGAATTGAGTANNAAAAATTGCGTGGAATCAATTCAATAAACTTCCAATGGATACATTTTGGTGGAAAGGTATTGACGGTACAGAGGTGTTTACTCATCTCATTACAACCCAAGATGTCAACCAACCTAAGGACAGTTTTTATACCACCTATAACGGAAAACTTGACCCAATTTGCTTAATGCGTGGTTGGGAAAGATATCAGCAAAAGGACATTAACAACGACATTCTCATCTCGTATGGTTCGGGTGATGGCGGCGGAGGCCCTACTCGTGGAATGATTGAAACTGGCACTAGAATGGAAAAAGGTATCACTGGTGCTCCAAAGGTACGGTTTGAAACCTCACGCAAATATTTTGAAGAATTGTATGAGCGTTGCGAGTCAAACGAAAACCTACCACGTTGGGTGGGTGAGCTTTACCTTGAGTATCATCGTGGAACCTACACAAGCATGGCGAGGAATAAACGCTCCAACCGTAAGTGCGAGCTTTTGTGGCAGGATGTTGAGTTTTTCAGCATATTTGCCTCAATACTAGGTGTTCCTTATGATGCAAAAGAAATTCATGATAGCTGGGAAATTATCCTATTAAATCAGTTTCACGATATACTACCCGGTTCTTCAATTAAAGAGGTCTATGATGTTACAAAGGTTGAGTATGAGGCATTAGAAAAACGTGCACACGAGATTATTAACGAAAAAATTTCTGCTATCGCTAACGCTTGTAAGGCAAAATCAAATGATTTGGTTTTATTTAACAGTTTATCGTTTGACAGAAGTGACATAGCTATCGTAAATAACGATGGTTACAAGAACATAACTTCTTTTAAGGATGCAAAAGGCAACAAATATCCAGTTCAGCATACTGCAGATAATAAAATTGCATTCATTCCAAACGCAGTGCCTGCAAAGGGATATGGGGCATATACTCCTTGCGTTGATAATGATGTCTTTGAGCAGAAAATCACTGTAAATGGTAACGAGATTGATACACCACATTATCACATCACCCTTGATAAATCAGGACAATTTACAAGTCTGTTTGATAAACTGGCTAAACGTGAAACCCTAAAAGCAGGTGGAAAAGGCAACGTTTTGCGTGTTTATGAGGACAAGCCAATCTACTATGATAACTGGGATATCGACATCTACTACACTCAGAAAAGCTGGGTAGCAGATGATGTGCAGACCTTTGAGTGGATTGAGAATGGCCCAGTTTGTGCTGTGCTTAGAGTTGAAAGAAAGTTCCTTAATTCAACAATTATTCAAAAGATAATTTTTTACACAAACAGCAGGAGAATTGACTTTGACACCTATGTTGATTGGAAACAGCATCAGCTATTGCTAAAATGCGAGTTCCCTGTGGACATCAATGCAAACGAGGCAACTTATGATATTCAATTTGGTAATATCAAGCGTCCAACTCACAAAAATACAAGCTGGGATGCTGCAAGGTTTGAGGTTTGTGGACACAAATGGGCAGATTTGTCTGAAGGAAATTATGGTGTTGCACTTCTTAACGATTGCAAATATGGTTATGGCATTACCGAGGGCAAGATGACATTAAGTCTGATTAAGTCGGGAATATTGCCAAACCCAACAACAGACCAAGAGGAGCATTTCTTCACGTACTCAATACTACCCCATAGTAGTAGCTTTGAAACTGCTAATATTCAAAAAGAGGCATATTGCTTAAACGTTCCAATGTATGGTGCTCGGGTGAAAGCTCCTGGGGGCAAACTTGATACTACAAGCGTGCTAAGTATTGACGTTGACAATGTTATGGTCGAAACTGTAAAACTTGCTGAAAATGGCAAGGGTACAATCATTCGTATGTACGAAAATCAAAACAAACGCACAAACGCAACAATCAATTGGCATAAGCAGTTTGCAAGCGTTGTTGAATGTGATTTGATGGAAAATGAAATTGGCGCACCGACGACTATGGTTAGTGAGTTTAAATTCACAATCAAACCATTTGAGATTAAGACCTTTAAAGTGATGGAATAATACATTTATAAACGTACAAAAAAGAGCTGATGAAATTTTCATCAGCTCTTAAAAAATTTAACAATAATTAATCAGCGAGATATGCCTTAACCATTGCTTGCAAAAGCTCATCACGGTCAATGTGGCGAATTAAGCTTCTGGCGTTATTATAGGTAGTAATATAGGTTGGATCTTCAGATAGAATATAACCTACAATCTGGCTTACAGGGTTATAGCCTTTGTGGCTTAACGCATCATAAACTGCAGTCAAAATCTTTTTCATTTCCAAATCTTTTTCATCATTAACAGAAAAAGTCATAGTTTTATCGTACATCGAATAGTGCCTCCCTATATTTTATTAATACCATTATTATACTATATTTTAATTAGTTTAACAACTGTTTTATGCACGAAGTATAACATTTATTTTGTCCAATGCCTTTAAAACACGTTTCATCGCAGCGTCAGCCTCAACATCAGTCAAAGTTCCAGTTTGAGAACGCATCACAATTGAATAGGAAACGCTCTTCTTATCCTCTGCAATTTGAGCACCTTTATACACATCAAACAGCTTAACAGCTTCAAGTATATTACCAACAGCCAAGCGAATTGCCTTTTCAATCTCGATAATTGGGAGATCAATGTCGCAAATTAGACTTAAATCTCTAGTTGATGAAGGATATTTAGGAAGTGCCTTGTATTGAACTTCAGTTTCGCAATGTAAGAACATTGCTTTCACATCAAATTTTGCAAGGTAAACCTTTGAACCGATTGAGTAGTTTTCGGTAACGATTGGATGTGCCTCACCAAAAATTCCCAAAGTTGTGTCGCCAATTGTTATCACAGCGCAACGTCCAGGGTGGAAAGATGGGTCATCACTTACAGCGTGAATATCCCAACCCTTGACATTTAGGCGAGTTAGCATAATCTCAACAATGCCTTTTAGCTTGTAAAAATCAGCATTTTCGCCATACATTCCAATTGTAACCTGTGGGTTTTCGTTTGGAAGTTCATTTTCGCCATTTGGGATGTATTCGTTTGCGATTTCATAGCCATAGAATGTAGAATTGCGGTTGTTGAAGTTTTTTGATAGAACTTCAAGCATGGACGGCAAGGTTGTGGTTCGCATAACGCTTGTANNGATATTATCATAGTATTTTGGGCTGATGAAAGAGTAAGTTGAAACCTCATAACAGCCACTTGCTTGCAATGATTTATGAATAATTCTATCAAACTTTTGTTCTTCAGTTAGCTTGCCTTTTGCAACGCCTTTTACTGCAGTCGTAGGAATTTTATCGTAGCCATAAATTCTGGCGATTTCCTCTGCAATATCAGCTTTATGCTCAACGTCAGCTCTGTAAGACGGAACGGTGATGTCATCACCATTTACTTCAAAGCACAAGCTTGTTAGGATATCAACCATATCTTCACGGGTGATGTTGATTCCTAAGAACGAGTTAATCCATTCCACCTCAAGCTTGATTTTAACAGGCTCTACAGGGGAATTATCAATGTCAATGATACCGTCAACTACTTCGCCAACACCAAGCAGTTCAACAAGTTCGCAAGCACGCATAACTGCTGGTAATGTGCTTTTTGGATCAAGTCCTTTTTCAAAGCGACCANNTTGCAGATTCAAATATAACTGTATTTGTGCTGTCAATGATAGCACTGTTTTCGCCACCCATAACACCAGCAACAGCAACAGCCTTTTTCTCGTCTGCAATTACAAGCATAGTTTCATTTAATACACGATCAACACCATCAAGTGTTTGGAATTTCTCGCCTTTTTGTGCGTTGCGAACGATGATTTTTTTACCGTCAATTAAGCTTGCATCAAATGCGTGGAGTGGTTGGCAATATTCAAGCATAACGTAGTTTGTGATATCAACAAGGTTGTTGATAGGACGAATTCCGCTTGCACGCAAACGCTCCCTCATCCATCTTGGTGATGGGGCAATTTTCACGTTTTTAATCATTCTTGCAGTGTATCTTGGGCAAAGCTCTTTATTTAAAACTTCAACCTCTAATAGGTCATTGATATTTCCGCTAGCTGATTTTATCACAGGGGTATGAAGGTTTAGAGGAACATTGTAGGTTGCAGAGGCCTCACGAGCCAATCCTATAACAGACAGACAGTCAGGACGATTTGGCGTAATCTCAAACTCAACACAGGTATCGTTTAGTCCAATTGCAGTACAGATATCTTCACCAATTTTGCAATCCTCTTCGATTAGGAAAATTCCGTCCTCTATTGCATATGGGAAATCATTGATAGTAAGACCAAGCTCACTAAGGGAGCAAAGCATACCCTCACTCAGTTCACCACGAAGTTTTCCGCTTTTTATCTTTTTGCCACCGGGTAGGGTTGAATTATCCATAGCAACTGGAACAAGAGCACCAACTACTACATTGTTTGCTCCGGTAACGATTTGCAAAGGTGCTTCTTTGGCTACGTCAATTTGACAGATAACAAGGTGGTCGGAATCGGCGTGTGGCTTGATATCAAGCACCTTTCCTACAACCACATTTTCAATTTCTTCGCCCTCAATCTCATAGCCCTCAACCTTTGAGCCTGACATTGTCATGGCATGAGCAAATTCTCTGGGTTTTGCATCTATAGTAACATAATCTTTGAGCCATTTCATCGATAAATCCATATCTATTATCTCCTTTAGTTTTTAGTGATATCATTGTAAAAATAAAATTTTACCTTACGCGACAGTAAATTCAATTAATCATTTCATTACAGCGCGATATGGGTGCAGGCTCAGCCTGCCTTAGAATTGGTCTAAGAAACGCAAGTCATTCTCAAAGAACATACGCAAATCGTCAATATTAAAGCGACGCATAACAACACGTTCTAATCCCAAACCAAAAGCAAAACCACTGTAAACTTCGGGGTCAATGTTGCAGTTTTGGAGTACCTTAGGGTGAACCATTCCGCAACCTAAAATCTCAATCCAACCCTCGCCTTTACAAAGTCTGCAACCCTCACCTTGACAGCTAAAGCACATGATATCAACCTCGGCAGAAGGCTCAGTGAACGCAAAGTGGTGAGGTCTGAAACGAACAACAGCATCTTCTCCATATAGTCGTTTCACGAAAATTTCTAAAGTTCCTTTTAGGTCAGCCATTGTGATACCCTTATCTACAACAAGCCCCTCAATTTGGTGAAATAGTGGGGAATGGGTTGCGTCAATTGCATCAGAACGATAAACCCTACCTGGTGAAATGATACGGATTGGCGGCTCGGATTTTTCCATAACTCTGATTTGTACAGGGGAAGTCTGGGTGCGAAGTAGAATATTTTCTGTGATATAGAAAGTATCTTGTGTATCCCTTGCTGGGTGGTCTTGTGGCATATTTAACGCCTCAAAGTTGTAGTAATCAAGTTCAACTTCAGGGCCATTCTCAACGTTGAAACCCATACCTAGGAAAATTTCCTTAATTTCATCCATAACAATTGTAAGAGGGTGTGGCTTTCCAAGTGTTGGAACGCTTCCCGGCATAGTCACGTCGATACGCTCGGACTTTAGCTGATGCTCAAGAAAATCAGCCTTTAAAGTGGTTAACTTTTGGCTTAGTGAGTTTTCAATTGCCTCACGAACCTCGTTTGCAAGCTGACCCATCACAGGGCGCTCCTCGGCAGATAGTTTACCCATTTGTTTTAGTATAGCAGTAAGCTCACCTTTTTTCCCCAAAACTTTTACTCGAATGTCATCGAGCTCTTTCATGTTGCAACAAGCATCTAAAGCGAGTGTTGCTTCTTGTTTGATTTTTTCTAAAGCGTCTTTCATTAAAAAAACCTCCATTTTATTTTACTGGGTGTAATGTTTTTCGTCGATTATACAGAGTTTTATATAAATTTGGGTACAAAAAAACTCCGAGCCTCGACAATAGTTGTCAAGGGACGAAGTGTAAATCCGTGGTACCACCCTAATTTTTGCAATTAGCAAACTCTTTAAACCTAGTAACGAAGGTCAATCCGTTGTCACCTACTAAAATTTTTCAGCGACACCACTCGTAAGGGAACTTCAACATAGTCTCACAAAGACTGCTCACAGCAAATACAGTCACTCTCTGAATGCAAGAAAAACGCTTACTTTCCTTAGTCCACGTGTTTTTTGATATATATTTACTATAGCAAACTTTTACAGATTTTGCAAGTGTTTTCTAATTAGTGTTGTGATAACAATTTTAGTATGATAAAATGAACAAACTATGATAAAATAAATAAAGTATAGGCACAAAAATGAAGGGAAGTTTTATTTATGGATAATAGACTGTATGTCGTAATGCCTTGTTATAATGAGGAAGAGGTGCTTTTGGAAACTGCAAAGCAAGTCAAAGTAAAATTGACAGCACTCATAGCTCAGGCGAAAATAGCAATAAATAGCAGAATATTATTTGTCGATGATGGTTCTAAGGATAAGACGTGGGAAATAATCGAAGGACTTTGCGAAAGTGATGAGCTGTTTGCTGGCATTAAGCTTGCTCATAATAAAGGGCATCAAAATGCGTTGCTGGCTGGACTTATGACAGCCAAGGAAAAATGCGATATGGCAATTTCCATGGATGCTGATTTACAAGACGATATCAATGCAATTGACAAAATGGTTGATGAATATCACAGCGGAAGTGATATTGTTTATGGTGTAAGAAGTTCAAGAAAAAAAGACACGTTTTTCAAGAGAACAACAGCACAGTCATTTTACAAGGTGATGAAATCACTAGGGGTTGACGTTGTCTACAATCATGCAGACTATCGACTTATGAGCCGTCGTGCATTAGAGGGACTGGCTCAATATAAGGAAGTAAATTTATTTTTGCGTGGAATTGTGCCGCTTATTGGTTATCGCTATTCGATTGTAGAGTATGAGCGTGGTGAGCGTTTTGCAGGAGAGTCGAAATATCCACTCAAAAAAATGCTAAGCTTTGCCTTTGAAGGCATTACCTCTTTTTCAGTAAAACCAATCAGAATTATCACTGCATTGGGTTTTATTATTTTTGCGCTCAGTATAATAGCACTTATTTATTCACTTATTACCAAATTTTTTGGTACTACCGATATTGGATGGACATCACTTATCTGCTCGATATGGATGATTGGTGGAATACAGCTTTTATCAATTGGCATCATCGGTGAATATGTGGGTAAGATTTACTTTGAGGCAAAAGCACGTCCCAAATTTATCATCGAAAAAGAGATTGATAGATAATTTTTTTATCTTCTGTTATCATTTGTAATGAAATTGAAATAGCTTATTTCTTCCGATGCTGTTATACTTTAGGTGTACAGATGCAAAATTTGCCGAAAAAAGAGTTCTGATAAAATTATTTTTATTGGGACATACTATATTCGATAGATTATATTTTGGAGGGGAATCAATGAGAAAGAAAGCTATACTTGCATTTATTTTGGTAGTAGTGTTGGTTTTTTCAGCCTGCAGTAGCAAAAATAAGGAAAAAGATAAAGATAAGACATCAAGTTTAAGTTCAAGTGAGGTCAGCTCAAAACCAAACGACTTATTTCCAAATTCAAGTGAACCCGAGGTGAGTTTGCCAACAACTTCAAGCGAAGAGCAAACAAAACCTACCGTTGCAAATCCAATCGCACTTGAAGGAGTAACCATTGGTGACGTAAGTCAGTTTGAAAATAATAAAAAAGGTTGGGGACAGGGCAAGCAGGTGGACGAGCAAAACCGCCCGTTGACTTGCAATCAATATCAAGTAAAGTACAAAGACTTTGATGCAATGTTTATTATGCCTGCGGATGAGAAAAAAATGTATCTCACCTTTGATGAGGGTTATGAAAACGGATATACACCAAAAATTCTTGACACATTAAAAGAGAAAAACTGCCCTGCTGTTTTCTTTGTGACAATGCCTTATGTAAAGGAAAATCCTAAGTTAATTCAGCGTATGATTGATGAGGGTCATGTAGTTGGAAATCATAGTGTAAGACATAAATCTACCCCGACACTTACAGTAGAAGAGCAGGTTAAAGAAATTGTTGATTTACACAACTATATGGTCGAAAACTTTAATTATCAAATGACATTATTTCGTCCGCCAATGGGTGAGTGGTCGACACAAACCCTTTATGTTACTAAGCAATTAGGTTATAAGACTGTATTTTGGAGTTATGCCTATGCTGATTGGGATGTAAATAACCAAATGGGTGTTGAAAAAGCGTTTCCTCGTGTAACTAATGCTGCACACAATGGTGCAATTTATCTCCTCCATGCCGTTTCAAAAGACAATGCTGATATGCTCGGAGACGTTGTAGATAACTTTAGAACNNGGTTACAGTTTAGAAAAATTGCAATAATACGAAAAATATAAAAAGTCAAAGCTCTCGACACCAATGAGAGCTTTGGCTTTTGTTGTTATATTAAATATAATATATCTGCTATTGAAACTTAGACGAATTTTTGATATAATATCAATATAAACGACATAATTTTCGTGATTTAATTTTATCAGAAAAATTAAATCACGAAAATTATATTTTTAAGGGCATTTTACTCTTAATGTATATGACAACAACACAGATATCATAGCTTTTTAAAATTGATTAAACGGGGGTTTTATCATAACAAACAATCATATAAAACATAACTACATTAGAGGGATAAAAGACGGAGCTCCAATTTGTTTGGGTTACATACCTATTGCATTTGCCTTTGGCATGTTGGCTTCTCAAAGCGGGCTACCAATTTGGATTTCAACACTGATATCACTTACTTGCCTTTCATCTACTGGGCAGTTTGTTGGTATTTCAATTATACTTGCAAGTGGTGGATATGTTGAGCTTGCAATGACAATCTTCATTATTAATATTCGTTACATGTTAATGAGTTTTGCTTTGTCACAACGTCTTGATGCGAAAATGACAACCTTCAAACGCTGTTTGGTTGCATTTGGAAACACAGATGAAGTTTTTGCCGTTGCAATGCAACAAAAAGGAGAGCTCAAGGCATCCTATATGGCAGGGCTTATTACTTTGCCAGTGATGGGGTGGACTGGTGGTACAATCTTCGGTGCGACAGCAACCTCGCTACTACCACTTTCGGTGCAGAGTGCTTTGGGAATCACAATTTATGCCNNGCGGCAATTATAATTCCTCCAGCAAAAAAAGCAAAGCCAGTTTTAATAACTGTAATAATTGCAGCAGCGATAAGTAGCTTTTTTAAATATACACCAATTTTAAATAGCCTTTCTACAGGTTGGGTTATCATTATTGTGGCGGTAATTGCAGCAGGGTATTGTGCATACCGATTTCCAATTGATGAGGAAACTTGTGAGGTGGAGGGATAATGGACTACACCAGAATTTTAATTTGCGTTGCTATTATGTCAATTGTCACCTATCTTCCTAGAGTTTTGCCACTCGCAATATTCAAAAAGAAGATAAATAATCGATTTATAAAATCATTTTTAGCCTATATGCCCTATGCAGTACTTACGGCAATGACGTTTCCAGAAGTGCTTTATTCCACAGCCAATTTGGCGTCAGCAATAGGTGGTTTGGTAGTTGCAATGCTACTTTCCTATCGTGGAAAGAGCTTGCTGACTGTCGCTATTGGTTCAGTTATTACGATTTTTATTTTGGAACAGATAATAAATAATATAATTTAGATAAGAGGGATTTTTTTGAGAGAGCAAAAAGTAAATGATCTTGGAAGAGATAGCATAGGAAAACTTATGTTAAATCTTGCAATTCCAGCAATTGCTGCGCAGATGATAAATGCGTTGTATAACATTGTTGATAGAATTTATATAGGGAATATTGAGGGTGTCGGTGATATCGCACTCACTGGAGTTGGCGTAACTTTTCCTATCATAATGATAATTGCAGCATTTTCCGCATTCATTGGTATGGGTGGTGCGCCTAGGGTTGCTATAAAAATGGGTGAGGGAAAAATTGATGAGGCAGAGGCGATTCTTGGAAACTGTTTTATCACACTGATAGGTATCTCAGTTGTGTTGACTGCTGTCTTTACAATATGGGGCAGGGACCTTTTAATGATGTTTGGCGCAAGTGAAGCAACCATTGGTTATGCAACTGAGTATTTGACAATATACGTTGCTGGAACAATTTTTGTTCAACTGGCACTTGGCTTAAACAGTTTCATTTCAACACAAGGTTTTGCAAAAACTGCGATGATTACCGTTTTGGTGGGTGCAATCATTAATATAATTCTTGACCCAATCTTTATTTTTGTGTTTAACATGGGTGTGCAGGGTGCGGCTATCGCAACTGTGATTTCTCAAGCTGTTTCGGCAATTTGGGTGGTTCAATTTCTGCTGTCAAAAAAATCAAATATTATTATCAAGAAAAAGCATTTTAAACTTAAAAAATCAGTTATCCTACCAGTTATGGCGTTGGGACTTTCTCCGTTTGTAATGCAGAGTACAGAGAGCCTTGTAAATATTGCGCTGAACACTTCACTTCAACGTGCAGGTGGAGATCTTGCGGTAGGGGCGATGACTATCATTGGTAGCATCATGCAATTTTGCTTATTACCGTTGATTGGGCTAACCCAGTCTGCACAGCCAATTATTGGATATAATTTTGGTGCAAGACAGATGGACAGAGTAAAAACGGCGTTCAAATATCTGCTAATTTCGGCGTTAACGTTCTCATGTATCATGTGGGGAATTACAATGCTGATGCCTCAAATTTTGGTTGCTCCTTTTGCAAGACAACCAGAGCTTTTTAATATTTCGGTGTGGGCGATCAGAATATTTATGTCAGGAATTTTCATGTTAGGAGCACAGTTTGCTTGTCAACAGACATTTGTGGCACTTGGCCAAGCAAAAAAATCACTTTTGCTTGCTCTTTTGCGTAAAATTGTGTTGTTGATACCTCTTATTTATATACTTCCGAATTTCTTTTCAGATAAGGTCTTTGCAATTTTTTTAGCAGAACCTGTAGCAGATATTATAGCGGCTACGGCAACAATAATTGTGTTCAGTCTGTCCTTTAAGAAAATTCTTGATAAAAAGATGCAGGAAGTTGCATAGATAGAATAGTTGTAAGCAAAATAGAAACATATAAAATGACGTTAAAATGAGAATGTGGTGGCAAATAAGCCACCACATTCTTCTATTGTAGTATTTATCATTGTATCAAGTTGAGTTTAATAATTATAAACTACTGATTAACAGCTATAACGCTAAGTGTAGCGTTTACAACTGCTGCACCAGGTGTAATATCTATGATTGAATTTGTGGATATTTGAACGGAATAGGTGTAGTTTCCTGGTTGCACATTTGTATCGGCAAATTGGAAACCAAATGCTTCAGCCTCTAATACATCTACTAAAGTTGAGAAGGTGTAGGTTGAACCTACCTTTACTGCACTTCCATCATCTAATGTTCTTAAAATTTCAAAATTAAAAGTTACTGAAATACCTAATGGTAAATTCACTATACCACTAAAATGCAATAAGTTTATGGTATTTGACATTCCTGTAGTATCAATTGTAGTTGATACTACATTGAGTGGTGCTGCAAATAGTGTAGTGATTACTGGCAGAGGGCCTATTCCACCTGTTGATGCGTTCATAGTAACAGTTTTTTGTGGTTGTCTTTCAGGTCTTCGATCAGCTAAGCAATAACTATCCATATAAGCCATATATTAATTACCCCTCTAAATAATATAAAGGAAATAAATAATTACAAATTTGTATTAAATTAATTTTCGCCTTAAACATACTTATTTTTCAATTCATAATTTCTTATATTTCCTTTCTTGATATTATATGTATGCTCTAATTAATTGGTTACGGATATTATTAGTTGGGAGTAATCAATATAATTAACATTGCACACAAAAAGGGAGATAACAGTTTTAAACTTGAACTGTTCTAAGGCGAACG
>DBGA01000054.1 GCA_002295325.1 Ruminococcaceae bacterium UBA866 | reverse complement strand
AACAACAGCCATATCAACAACAGCCATATCAACAACAACCTCCATTTAATGCATATGAGCAAAAAAGCAAGATTGCAGCTGGAGTTTTGGGCATTTTATTGGGCTCGCTTGGCATACACAATTTCTATCTAGGCTATACTGGAAAAGGTGTAGCACAGATTTTAATTACTGTTTGCACCTGTGGATTTGGTGCTATGGTTACAAGCATTTGGGGCTTAATCGAGGGTATACTTATCCTTACTGGCTCAATCAATGTTGACGGCCGTGGAGTTCCACTAAAAGATTAGCAGTACATAAAAAAACCCTCGTTTGATAACGAGGGTTTTTTTGCTATATTACGGTTGCAACTAACATCATTTCTAATATCTTATTATAAACTTTTTCTAAATTTGTAATAGGCAAAGGGTTTTCGCCCTTTCCAATCTCAATGGTAAAGCCAGGACGATAGAATTTATCAATGAAGTAATCCTTAAAACCTCCATGCGAATATAGTCCATCATTTTTCACAAGGGTGTATCCACTTACTTTAGATAGAATTTCTGCAATATAGATACTCTTTGCAGGAGTATTTAACCCATATTCATAGAATATTTCCTCACCTTGAGAATGAAATGCATATGCAGTTTCCACGTTTCTCGTCTGTAAAAAGGCAAGCATTGCCCTTGTTTCAGGCTCACTATGAGCACATTCCCCTCCATATTGGCGAGGTGACGGTGATGTTATTCCTGCACTACGCTCAAGTTCTTTTAGTTGCTTATAGCCAGCATTGTAGTTGTGGTTTAAGTCGACACCCCTTGCATTCGCTTGCCAACTTCTATTAGAGTTTTGCATAATACTATCCACAAAATTTCTAAGGTAGCCAGCAGAAGATGCCCCTTCAAGTGCAATTGATACCCCATCTGGGTTAACCATTGGGATAATGACAATACCACGTTGTTTCAAGCTCTGATTTACTGGAAACCCACATACTGTTGTTTTCTCCTTATAACTTGATGCTAACTGCTCGAGATACCTTATAAGAAGAGAACAAGTGAGCCATTCCTGTGCGTGGAATGCTCCTGCAAACAGCGTTATACTTTGCATATTTCCAATACCGATTGCATAAATTTCTCTGCCTAAGACAGATTGCCCAATCGAACTTACCTCTAAAAATGGGAAGTCACGTTTTAACTCACAAAGCTTTTTAACGTAGCTTCTGTAGTTTGGTGGTGATGTATAAAAATTGTATTGCATATTTATGCCCGCACCTCTTTTTCAATAGTCAAATAGCAAGAGCCAAACCCTTGCATATTTAATATATATTGTTTTTAAGCATGATTTATGTAATAATAAATTTAGATCAAATATAGCAAATAAAATTAGGGGTGGAAATAGTGGAGTTAACAGAAAAACAGCTTTCAACTAAAACAATCTATGATGGTAGTATTATCAAAGTTAGGGTCGATGAAGTCCTACTTCCAAATGGGGAGACAGGCAAAAGAGAGGTTGTCGAACATAGCGGTGCGGTCTGCGTTGTTCCCATAACCAATGATAATATGGTATATATGGTGCGTCAATTCCGATATGCCTTTGGCGAAACTATACTTGAAATCCCTGCTGGCAAACTTAATGATGAAAATGAAAATTGGGCGGACGCCGCAATGCGAGAACTTGAAGAAGAAACTGGCATGAAAACCGATGAATTGATTTACATTGGAGATTTTTATCCTGCGGTTGCAACTTATACAGAGGTAATCCATATGTATGTTGCTAAAGGGCTACACAAAGGTGAGCAAAATTTAGACGATGATGAGTTTTTAGAGGTTGAAAAGTTTCCTCTTTCTACACTCGTTGATATGATTATGTCTGGCGAGATTAAAGACGGAAAAACAATTGCCGCAATTTTAAAAGTAAATTTAATGCTACAAAAATAGTCAAAAGGCAGGAAAAGAAATTCTTTTCCTGCCTTTTCAAATTAACCACTACCATTTACGTCAATTATTGCTACTACAATATCTTATAATTAATAAATACACATAATAATTAAACTAACAACATATATTTAAACAAATTTATTTATAAAAGCTTTAACGCAATCACCATAAAATTATAAGTAATTTTATGGAATATTATAATATTGTTAACCTAATATTTACATATTATGAATAATATTGTAATATAATGTTGTTAGCAATTTATGATGAAAGGTTGTTTCTTATGAAAAAAGGTAACTATGGCATTGTTCTTATGTTCTATGCGTTTCTAGCATTTGTACTTGCTTTTCTTGGACAAACACTTCTATGCGGACTTCTTCTAGGTTTTGTTATTCTTGTTGAAAAAGATGAATGGATTTCAAAACAAGTTATGCAAGCTTTTTTTCTAACTTTATTCACTTCTGTTGTTTATCAGGCACTTGGTATGTTAAACATCTTTAACCGCATTCCATTTATAGGTGCTATATTTGCTACCTTTACAACCATCATTACAGGTCTAATTTCTTTTGTAATCCTTATTTTTGTTATTATTGCTTTGGTTAAGGTTGCAAAGGGCAAAGATGCTGGTATCCCAGTATTTTCAAAGCTTGCAAATAGAGCATATGGTATGGTTGAGAAAAAGGTTTACACTCAAGTTGAGGTAACACCTCCTGCACAACCAGAAGCTTAGTTCTAACCGTTGTTACATATAAAAATTATAGCCTCGTTTGAGGGGCAAATATAAAAAACAAGGACACTTTCGTGCCCTTGTTTTTTTATACAACGATTGCAGGATATCCCTTTTCCTTTAGCTCCACTGCAATCCTGTTTGCATTCTCTACATCTCTGTAAGCACCTATCTGAACTCGATACAATTGGCAACATGCTCCATCAGAGCAATCATTTTCATTGACAATTTCATTAGCTTTAACCCAAACACCTAAATGTGAGCAGATTGCCTTTGCTATCGCTTTCGCATATAGGTAAATTTTCCTATCAAATAGCTCGTTGTCCTTTGAATTGGTTATAAACCCCAACTCTAACAGGCAGGCTGGCATTTTTGTTTCCCTTGTAACATGGAAATTACCACGTTTAACTCCCCTGTGACTTTGAATCCCAACTGCCTCAAGCTCATCCATAATCCCATGCGCATAGCGTTCAGTATCTGCATCTGTTTTCGCATAAATCCAATTTTCAACACCATATGCAGTGTCATTTGTGAAAGCATTTCTATGGATTGAAATGAATAAATCAGCTTTGTTTTCATTTGCAATCTTAGTTCTCTCATTCAAAGATACATATTTGTCCTCTGTGCGAGTCATAATAACAGTAATACCCTGCTTTAAAAGTTCACCTCGTAAAATATTTGCAAGTTTTAATGCTTCATATTTTTCATAACGGCTTTTGTTTACTGCACCGCTGTCACTACCACCATGCCCTGCATCTATACATACTATTTTTGACATTGCTACTCCTCCTTAGTGGTGTTATCACCCTTATTTTCAACGCCATCTTTTAAGCTATTTATAGCCTTTATTAAAAAGGACGGCAACGGAACTCCAACTTTACCTAGATTTTCAAGTATGGAAAGCAATTCANNTCAATTCATTTAACGTCAACCATACTATTGTAAGCATACCAAAAAGTGAAACAATTGATGTTTGAACAAACTGAGAGCCCACAGTAATAATCAATTGATCTGTGATTAGCGCCACAGCCACAGTAATGCAATAGCCAAGTTTTTTTAATATGCCCAATAAACCTTTTTTCGAGTTAAGCTTACCAGAGTTTGCTGCTGCAATCACTCCAGAAATATAGTCAAGAGCCATAGCGATTGCTAAAATTACAAGTAGTGGCGAGAGCATACCGAGCTTTGCAGCGATAAATCCTAAAATTCCAGCAACCACAGCCTTTATATAAATTAATGTTTCTTGCATAAATTAAACCTCCTGTTTTTTACTCCTCTACTTATAGCGATTTTTCTTTAGACAGTTGCCTTAAAACGTGCAACTTTAAAAAACAATAAATCTAGGCAATACATAATATGCATTAAATACAGTTAATGCTAGAATATATAGACAAGTCTTGTAAATAATATTTCTACAAGAAATTTTATTTGGAGGTCAATATATATGAAAATTACTCCTAATGAGTATAGCGCGCTTACGAAAAATGCCTCGCCAAAAACTAAAAGCTATAAAACCATACCCTCTGCATTTGTAATTGGAGGACTTATTTGCGTAATCGGGCAACTATTAATGTATTTCTATGAAAAACAAGGACTTACTGTTGAGGTTGCATCAACCCTTGTATCTGTAACTCTAGTGCTAGTTGCAGCAGTTTTAACAGGACTTAATGTCTACGATAGCATTGCAAAGCTTGGTGGCGCTGGAACGCTTGTTCCAATTACAGGCTTTTCAAATGCAGTATGTTCACCTGCCCTTGAGTTTAAGTCTGAAGGGCTTGTTCTAGGACTTGGAGCGAAGATGTTTATCATAGCGGGGCCAGTTATCGTCTATGGTGTCCTCACTTCAATTGCATACGGGCTCATAATCTATGTTTTGCAGTTATTTTAGGGGAGGATTTTTATGCCATCACAGAAACTATCACAAAATACATTTAAGCTAGCCTCTTGCCCTAGCATTAAGGCTTTCGCCTCAGTTGTTGGAAAAAAAGAGGGCGAGGGACCTCTTTTTGCTCACTTTGATACCATTCATACCGACACAACACTTGGTGAAAAAACATGGGAAAAAGCTGAAAGTAAACTACAAACGGATTCGGTTAATGCCGCACTTAGTAAGGCGAGCCTATCACCAACTGAGGTTGACCTGCTTTTTGCTGGAGATTTATTAAACCAATGTATCGGATCAAGCTTTGGACTAAGAGAGTTAAATATTCCATTTTACGGATTGTACGGTGCTTGTTCAACAATGGCAGAAAGCCTAGGACTTGCCTCAATTTTTGCCGACAACAATCTAGTAACAAATGCTGTTGCTGTTACTTCCTCACATTTTTGCTCTGCTGAAAGACAGTTTCGCTTTCCACTGGAATATGGTGGACAACGCACCCCAACTGCACAATGGACAGTCACTGGTTCTGGCGCAGTAGTCGTTTCTCAAAGTCAAGATCCACCCTATGTAAAAGCTGTTACGGTTGGAAAAATACAGGATTTAGGGATAAAGGACATTAACAACATGGGCGCTGCAATGGCACCTGCTGCTGCATATGTCATAAAGCAATACCTTACTGATACCTTTACTAAACCTTCTGATTACGACCTGATTGTGACAGGAGATTTAGGCACTGTCGGCTCTGATCTATTAATCCAGCTTTTAAATATGGATAAAATTAATATCTCTAAGGTTCATAACGATTGTGGCAAAATGATTTTTGACCCGAACACTCAAGATGTTCACGCGGGAGGTTCTGGCTGTGGTTGTAGTGCATCTGTGCTCTGCTCTTACATTTTAAAGCAAGTACAGAGCGGCGTGTTAAAAGAGGTTTTATTCATTGCAACAGGCGCATTGATGTCGCCAACAAGTATTCAACAGGGTGAATCTATACCGGCAATTGCTCACCTTGTTCATATAAGCAACAAAAAGTGGTAGAAAAGCTTATTCGTTTAAAATATAGTAGCGCAGGTATTGAGCATAAATTTTATACTCAGCCTGTGTGCAGAGGAGGGTTCAGGCTCAGCCTGTATGGATTTATTGATTGACTGCTTAAAAGCATTTTTAGTAGGTGGACTTTTTTGTGCAATCGGACAGATTTTGATTGACTACACAAAGCTAACACCTGCAAGAATTTTAGTTTCCTATGTATGTGCAGGAGTTGTTCTCGGTGGAATTGGAGTATATGGGCCACTTGTTGAGTGGGCAGGCGCAGGGGCTACTGTACCGCTAACTGGATTTGGATTCGCCCTTTCAAAGGGTGTTAAATTGGCCGTGGAGGAAAAGGGTCTGCTTGGTGCGTTAACCGGTGGGTTGACAGCAACCTCAGCTGGAATTGCGGCTGCAATTCTATTTGGATTTATAATTGCATTAATTAGCAAACCAAAAGATAAGGCTTAACATGAAAAAACCTGCAAGATAAATTATCTTGCAGGTTTTATTAACCTAATTATTCTATTCTCTAATATCCTTTTCTTTTTTAAGCTTTTTAACTTTTTTACTGAATGTTCTACTAATCGCCCAAATAAATATTCCCAATGCAATACAGAAACCGCCAAGAGTGATATTGACAAAACTGATATCACTAAGATTATTCATATTCCGAAATTGAATTGTTCCCAAAAATATATTATACAAACCAACAAAAAACTCAGTCCACATAAGAGTACGCCATAAAGTTAAAATGCGTTTATAGTGGGTAATTTTAGAATCAATATCAGAGTAAATATCAAATTCACCTTGGGAACTTTTTTTGCGTAGATATATCCATCTCATGTATGTTGCCACACATTCAACATCATTTTCCTCTAAAAACTTAATATATGCTCTACTCTCAGCATTAGAAGGTAAATTTCCCAAAAGTTCTAAGCGATAGGTGTATTCATTGTATGGTGCTTCTTCAAATACATATCTACACCATGAATAATCTGTTAAAGCCATACCTTTTGCTGACATTTCGTTGAGCCATATCTCTTCTTTCTCATAATTGAAATACGCTTTCCACACAATATATTTCATTACTACTCACCCCCAACAATTTTTTTTCCATTTTGGATTAATTCATTTAGTCGAATGAGTTCACTTTGGACAATTGATTTTCCTAAAGTCGTAATTACATACTCTTTTTTTCGAGAATCTTTTTCACCCTCAAGATACTCAATCCATTTTTTTTCAAGCAAAGTATTAATTGCACCATACAATGTGCCTGCCCCAAGATTAACACGCTCTTTGCTAAGTTCTTTTACATTTTGCATAATTCCATATCCATGCATTGGAGTGTACAGAGATAGTAGAATATAAAAAACCGCCTCTGTCAACGCAGATCTATCCGAACTTTCACCCATGTTACTAACCTCTTCTCTTATTACGTCTTTCGATGTATCGGTTACCGTAATAGTATTATATCGTCTCCCGATATAATTGTCAATATGTAAAATAAAATATTTCTACCATTTTAACTTAAATTTGCTTCTTCAAATGTTTTAGGCTATAACTATTCTTGTTTTCTTTACATGAAGTATGTTAATCGTTAACAATTTTTTTGTATTCTTATATTAAACATAAAAATGGGAGAGTGTTATTGTGGAATTTTTGACGAAATTACGAAATCGTCTTCAGAATTTTTTGTATGGAAGAAACGGTTTTGATATATTATCTCGTGACTTAAATTTATTTGCTTTTTTCTTAATGCTTTTGGATTCCCTGCTTAGAACCCACGTTATTTATTGGATTGGTATATTACTTTTCATTATAGCGACTTATAGAATTTATTCCCGTAATATTGTGAAAAGGTCAGCTGAAAATATGGCGTATTTAGCATTCAGAGCACCAATTATCCAAAAGTTTAAAAATCAATGGCAGCAATTATCAAACAGAAAATACTATCGTTATTATAAATGTTCTTCATGCAGTCAAAAGCTTCGCGTTCCTAAAGGCAAAGGAAAGATTGAGGTTACTTGTCCTAAATGCGGCCTACGATTTATAAAAAAGACATAACAACTATTTAAAATCCTTTTACTATTTAATAGATAACACAAACAGTTGTGTTGTTTCGTAATATATCTACCTATTTTGTTGTCCTTTAAAATATTGTTTGCATTATCAATCATCCCCTTTATTAAATATAGAATATTTTAGAACTAATTACGAATACTAAAACAACTAATAGAAAAGGGGAAAGTATTTATGAGTAAAAATGCAGCAGATGAAATATTAAGTGAATTAGATAGCCGTATTAATCTCTTAAAAGAACATAGATATGATAAAATTGAGGTAACAGGAAATCAATACGAAGAACTTAACCAAGCTGTCTCAAAAGTCATCGGTGCCGCTTTGTTAGGAGAACTAGAAGGATTAAAAACTTTTGTTAAGGATTTGCATTAATGCAAATCCTTTTTATATTTTATTGCTTCATCAACTGCCACTTTTTATAAGCTCCTTTAGCACACTGACGGTGGTTTATTTTTTTGCTTTTAGGTTATAATACATAGGGATAATTAATTTATAATTGAAAGGTAATTACTATGGATAAACTTAAAAGACCAATTAAAAAACAATATCATGATGATAATGAGTTTTTTAACGCTGAATCGGTTGTTTCAGCAACAGAATGTACTGGGCTAATCCAGACACCACCAATCTCTGTAGATGAGGCAGAATCATATTCAGAAATTTACGACGTGCCTCATACTGATGTAGAAGTTAATAATGGTTTACAACACGAATAATTTAAAGTCGCCTTATTAGGTGGGCTTTTTTATTCCATAAATGCAACTATGTATGCAAAAAAGCCACTCCGTTTGGAGTGGCTTTGAGTTTGTAATTCAATGCTACCATGTGACATTAACCCGATGCAACCCAGTTTGGTATAAGAAAGCAAAAGCACGAATATATTTATATACCGCCTTTCCTAACACATAGCAGAAAAGGTAAGCCTAATTATAAATAAGGAGTTGAGATTATGCTTTCTAAAAATGATTTTGTCACGATGTCCTTGGACTTAAATCTGTTTTTTTTGAGAATTATGAAAGAACATTCTTTCTTCATAGAACTCGGATTTGCGCCAAAGGATAGCCAGCTAGCTTGTGAAGCCAAAAGATTTAGAATTGATTTTGAAAATCTTCTTTCAGAAGCTATAGAATTAGCCTGCGGAAATGTAAGTCATCGAGCAGTAGAATCAAGGCAATTTGTAACGCAATACACAGCTGATGCAGAAAACCTTACAAATTTCTATACGGGGGTTCCATTTAATATAAATCTCACCCGCAAAGAATTAATGTTAACACCAGGCAATGGAAGTACATCTTCAATAGAACATTGCGTCGACTCTCTCAATCGCAAGGCTTATCAGCTCACTGCATGTCTAGCTAAGTTTAAAGATAGATTACTTAATAATGTATTGTCCTGTAAAATGTTCACCTTCAATTATCCACTGTTAATTGAACACATTCTTAGAGAAGCAAGATTATTTATGAAAATGTTAAACAACTTAAACGAAAGACGAAACATCATGGGGCCTGAAGATTTAATTAATCAGGAAGAATTCTGGAATCGTCAAATGGCAGAGCATGCTAAGTTCATTGCGGGATTGCTTGATCCAAGTGAAGAAGCACTTATTGATACTGCAAGAATGTTTGGCCAAGAATTTGATAAACTGACTATAGAGGCAAAACAAGCTACAATGAAGACCTATGACAACTCTGCCTCTACTGTTGATAGTATTGCAGCAATGGAGCGTTTAAGAAACTTTAAGATTGCTNNAAAATCAAATCAATCATTATTCCATTGCTTGCTGATCACGTTCTTAGGGAAGCTAATCATTATTTATGTGTGCTAGGTGTATGTACTTCACACTAATCCACTTGGTTTTTTAATGAACAATGTGGAAGCTAACAAAACTACAATTAAAAAGATTGGTGGGCACTCAAGCCTCGTAACAGGAGAAAAGGTATACACGCACAAGGATATAGAAGAACTAAAGGCGGGTATTGAAATGGTGAAGTAATTTGTTAGTTACTTGCTAGTTACCGTTAAATTTCGGCACGTTTTCACGCTGTTTTAATCACCCTATAAAACAAAGAAAAACCCCACAAACAGTACGTTTGCGGGGTTTTGTATCTTTTGTAGAACAGTATAAAAACTATCTTTTTGAGAACTGTGGAGCACGACGTGCAGCTTTAAGGCCGTATTTCTTACGCTCTTTCATTCTTGGGTCACGAGTTAAGAATCCAGCTTTTTTTAGTATTGGGCGAAGCTCCCCGTCAAATTGTAGCAAAGCTCTTGATAGTCCGTGTCTGATAGCGCCTGCTTGACCAGTTACACCACCACCGTTTACGTTACACTCAATATCAAATTTACCAACGGTGCTAGTTAGTTCTAGTGGTTGGTTTGCAATTAACTTTAGAGTTTCAAGTCCAAAGTAATCATCAATATCTCTACCGTTAATGGTAATTTTACCAGTACCAGCATATACTCTTACTCTTGCAACAGAACTTTTTCTTCTGCCTGTTCCATAAAAATATGGGCGTGATTCGTACATCTAAATTGCCTCCTAATTATTAATTTATGTTGGGGTTAGTCTTAGAATTTGTAAACTTCAGGGTTTTGAGCAGCATTATCATGCTCTGCGCCTCTGTAAACTCTTAGACGACGAAGTTGAGTTCTGCCTAAAGTAGTATCAGGAACCATTCCTTTTACTGCAAGTGTCATAGCTCTTTCTGGATCATTAACCATCATGTCAGAGTATTTAATCTCTTTTAGGCTACCAATCCAACCAGTGTGCCAGTAGTATTTCTTTTGTTCTAGCTTGTTGCCTGTTAAAACGGCTTTAGCAGCATTAAGGACGATTACATGGTCGCCACAATCAGCGTGTGGTGTAAACACAGGTTTGTGTTTGCCACGCAAAATTGTTGCAGCTTTAACTGCAAGGCGTCCCAGTGGTACATCAGTTGCGTCTAATATATACCATTTACGGCTTATTGTTTGCGCGTTTGCCATAGTAGTTGACATATTCATATACCTCCAATTAGTTATTAACGTAATACCTATTATATAGGCAAGACAAACCCCTGTCAAGAGCAAAAACGTCGATTTTTTAATTTAGATAGTATTATCTCTCATTATCTCTCGATTATGCTCCATTTCTCTAAGTTTCTCGCAAATGGTTTTAGTTTTTAAAAATTATAAAAACAAGCCACAGTTAGATTGCTCATTAGGCTATTTTTAAGGGTGTCATCGTTTAAAACGATGACACCCTTAGTTTTGTGTTATATGGATAATGGGAAGTTTTATCTAATTTGCCAAATAATTAAATCAATTTTCTTAATATTTGTAATATTTGAATTTGGATATCTTAAATCAAATTTTTCTATCATTTCAATTGCTTCATTTGTTTGAATAAAACTTTCATACCATTTATTTATTTCAGAATACAAATTTATTGTTTTTTCAATCCTATTTTTAGAATAAGTATAGGGTGCTTTTAATTCAAGATTTTGCAAAACGTATTTGTCCCAAACAGGATAAATTGGTTTAATTATTGACAACATTTTACTGCTAAAAGAAGCTTCAATACGATTAGTTTTGGAATAAATGTGATTAAGTATTTGTTCAAAAGAAATTTCTTTGTTTTTTGATGTTTCAAGTAGCGAAAAATAGCAGGAATAAAATTCTGGAGTTCTTCTGTTCATTTTAAAAAAGTCATTATATTGTCTCTGAAAATCCCTATCTGTTGCCACATTAACATTATGTAGTTTGCTAATAAGATTTTCATATTTACGCAAACCTACTTTAAGATTTATCAAAGCAGTCTCAATAATTTCAGTATTCATATAGTTAAATCATCCTCATCCTAGTATAAATTTTATTTATTCCAACTCCGCATTTTTAGCTTTATATAAAGTCCCAACTACTTCAGGTTATACTAAAAATTTACATATAACTACAATATCATATGGTAATTGATAAATCAACTCTAAAAAAGCTATAACTACATACAATGTAATTATAGCTTAAAGATTTTTATTGTATCTATCCCTCAACAATAATTCCATCACTTACTCTAACAATTCGTTTTGCAAGCTTTGCGATTGCCATATCGTGAGTTATAAGGATAATCGTCTTTCCCTCATTATTCAAGTCAAACAAAACCTCCATAACGTCATCGCCTGATTTTGTATCGAGGTTGCCTGTTGGTTCATCGGCAAGAATGATTGGTGGTCTGGCTGCAATCGCCCTCGAGATAGCTTCACGCTGTTGCTGTCCACCAGATAGCTGACTTGGCAAATGAAGTGCTCTTTCCTCTAAAGATACCCTTTGTAATGCTTGTAGGGCAAGCTCACGTCTTTGACTGTGTTTTATGCCACGATATGCCAAAGGAAGCTCAACATTTTCAATCGCATTAAGGCTTTGCACTAGGTTAAAACCTTGAAAAATAAATCCAATTTTCTTGTTGCGTATAATTGAAAGCTCGTCATCACTAAATTTAGAAACGTCGCTTTCCTCAAGTGAATAACTACCGCTTGTGGGGGTGTCTAAACAGCCTAAAATGTTCATTAGGGTGGATTTTCCAGAACCAGAGCTACCAACAATAGCGATAAATTCTCCCTTTTCAACGGTTAGATTAATATCCTTAAGGGCATAAACCGCATTTTCACCAGGATTATATACTTTGTTGATTTTATTTATCTCAATTAATGCACTCATAACTTCCCACCACTCCTAATATTAATGTAATCTAAATTAGTATTGCTAATATTGCACAAAATATAAGTGTGATATTGTATTGTGCTTATATGTTGTCCGTTTTATTTTCACAAGAAATTTCAAATTTTTCATTGACAATTATATCGGCTCGCGATATAATGTTTGCAAGCAAATATTAGTAATACTGTTACGGTAACCGATATAGCTTAACGAGTAATAAAAAAATCAAAATAGGAGTGACTACATGGAAACAACTTTAAAGGTTAGGGGCCTTTGCAAAAAATATACTGAAGTACTTGCAGCAAATGATGTAAGTTTTGACGTAAACAAAGGCGAAATTTTTGCACTAATTGGTCCAAATGGTGCTGGAAAAACCACAACAATCCGTATGATTTCCACACTCATCCAGCCTACATCAGGTGATGCTTTTGTGGATGGAATCAGCGTGGTTCATGACGCAGCAAAGGCAAGAGAAAAAATTACATATCTCCCAGACGAGGCAGGTGCCTATAAAAATATGACAGGTATTAAATATCTAAAATTCATGGCTTCTCTCTTTTCTAATGACAATGCTAAGTGCGAGGAATATGTTGCTACCGCTGTTGCTATGTGCGATTTAGGTGACAGATTAAAGGACAAAATTTCTACATACAGTCGTGGTATGATAAGAAAACTACTGCTCTCCCGCGCTGTTATGACTAAGCCAGACCTTGCAATTCTAGACGAGCCTACAAGTGGACTTGACATTCTAAACGCAATCGAAATTAGACGAATGATTAGAGGCCTTGCAGATGAAGGAATGTCATTTTTAATTTCAAGCCACAATATGCTAGAAATTGAATACCTATCGGATAGAGTTGGAATTATCAGCAAGGGTGTTTTACATATGGTTGGCACACCGGCTGAACTAAAAGCTCAAATGGATGCACAAAATCTTGAAGAAGTATTTGAAAAGGCGGTGAAGAATAATGAAATTCTTTAAACTTTTTAAGAAAGAGTTAAAAGAGCTTATAACCTTTCAAGCCATTGGAGGCCTATTAGTTGGTGCGCTAATGTTTGTTTTGCTTGGCAGTGTAATGGGAAATATCGGCGAAGAGATGAGCAAAAACGCTGGAAGTGTGGTTATTGTTGACAATGATAAATCGGCAATTACATCGCAATCAATAGAGGCTCTAAAGGCTTCCGGCTTTGAAGTGACTATCATAGAAGGCGACAATAATGTTGAGCTTTCAAAAAAAGCATCCGAGCTTGGACATAACTCACTTTTGGTTTTCCCTAAGGGCTTTCAAGAGGGCATAGAAAATAAAAAGCCACAAGAGCTCACAATTATTTCTGAACTAACAAGTTTCTCTATAATGGGCAACATGAGCCAAACAGCACAAACTGCCGCAGAGGTCGTAAAAGAATCTCTCACAACAATGTTGATTAAGGCAGACTTAGCTAATGTTGATGTTGAATATGTCAAAAACCCAGTTGTTAATATAGATGTTACTGTTGTGAAAGATAAAAGCGAAATTATTAACTCAAATGCACTACAAGGTTTCGCTATGCAACAGTCTATGTTTATCCCAATTATCGTGTTTATTCTTATCATGTTTGCAACCCAGTTAAATGCATCTGCAATTGCCAATGAAAAAGGCGACAAAACTCTTGAAACACTACTTTCCGCTCCAGTTTCAAGGCTTGCAGTTTTAGGTTCAAAAATGTGTGCATCTGCAGTATTTTCATTGCTAATGGCAGGTGTTTATATGGTTGGTTTTTCTAGCTATATGAATGGTATGATGGGTGGAATGACTGGTGGAGATATGGATATGGCAACTGCACCAATCACAGCCGCACTCAAAAACTTGGGGCTACAGCTAGGAACTCCACAGTTTGCACTAATTGGCATACAGTTATTTTTGACAATTTCAATCGCTCTTACAATTTCAATGATTTTGGGCGCACTTGCTAAGGACTTAAAGTCGGCTCAAAGCTTGCTCATGCCGTTGATGTTCGTTACGATGATACCTTATTTTATCACAATGTTTATGGACGTGAGCTCACTCCCTATGGTCGCTAGAATTTTAGTTTACGCAATCCCATTTACGCATACGTTTACAGCCACAAGTGCATTGCTTTTTGGCAACAACCTGCTCTTCTTTGGTGGAATGGCATACCAAATTATCATACTTGTTGTTGTATTGTATTTGGCAGTGAAAGTGTTCTCAACTGACAAAATCTTTACAATGACATTAGAGTTTAAGAAAAAACGCAAGACTAAGAAAAACTTACCACAGGAATAGAAGATAAGAACAGCCTCCCTTTAGGGAGGCTGTTCGCTTTTTTCATCATTTATATTCCAATACAAAGCTTGGGGATTGAAACGGAATTTCTCTTATCTTTGCAATCATCATACCTGTTTCCTTGTCCAGTTCAAATATTGATACATTGTCGCCTTTTTGATTTGCACAAAGGATATACCTATCACTATTGCAGAGTGCAATATGCCTTGGGAAGTTTCCACAAGCAAACCTAGATATATTTTTCAGTGAAAGGTCAGGATTAATCGAAAAAACTGCAATGGTATTTTCTCCACGATTTGCGGCATATAAAAATCGCTTATCTTTTGTCATGCACAGAGTTGAGCCAAAAGATTCTCCACAAAGACCGTCACCAACTGTTGAATACTTTTCAATAAGTACATTGTCCTGTATCAGCAAAATTTCATTTGAGTATTCCGTGATAACATAGTAGCAACCACTAGAGATAGGCAAAATGTGACGAGGACCAACTCCTAGGGGTAGTTGCAAGAAATCAAGTGGCTCAAGTCCATTTTTTGATATAAGATAACGATAAATCCTATCCTGCATAATATTCGCTGAATAGAGTATTGTTTCGTCGTCACTAGCAGTAACGCAATGTGCTCGCCCTTGTGTTTCGCCTTGGGTGCAATAGCTAACCTTGCCGCAAAAACGTTTTTGCTCCAAATCAACTTTAACTGAGAAAATATTTCCCGTGCCGTAGCAAGCACCAACGAGCATACTGCTCTTTTCGATAAAACTTATATGACAAAGTAAACCACCTTTGATTTGGCGAGCATCCTCAAGCTGACAGCCATTTTCATTTATANNTAAAATGACGTCCTCAAAAGTGCAAAGATAAGAACAATTTTTTTCATACATTGAAAAAATAGGCTTATCAATTATGTTGTCATACATCTGCATTGAAGGGGCTTCGCCTTTGCCATATCCACTAATTAATAATTTCAGATTACATCTACTCCTTTGTCTTCCTTACCTAGAGATGTGCGAAACCTGCGGACGACCAATACTCACAGGGCACGCGAGGTCACCCCTACACATTGTTTAGATACAAAAAATGGAGCATCTCTGCTCCATTTTATAGTATGCTAAAGGTTTTGGTTACTTCACATCAAATAAAACAGCATCAATCGCTGAAAGAATATCAGTTGACTTTAATCTGGCAACATTTGCATTGTCTAAAATATCGTCAATCTTTGTAGTATTAACATCAAGATATCTAAAATCGAAACGTTGCAATGCCGTGGATAACATTCTAATGTCATCTGGGGTATTTTGTGGCTCTACCAACTCAAGTTGAAGTAATCTAACGGTAATTGCCATTGCTTGTGTCTTTGTAAAAAGAGAGCTTTCTGCTTCTTTTCTAAACTCGTCTACAATTTGTAATTTACGCATAATACATTCCTCCAAATAATATTTGTTTACAAATATTATATCTTTATTATACGCTATTTGCAATGAGATTTATAGCAAATTATAGATATTTTACTTGCAGGCAACTTTTTTGCCCTTTCAGTTTACTTTTCCCTCAAAAAATTGTATTATAGAAGATGCATTAGCTATTTAATTTTATGCATCAAACATTATAATTAAAGGAGGACGAGTATATCAATACTTTAGATAAATCAGTACTCTCAAGTGATAAATATATAAAAACAAAATACCGCACTGTTTTACTAGGAGAACAAACTTGGATAAACTCGCTTGCTACCTTTGGACACGGAACGAATAATAAAGCCGAGCTGCCGTTAATTAACCACTTTCATAAAGACAAGCTTGAATTTGTCATTGTTGTTGATGGTATACAACGATATACCGCAAGCGACGTTTGCTATACCCTCTATGGGGGCGATGTGTTTCTTACAAAACCAAACGAAATTCATTCGAGTATACAAACCCCTCAATCTATCAATGAAATATTATGGTTTCAGATTGACGTTGCGACTACTAACGGTTTTCTTGATCTGCCAGAGCGTGAAGCAATTTATTTGTATAATCTACTTATTAACTTTAACGCACGACAACTTCCATTGCCACACAGGTTAATAAACTTATTTTTGGAGTCGTTCCAGCTATTATGTACAAATAGTATTGCCGATAAAATCAAAGGATGTTCCCTCTTTATATATTGCCTTTTGAGCATGCTTGAATCACAAGCATCTGTACATACCCTAACCGAAGATATTGATGCGGCAAAGCAATATATTTTAACCCACATTAAAGATATAATCGACATGGATGAGCTTTTAGGGGTGAGTGGGCTGTCGGTTTCACAGTTTAAGCAGAAATTTAAAGAACAAATCGGATTAACTCCTCGTGAGTTTATCAATTCAACTAAGATTGAAAAAGCCAAAATAAAGGTCGCTACAACAAAAGCAAGTATCACTGATATTGCATTTGAATATAGCTTTTCATCAAGCAACTACTTTTGTGTAATTTTCAAACAG
Organism: Ruminococcaceae bacterium UBA866; assembly: GCA_002295325.1. Classification (GTDB taxonomy): domain Bacteria; phylum Bacillota; class Clostridia; order Oscillospirales; family Ruminococcaceae; genus Paludihabitans. Next base: position 48,937 of record DBGA01000054.1, on the reverse strand, counting down.
CTTACAGGCCACTCCCCAAAGGAGTATAGGCGAAAATTTCAAAAGGGCAAGATAACACTGAATTAGAAGGAGAAATTAATGTCAACATTTAGAGCAAAGCTGTTTGCAATTCTATCAACTGCTTGGGGAATTTTTATATTCTCTAATTCCCTGAAAACTGGTACACAATCTGCTCAAATGAGCGATTCTATCGTAGATAAGCTAGTATCAAAGCTAGGACTGTCGGTTGATGTTGACCTGCTCACGTTACTAATTAGAAAAGCCGCACACCTGTCAGAGTTTTTGATTTTAGGCTTGCTTGTTTCGCTAACCTTTTATTATATGAACAAACGATTTAAGTACAACACTATGACGATATTATTTATCGGGTTATCTGCCGGTGTGTTTGACGAGTTTTTGCAAAGCATAGTTGTCGGACGTTCTAGTGAGGTGCGTGATATTCTAATCGACTTTGCTGGAATATTAATTGGATTTTTAATCGTTTATTTTATTGATAAACGCAAGGGTAGATATAAACGCAACTACAGATAAGTAAATGAATACTTTTGGAGGTAAAAACTTGGAGGATATTTTTTATAAAAGACTTAAACTTAATGATATAGAATTTTCACTTTTTGATAGATTTAATAGGCACCAAAATGTTACACGATGTTGGCGAAAAGAAAACGGCGAATGGCTTGTGAAAGATATTGCTTTTACCGAGCAGTGGGGTGAAAAAGAATATCATTTTCTAGTTGGCTGCCTTAAAAATACAATCCTAACAGATGGAGCTGTGTTGGGTGCATTTTGCAATTCCCACTTGGTAGGCTTTGCTTCTGTCGAAAGGCTTCCTTTGGGTCCAATGCAAGAATATGTGCAACTATCCAGCATCCACACGTCACACGAAAGCCGTGGCAAAGGAATTGGCAAGGTTCTATTTAACATGGCTTGCGCTATAGCAAAAGAGTTTGGGGCAGCAAAGCTTTATATTTCGTCTCATTCTTCGGAAGAAACGCAGGCGTTTTATCGTGCAATGGGTTGCATTGAGGCCAAGGAATACAACAGTAAGTTTGTGGAAGAAGAGCCATATGATTGTCAATTGGAGTACGTTCTTTAACTTGGCAAAATTAGCCTAAAGAGTAGTCAATAAATCAACTACTCTTTAGGCTACCTATAATAATTACTTTAAACTAAAAAAAATAATGGAGGATATATGCAGAAAATTTTAGGATTTATGAGAAAGGCTATCACTGAATTTGATATGATTCAAGATGGAGACAGAATTGCGGTTGGAGTTTCGGGAGGCAAAGACTCTGTTGCACTTTTAAAGGGACTTGTTTTGCTCAAACGCTTTATTGGAATTGATTATGAAGTGGTTGGTATCACTCTTGACCCCGGCTTTAATGGAAAGCAAACCGATTATTCTCCGATTGAGAAAATGTGCGTGGAGATGGATTGTGAATATGTGATTAAACGCACACAGATTGGCGAGATTGTATTTGACATTCGCAAAGAGCCTAACCCCTGCAGTCTTTGTGCTCGTATGCGACGTGGTGCACTTCACGATGCTGCAGTTCAGCTTGGCTGCAACAAAATAGCCCTTGGACATCACTATAACGACGCTGTGGAAACCTTTGTAATGAACCTATTTAACGAGGGTAGAGTGGGTTGCTTTGCGCCGACTACTTACCTATCAAGAAAAGATATCACTATGATACGTCCATTGGTTTTAACTACCGAAAAGGATATTATTTCTTCTGTGAAACGTGCAAATTTGCCGATTGTCAAGAGTGTATGCCCTGCTGACGGGGTTACCTCAAGACAAAAGACCAAGGAATTTTTGGCGGAGCGTGAACGTACAGACGAAGGTTTCACCTGTCGACTTTTTGGTGCATTGCGCCGAAGTGGAATTAACGGTTGGGGCTATAAAGATGAAGTGAATTTGAAAGGTGATAACCTTGAGATTTAAGCGTGTTTATATAGAAATATCAAATATATGCAATTTAAGTTGCAGTTTTTGCTCACCACTTTTGCGCGAAAAACGTATTATGACAGTGGACGAATTTAGGCATATCGCTGCGGAAATAAAGCCCCATACAAGCTTTGTCTATTTTCATGTAAAAGGCGAGCCACTAATGCACCCTCAGCTTAAAGAATTTTTAGACGTTGCTCATGAGAACGCTCTTAGGGTAAACATCACAACAAATGGCACTCTGCTAAAAAGTCGCCAAGAGCTGTTGCTTTCTCACCCCGCTGTTAGACAAGTCAACATTTCCCTCCATAGTTTCTCCGAGCAGGACGACTTAAATGAGGGCAACTATATTAAAAATGCAGTTGCATTTTCAAAGCTGGCAAACGACCGTGGTATCTATGTGGTACTGCGACTTTGGAATCTAGATAAAAACAATCATATTTCAAACGAGAGCATGAAAATTATGAACTATATTGAAACTGAATATAGTTTAACCGAGCCTCTTTTGGATAGCATGGGTGGCAGGCAGAGTGTTAAAATTGCCCCAAATGCTTTTGTTGGTTGGGAACAGGAATTTGAGTGGCCTACTCTATCCAGCAAGTTTGTTTCCGACACAGGCTTTTGCTATGGTATGCGACATCAAATTGCAATTTTAGTTGATGGTACTGTTGTTCCTTGTTGTTTAGATGCAAACGGGCAAGCTCCACTCGGCAATATTTATATTAGAAAGTTCAGAGATATTATCCAAACGAAGCGTGCCAAGGACATTCGCCATGGGTTTGAAAATCGCATGGCAGTTGATAAACTCTGCAAGCATTGCAGTTTCAGAACAAAGTTTGATTAAAATAATGCGATATCCATATTATAGTAAAGGAGGTCATTAATATCCAACGAAAAAAACGACAGGACAAACAACCATATATTGTTGGAGGATTGATGATTATCCTTACCTTTGCTCTAGCTTTGGTTTTGATTTATTTTACATCAACAGACGTTGCCCCAGTTGAAGCTGAAGTTTCGTCAAATACCCCTTCAATTGATAGTTCTTCTGATGTTGCCTCAAGCATTCCCTCTGATATTAGTAGTGATAAAACCTCCAATGTAAGCTCCAAAGAAAAGATTATATTGGAATTTACCCCCGAAGAGATTTCACAGATAAACGCACTCATTAAGGCGGCGGAAAATAGTCAACTCTCATCCGCATCAAGTAGCAACACTTCCAGTAGCGATACTTCCTCTGGAAATAGGGTGGCAATTCCATCTAGTGTTTCTATCTATTTTGAAGATATTGAGAGCGGGTATGTTTATACAAACAATGATGACTATAAATATTTTATTGCAAGCTTAATAAAAGCACCCTATGCAATGTATCTTTATACATTGGCTGAGCAAGGAAAATGCGACCTAGAGGAAATTTACACAATCGAGTATAAGAATATTCAAGTGGGTACAGGAAAAATTAAGGATATGAAAGAAGAAAAGTTCCCTCTTTCAATGTCTGTCCGAGAGCTTATATCCTATGCGATACGTTACAGCGATAACACCGCTATGGAGGCTCTTCGCAAACGTTATAATCATATAGGCTATCAAAGCTATGCAAACTCGCTCGGTTTAAACTATCCGGAAGACGTATCTTACATTGTAAACGGAAAAATCACTGCAAAAGATGCTGGCATTTATAATAAAGCAATTTACAACTATATTCAAACTGGAAAGTACGGAAATGAGCTCAAAGAAGATATGAGTCATACCACAAATCCAATTATACGCTCAAAATATCCAGTTGTTCGCAAATATGGTTGGGCAGAATTGTCGTTTCATGATATGGCTGTTGTCTATGCACCCCACCCCTATCTACTGACAATATTGAGTGATAAAGGATTGGGAAACAGCAAAGACCATAAGCTATTTGCAGATATATCTAAGCTGATTGAAACTTTTTTAGAAAATCGATATGAGTAAATGAAAGCAATTATCAAAATATTGTGATGTGAGGTGTTCTATCTTATGAGCGAAATGATAAAACAGATAATTAAAACTGAGAATGCTCCAAAGGCAATTGGACCATATTCACAAGGATTTATATATGGTGATTTGGTTTTTACATCAGGGCAAATTCCAATTGACCCAGCCACAGGAGAACTTGTAGAAAATGACATCGAAAAACAAGCCCTAATGGTGATGGCTAACCTCAAAGCAGTGCTAGAAGCAGCAGAATCATCGCTTGATAATATTATAAAAACCACTTGTTTTTTGACAAGCATGGATGACTTTGCGATATTCAATAGTGTCTATGCACAGTTTATCAATGCAAAACTGCCTGCACGTTCTTGCGTCGCGGTGAAAGAACTTCCAAAGGGGTCTTTATGTGAAGTAGAGGCAATTGCCTTTCTTAAAAACAACTAAATTCTCACTATATTGTAATCATAAATACAAGACAGGCTAACGTTAAAACGTCTGCTCTGTCTTTTTATTTACTCAGTAGAACTGTATTTTTTCCTTAATTTGACATAATGACTATATCGTGTTATAATTTTACAATTGAATGTTATTTATATAACAATATTTTTTACTTAGTTTTAGCTATAATTTTTAAAGATAGATTGCTTATTTTATCAAGAAAGAAGGACATAATTTTGAAACTAAAACCAATAATGAAATGTATTGGGTTCATTTGTGCATTTTTAGGTATTTATTACGCTGCTCAAATTGTATCGAGCATTGTTGCTGGCATTATTGTTATGGTACCTCTGCTATCCCAAGGCGTAATGGCAGATCCTAATGCAATCACAACACAACTCTTTAATTCACTTGGTAGTTTTACTCCATATATCCTAATTTTTTCGATGGCAATCAGCCTAATCTGCTATTTTTTCATTCAAAAGGGCAGAAAAACGTCTTTGCTAAAAAGCTTTGATTGCAAAAAGCTATCTGTCGCTCCTATAATTGCTTTGGCGATATTTGCTTTATCTTTCAACTTTGCTTTAGGATTTTTAATGGAATATTTGAGTAATCTTGATGCTTTAGACCAAGTATTTAATCAATACTCTGAACTTATAGGTATGATTATAGGCGGAAGTTTTTGGTTAAATCTTTTGACCGTTGGAATATTGGTTCCTATTTTTGAGGAACTGCTTTTCCGAGGATTGGTCTATACTGAACTACGCAAAGTATCAAGTGTGACAATTTCAGTTTTTATACAAGGTGTTTTGTTTGGTATTTACCATATGAATATCGTACAGGGTATTTATGCCGCTATCTTAGGCATCATGCTTGGATATGTATATCACAAGTTTAAAACAATTCTTGCACCGATTGTCATTCATATTGCGTTAAATGCATCATCAGTTTTGCTAAGCACTTCATTTGGTGAAAAATTTACTGCAAAATACGAAACGTTGATGCTAATTAGTTCACCGATTATACTTACTATAATTTTTGCAATCATTGTGTTTGTCTTCAAAAAGGAACAAGATAGCAGCGAGCTACAATCATCTAACATTGCGAGCGACGTAGTATTAACAGACTCAAATTAAAACAAGAAGGGAAATCAAGATTATGAACGAACAAGAAATTCTAACGCAAGAGCAAGTAATACACGAGGCACCAATAATGCCACAAATGCCAATAGCACCAGCAGTTGTCGACAAAAAAAGTAGCGCTATCGCAGGATTTGTTTTAGGCATTGTTTCCTTATTTGCTTCCTTCATACCATTATTCGGACTTCCATGTTCTATCGTTGGCATTGTAATGGGTTCAAAAGGAATGAAGTCTTCAAAGAAAACTTTAGCAACTATCGGACTTGTGCTATCCATCATTGGTATAATTGCTACAATAGCATGGATGATAATTGGGGGAATTGCTGGCTATAAACTAGCACAAGATATGTTCTCTACCGTGCTATAAACTTAATTAAATTTCTCAAATAAAAAAATCTCCCTTACAGCGCGCAGGTGTTTAAAAAATACATATTAGACAAAGAAAATCAAATTAATTCCACACAAATAAGCACCTATTCAATTTATAATTGAATAGGTGCTTTCATATGCAAAACCTTTGCTTTTGTTACTCTTTTATCCTTTAACTGCACCAACCATCATACCCTTTACAAAATGCTTTTGCACAAAGGGATAAATCATCATGATTGGTAACATAACAACGATAATCGTTGCACACTTTAAGTTTTCGCTTAATAGCTGTGTCGATTCCATTGCACCTGCTCCTACTGCAGAAGAACCAAGGTCTGTAAGTGTATTTGCAATAACGATTTCCTTTAGTATAATTTGCAACGGGAACTTTGCCTTTGTTTGTAAATAGATAAATGCATTGAAGAAACTGTTCCAATGACCTACTGCAAAGANNACCGTCGATTACTGCGGCTTCTTCCAAAGCCTCAGGAATTTGTTCAAAATTTGTACGAAGTATAACCATATAAAACACTGACAATGCTCCAGGAACAGTGATTGCCCAAATTGTATCATAAAAACCTAGCCCTTGTACTACCAAAAAGGATGGTACCATTCCACCGCTAAAAAGAATCGTAAAAACAAAAAACAACGAAAATGCAGATTTTCCTTTTAGTCTCTTTTTAGATAGTGGATATGCTGCACAGGTTACTAGAATAAGATTAAATATTGTTCCAACTACTGTATAAATAATAGTGTTTATATAAGAATTTAATATGTTAACATCTGAAAATACCCGCTTATATGCCTCTAGGTGAAAATCTACTGGGAAAAGCCATACCTGACCCTCCATTAAAGCATAGCTTCCACTAAAAGAAACAGCTAATATGTAAATAATAGGATATATACAGATTATACCAAACAATGATAACAATATCGTATTAACAGTATTAAATGCGATATCTCCAGGACTTTTTTTAAATTTCACTGTACTTTCCTCCTACCATAACGATGTTTCAGATGCTTTTTTACTAAGTTTGTTTGCAACAGTTACTAAAGCAAAGCTAATAACTGATTGTAATAATCCAACAGCTGTTCCGTAGCTAAAATCCATTCCTAAAAGACCTCGTTTATACACATAGGAATTGATTACCTCTGATACGCCTATTGTAATTGGCTTTTGTAGTAAAATTACTTTTTCAAATGAAACTTGCAATATATTACCGATATTCAGCAAAAACATAACCATAATAGTCGGCAAAATACAAGGTAATGTGATAGATTTAATTTTCGCCCATCTTCCAGCACCATCTATGTAGGCTGCCTCATACATTTCCTGATCAACACCACTTAAAGCAGCGAAATACAGTATTGCAGAATATCCAGTGGTTTGCCATAATCCAGTGGCGATATATACAGTTCTAAACCATTCACTTTCTCCCATAAACATGATTGGGTCCAACCCAAAACCCTTTGTAAGCACCGCATTAACAATACCTGTGCTTGGAGAAAGTATTTGAGAAGCCATACCAACCATTACAACCGTTGAAATAAAGTAAGGAAGATAGCTTGAAGTTTGTATTGTCTTCTTAAACTTTGTGCCTGATACTTCATTTAACATCAATGCAAAAATTATCGGCATTGGTGAGCTCCATATCAAGTTATAAAAACTCAGTAAGATAGTATTTTTAAATACCTCCCAAAACTTAGGTTCTGCCCAAAATTGCTCAAACCATTTGAGCCCTACCCACTCACTTCCCCAAATTCCATCCATAGGATTAAAATCTTTAAAAGCAATTACAGCTCCTAACATTGGCACATATTTAAAGATTATCGTATGTATAACTGGAATTGCCAATATGCAATAGAGGACTATATCTTTACGAATATAAAAAAGAAAATTTTTCTTTTTTATAGATCCGATAGGCTATTGTGCCTTTTTCATCTGTTTTCCCCTTTCATTCCCCACGCCTTTCTACATCTTTCTAATAAGCACAAACCGTTTATCGGCATAGTGATTAACTATTGTTATATATCCTCACCATAGGTGAGGATATATAACTTAAAATACCAATTACTTTAACATTGTGTTCTTTGATTCGATATATTTATCGTAACCTTGCGCATTGAATTCACCAATAAATTTATCCCACTCTGACATTGGACGTTTGCCCATGATGAATTTATCTAATTCACCCAACAATGCAACTTTCATGTTAGCAACATAGTTTTTGCGTTCGTTCATAGCGTCACCAGTGTAAACAACAGCTGGTGCTGAAGGTACTGTTTGACCTTCATAGGTTGCATATGTCTGTTTTGTTACATCAGCAATGCTTGGGTCATCTTTGAAATTTATAGTGTAATCAAAAAATCCTGGTACAAGTCCTACAAATCCGTAATAGTCTGTTCCATATTTAGAAGCGATATCTGTAATTGATTTTGCGCCATCACTATATTTATAGCTGATTTCTTTTCCGTTTTTAACGAATGATTCGTCTTCTTGTCCAAAGAATGAAACAAGTGAACCTTCCTCTGAGAAGAACCACCAATCATAAACTTCCATTAATCTTTCAGGTGATTTCGCTTTTGCACTAATACCTTGATAAGATACAGGTACATTTTTACCAATTACTTTCTGTTGGCCGTTTGTAGTTGCAGGAGGAAGCATAGATTCAAGAACATACTCATTGTTTCCGCCGGCTTTAGCAGCATTTGTCATAGTTTCAGTTCTTATCAGATAGTCGATTGAGAAGAAACCTTGACCGGAAACAATCTTGTTTTCCCATTGGGTTGTATCACAAATTGCATATTCTTGGTCTAATAATTTTTCTTCGTAACATTTTCTCATAAAATCAACTAAGAATTTAAAATTATCGTTGTCTAAGGCAGTTACAAATTTATTGCTTGATTCATCCCAAATTGTATAGTCTGAACCATCATAATAATTAAGCCCAACAGATGGTGCAAGTGTAAAAATCATATTATCTGTTTTAATTCTAGTTACCCAAGGATATGATTGAGGATATGATTTCTTTAGTTCCTTTAAAAGAGCATAAAACTCATCATATGTCTTTGGATGCTCTAGATTGTGTTTCTTTAATACGTCACCACGAATCATGGTTGTAAAATCGATTGCACTCTTTAAAATGTTTGGATGAGGAACTTTGCTTGGAAGTGCAAACCATTTGTCATCTGATAGCTTATTAGGTTTTAGTTCTGCATAAGTGTCAAATGCCTTTTTAGTTTCAGGCATTTTGTCGATATAGTCCCACATGTTTAAGAACATACCCTTGCTACCCATGTCATTTAAAGTGTTAATATCAACACTGTTTATAATATCAGGTATTGTTTGAGATGCGATTGCCATATTAACTTTATCTCCATAAGAAGATGAAGGAATTGGAGTTATATTTAATGTAACATTAAATTTCTCCTTAATTACTTTAGGGAAAGCCCATGTATCCTTTTGATAAGGTTGGCTAGGGNNGGTGCTCAGAAAACATTAGCTCATATGTAATTGGATCTCTGTTTGGCTCTCCCGTGGATTGAGTGCCACCAGTTGAACTAGGTGTCTCTTTTTTAGGTGAGGTACTGCAACCAGTGATGAAAGATGACAACATTACTAACGCTAAGGTTAATGTAAGTAATCTTTTTTGGCTTTTTTTCATAAGTTTTTTCCTCGCTTTTCATTTTTTTAATATTTGGGTTAACAACCTTGTATGAACTAATTGTATAAATATTATGAACTAATTACAATTAACAGTTTCTAAAAATTGTTTCAAATTAAGGGTTAAATGTGTATCATTTTTCATAATTTGTATTAAAAATTGCGATTTTAGCCGATTTTTTATAGTATTTTTTATTATTTTACTGGAATTGATGATTAAAAAAAGCCGTTATTTAGGCAATAGTTCTAATAAGAACAAATAAAATCACTCAACTTGTACCATCTAGAGTATAAGCTGAGTGATTTTGGGGCTTTANNCCAAACTTCTAAACTTTCCTGGAGAAATTCCTTCATATTTGTTAAACAGCCTATTAAATGTTACACGATTATTTATCCCAACATTATTTGCCACCTCGTCAATCGTGTCTTTTGTGTTAATCAAAAGTTTCTTTGCATTTTTTATTCTGCATCGTGATAAATAGTCTGCAAAAGAAAAACCAGTTTCAGCTTTAAATGATTTTGAAAGGTAAGCTGGAGTAATCTTAAAATAGTCTGCAACAGTTTCAAGGCAGAGTGAAGAATCAGAATAGTTTTCATCAATATATCCGGTATAAGCTTCATGCTTGGTCGTTTTATTTCCATGTAAAATAGATGTGGTCTTTTCTATTAGTTTTATGCAGCATTCTATAAAATCTTCTACACAAAAAATATGATAAATATTTAGTTCTTCCTCTTTTGAAATTGCCTTTGAGGACATATTGTAATCTTTTAAGATAAAGACACATTGATTATAAATTTCACGATATATCAATTGAATTTGAGCGTATGAAGGTTTGAGTTGACATCCTTCTTGAAGGATTGTTCTAATGAATACAGGATATTTATCCTTTTCTCCTGTCTTTATCAGATTTATAAGCTGTTGATGTTGAACGAAAATAGTTTCTAAGGGTGGCTGATTTGCGTTGACGCTGATAACCTTGTCTGTTCCTTCAACTAAGGATGACCAAAAGCAATCATCAAGTGCAAGAAAGTGCTCGGAAATTGTTTTAATATCATTGCAAACATCACTCATTACAAAGCTAATGTGTATGTTGTCAACATCGTATACAAATAACTCTATTATTTCTGATAAACGGTTCCAGACATCTTTCTTTTGTCCGTCTTCCTGCACACTAATGATAAATGAGAACTTATTACAGTTAAACTCTATACCCTCAAAAGATGGAAATGATAGTGTAATACAATTTTTCACGAGAGCATATACGTTTTTATACAATGTCTTTACGTCACTATCGTTTAACAAGTTTATAAACTCTTGTTTATAAACAATATTAACATTAACTAAGATATATGGTAGCTTTGGATCTAGTTTAAATTTGGTAGCTAAAAATGCTTCATTATCATTAATAAATAAAAATTCTGGATTGGTTAGCATACTTTCAAGAAATGAATTATGTAACACAGGCATGATAACCTGTATGTCGCCCTTTAACTCATTGTTGTCATTTTTTATTTCTACTAACTTGTTAGAAATAAGAGAAAGTTCATTATACTTTGAATATCTTGTGTTGGCGGTTTGTGGATACAATAAGCTTAAAAGCTTGTGAACAGGGTTAAATAGCCTTCTGCTAAATAGATAAGCAATTATGATACCAATGATTGCAACAATAATATTAACTAAAACCAAAGAAATAAAAATAAAATTTGATTTTTCATAAAACTCACTTTTTGCATGTGAAATATGTATTGTCCAGTTTGGCACCAAAGAACGAGAAGACATAAGTACAGATGATTTTCCATTTAATTTATCATTTGAAATTTCGATTTTTCCTATTGGCAACTCAGTAGCCTTTAAATTAGAATTTGTAAGATTAAAATCCTGCAATGTCCCCCACGATGAAATAATTCGATTATTACTGTCTACAATTGAAATTCCCATTTCTTCAGAAGTTTTATAAAGTAACGTTTCATTGCGAATATCGTTTGAGTTAATATTCATAATTAGGAGTGCATCCTGATTTATCGCATCCTTATAAGACATCACAAATGGAACAACATCCCTTGAAATTAGGCTCCCGTTTATCATTTTTTCATTAAACGTTGTGATAGGTAGCAAGGTCGTTATAGAATCTTCAATAATTTGGTCAAACTCAGCTTGCGAGATTCCATCATATTTATAAAACTTTGAAAAATATTCGTCTGCACTGAAAATGTTTTGATTGGCAATAACCAAGTTTTTTTCTTTGTTGTAATATAGCCACAGGCTTACATTTTCTTTAATAGATAATATTGAATTAAGATCCCTAGTCAAACCGGTAAGTGTAATATAATCATCTGGGCAAAAATTTTCATACGAATTTAAGCTATTTATTTTTGATGCAACTTTAAGAGTAGCACTTGCACATTTAGACATTTCCAAATACATAGTTTCAAACGAATTGGTTAGCAGCTTAATCGAACTTTTATTATAGGATTTACTTTCTTCTTCTAAGTTTTCGCGTACGATGGTAGAAACAATAATATTAATTAATAAAAAGAAAGTTAAAAAAACTATAAAAAGTGTAAATATAAGCTTAAAGTAGCTTTTATTAACACTTTTATTCCACCAATTTTTATTTGTTTTCCCATGATTTTTTGGCATTATAGCACACCTTTCAAAAATTATATATAGTTGTTCCTTTACAATACTATCTCATTATGTGCAAAATAGCAATTATTTTTGTAATATTTTTATGTTTACAATTAATAATACTAATTTTCTCAAAACTATGATATGAATTTTAATGATAATTCATTGAATGAATGTTCGTTTTTATTTCATAATAATATTGTATAAAATTTAGCTAAATTTACTTCTGTAATTGTTTGATTGTTAAAACTTTATCGAAGTCAAGGGAATTGCATTGACATTTAAAAACTGTATGTTAAAATATTAACAAATGGAAGTATTCGTGTCTGAACAAGACCTCATAACAAGCTGAGTTTTTGTTTTTTCACACAGTCCATAACATTTGCTATATATTACTTTTTTAAAATAAGGAGAATCAATATGGAAAACAACAAGAATTATCCGATTGTCGACAGTGTTGAAAAGCTTGAAGAGGCGATTGCTCGTATCAAAGCTGCTCAAAAGATTTTCGCTACCTATACCCAAGAACAAGTAGATAAGATATTTCTAGCTGCTGCATCTGCTGCTAACAAACAAAGAGTTCCCTTAGCTAAAATGGCCGTTGCTGAAACAGGAATGGGTATTGTGGAAGACAAAGTTATCAAAAATAACTATGCTTCTGAATACATCTACAACGCTTATAAAGACACAAAAACTTGTGGTGTTATAGAAGAAGACAAAGCATATGGTATTCAAAAAATTGCAGATCCAATTGGTGTTATTTCTGCTGTTATTCCTACAACAAACCCAACTTCAACTGCAATTTTCAAAACATTGCTTGCACTCAAAACTAGAAATGGAATCATTATCAGCCCTCACCCACGTGCAAAAGACAGCACAATTGCTGCTGCTAAAATTGTACTAGAAGCTGCAGTATCTGCTGGTGCTCCTGAAGGTATAATCGACTGGATTGATGTTCCTTCTCTTGAAATGACAAACCTTGTTATGAAAGAATCAGATATTATTCTAGCTACTGGTGGTCCTGGAATGGTTAAAGCAGCTTACTCAAGTGGTAAACCTGCTATTGGTGTTGGTGCTGGTAATACTCCTGCTATTATTGATGACAGTGCTGATATTCTATTGGCTGTAAACTCTATTATCCACTCTAAAACATTTGATAACGGAATGATTTGTGCTTCTGAGCAAGCTGTTATCGTGTTAGATAGCGTTTATGCAAAAGTGAGAAAAGAGTTTGCTGACCGTGGATGTTACTTCTTAAATAAAGATGAAACTGAAAAAGTTAGAAAAACAATTATAATCAATGGTTCTTTGAACGCAAAAATCGTTGGTCAATCTGCTCATAAGATTGCAACTCTTTCTGGAGTTACAGTTCCTGAGACTGCTAAAATTCTAATCGGTGAAGTTACAAGTGTTGAACTTTCAGAAGAATTTGCACACGAAAAACTATCTCCAGTTCTTGCTATGTATAAAGCAAAAGACTTCGCAGACGCATTAGACAAAGCAGAGCATCTAGTTGCTGATGGCGGTTACGGACATACTTCTTCCCTATACGTGAATGCCATTACTCAAAAAATGAAAATCGCTGATTTTGCAGCAAGAATGAAAACTTGTCGTATCCTAATTAACACTCCAGCTTCACACGGTGGTATCGGTGACCTATACAACTTCAAACTAGCTCCTTCTTTAACCCTTGGTTGTGGTTCTTGGGGCGGCAACTCTGTTTCAGAGAATGTTGGAGTAAAACACTTAATCAACGTGAAAACTGTTGCTGAGAGGAGAGAGAATATGCTTTGGTTCCGTGCACCTGAAAAAATATACATTAAAAAAGGTTGTCTACCTGTTGCATTAGAAGAATTGAAAAATGTACTTGACAAAAAGAAGGTATTCATTGTAACTGACTCCTTCCTATACAACAATGGCTACACAAAAGCTGTTACAGATAGATTAGATGAAATGGGTATCAAACATACAACATTCTTTAACGTTGCTCCAGATCCATCTTTAGGTAGTGCTAGAGAAGGTGCGGCTGCAATGGCAGCATTTGAGCCAGATTGCATCATCGCTCTTGGTGGTGGTTCTGCAATGGACGCCGCTAAAATCATGTGGGTTCTATATGAGCACCCAGAGGCGGACTTCATGGATATGGCTATGCGTTTTATGGATATTAGAAAACGTGTATACACATTCCCTAAAATGGGCGAAAAAGCATACTTTATTGCTGTTCCAACTACTGCCGGTACAGGTTCAGAGGTTACTCCATTCGCAGTTATCACTGACGAATCAACCGGTGTTAAATATCCTCTAGCTGACTACGAATTGATGCCTAATATGGCAATTATCGATGCTGATTTGATGATGGATGCACCAAAAGGCTTAACTGCTGCTTCTGGTATCGATGCTGTAACTCATGCACTTGAAGCTTGTGCCTCAATGCTGGCTACCGATTACACAGATAGCCTTGCACAACGTTCATTGAAGATGGTATTTGAATATCTACCAGCTGCATATGATAACGGTCCAAACGATCCAATCGCTCGTGAGAAAATGGCGAACGCTGCAACTATGGCAGGTATGGCATTTGCAAACGCATTCCTAGGCGTTTGTCACTCAATGGCTCATAAACTAGGCTCTTTCCATCACCTNNATAAACTAGGCTCTTTCCACCACCTACCACATGGTGTTGCAAACGCATTGATGATTGGTGAAGTTCTTCGTTTCAACGCAGCAGAAGCACCTACAAAAATGGGGTCATTCTCACAATACGATCACCCACATACACTTGCACGTTATGCTGAAGTTGCTGATTATCTTGGTATCAAAGGCAAAAACGATACCGAGAAGCTTGAAAATCTAATTAAAGCTATTGACGAGCTAAAAGAAAAAGTTGGAATCAAAAAGACAATTAAGGATTACGGCATCGACGAAAAAGACTTCCTTAACCGTCTTGATGATATGGTTGAGCAAGCATTTGACGACCAATGTACAGGAGCAAACCCACGTTACCCACTTATGAGCGAAATCAAACAAATGTATTTAAACGCTTACTACGGTAAATAAGGAGGACATAAAGATGAAACTTGATAAAGTTATAGCTACTAGAACATCTAAAATGGTTTATCGCGACGGCGATAAGGCGATTAAAGTTTTTAATTCAAACTATTCAAAATCAGATATTTTGAACGAGGCATTAAATCAAGCACGTGTAGAGGAAACAGGTCTTCCCGTTGCAAAAATTCATGAGGTTACAAAGTTCGAGGATAAATGGGCAATCGTTAACGATTACATTGAGGGCGAACCTTTATCAGAACTCATTAAGAAAAATCCTGCAAAAATTGATGAGTATCTAGAATTATTTGTAGACTTACAAATGAAAATTCACGCTCAAAAATCGCCTTTATTGAATAAGCTAAAGGACAAAATGAATCGTAAAATTAGCGAAACAACATTAGATGCAACAACTCGTTATGATTTGCATACCCGCCTAGAGTCTATGCCAAAGCATGATAAAGTTTGTCATGGTGACTTTATCCCAAGTAATGTTATTATCTCAAAAGATGGCACACCATTCGTTATTGACTGGGCTCATGCTACTCAAGGAAATGCATCTGCTGACGTTGCAAGAACTTATCTTTTATTCAGTCTAAAAGACGATACTGTTACCGCTGACAAATATCTGAAGTTGTTCTGCAAGAAGAGTGATACTGCAATACAATACGTTCAACAATGGTTACCAATCGTTGCTGCTTCTCAATCAGTTAAAGGAAAACCAGAAGAGCACGAATTCTTAATGAAGTGGGTTAACGTTGTAGATTACGAATAAACAATAACTCGGTTTTAAATATTTTATTTTAAAAGGCACACAAGATTGCAAGTTGCAATCTTGTGTGTCTTTTTTGTCGCTATACGGATAAATGCGTCGCTCTCTATTTCGTGAGTTTTGGTTTTGTATAATTTGAAGTATCAAACTTGTATTTTAAGACCTGCAATGCCTTTTTTTCAATGCGTGATACGTAAGAACGAGAAATGTTTAACCTTTGTGCAATCTCCCTCTGAGTTAGGGGTCTTTTCCCATTTAATCCATACCTAAGTTCAATAATACTACGTTCACGATTATCAAGACTTGATTCAATAAATTTATATAGCTTTTCTGCTTTCATTTTTAAGTCAATATTATCAATTAAACTTTCTTCATCAGCAAAAACGTCCATTAATGTAATAGAGTTTCCCTCTCCATCGCTGTCGATAGGCTCGCTGATATATACATCTCCCGCAGTTTTCTTAACGTTACGAAAATGCATTAGTATTTCGTTTTCAATACATCTTGCAGCATAAGTTGAAAACCTTGTTCCCTTGTTATAGGAAAAGGTGTTTACTGCTTTTATTAGCCCAATTGTTCCAATTGAGATTAAATCATCTTGGTCGTTAGTCGCAGAGTAATATTTTTTCACAATATGTGCAACAAGCCGTAGATTATGCTCTACTAATTTGTTGCGGGCTACGGAATCCCCATTCTCTTTTAAAGCAAAATACTCCTGCTCTTTGGCAAAACTTAATGGTTTAGGAAAGGAGCCATTTCCCTCGATATGCAGTGCAAAGTATAAAAGATTGCTTAATGCAAGCATTATTAAACTTGAAAACATAAACTATAACCTCCCTTTTTGAAAGTATATGAAAAAACTAAAGCGGTTTTGTTTGTCCAAACGAAAAGTTGCAAGAGTATTTTACATATGCTCTTAAAAATTGATCAAATGGTCTTGTATTTTTTTAAAAAAATGATATAATAATAATGTCCTAAGTGTAATCAGGGCATACGCATTGGGGTATAGCCAAGCGGTAAGGCAGCAGATTCTGAATCTGCCATCCCGATGGTTCAAATCCATCTACCCCAGCCAACATATTTGTAAAGACTAAACTGTTTAAAGCCTTGTTTTATAAGGGTTTAGGCGGTTTTTTCTTATAATTTTTTAATAGCAAATAGTGTAATAAAAATGCGTTTTAACAGCTATAAAGTTACACAGTAAATTTGTTTTTAAATAAATAATAGCCCATGAAAAACATCAAACCAACTCTCCTAACTGAATAAACTAGGAGCTCGAATCATCCTATTAATTAATCATCTATACTGTATATCATTTAAATAGGATGCAAGCGCTTCAGCTTGTTTTTGGGACAATTAGCAAGATCTTCATTAAAACCTCCTTGACTTATAATGTGTCCTATATTATATTTATGGGGTAGGGTGGTTTTCTCACCCCACACTGTTTACTTAATTTTTCTGTAGAGTAAAATAAGTAATGTACCGATTAACAAGTCTATCAAAGCGTTAATTAAGATGCTCGTTATATACGGCAAATTTACAAACAAAAGCCAATAATAAATATAACGCAAAAGCTTATGACCGCATAGCGTTACAAGTCAAAAAGGGTGAACGTGATTTAATACGTGCTCATGCAGAAAGTCAAGGTCTAAGCCTAAACGGTTATATCAACAAATTAATGAAAGATGATATGAAGAATGAATAACCCTATACAAACACAAAATCCCAACCTAACGTAAAAAAGCTAAACTCAAAATTTTAGTGTCTTGATTTCAATTTGAATATTTTTTATAAAAAAGTTCAAAATATTACTATGAATAAACAAAAAAGGAGAATCGAATTTATGAACAATGATAAAGTCTCACGAGACGAAGGGTCAAAAGGCGTTGGATTTTTAAGATGGCTTGGCAGGTTAGTTATAATTGCTATAATATTAATGATTGTATCTTATCTTACTCCTGGCTTTTCTATTAGAGGATTGTGGTCATTTTTAATTGCTGCACTTGTCATAACCGTACTAGACTACATTGTCGAAAGAATTATCAAAATTGATGCCTCGCCATTTACTAAAGGCATTAAAGGATTTATTATTGCAGTGCTAATTATATATTTCTCACAATTTTTAGTCCCCCACATGAACGTAACCATTTTAGGTTCAATATTAGGTGCTTTAGTGATAGGCGTTATAGATGCCATATTTCCAGTTAGAGTAATGTGATAAAACGCCAAAACCCCTACCTAGTTTTTATACTAGATAGGGGTATCACTTTGTTTATTTAAATTTTTTAATTATCATTTGCATATCTTTTTCAAATTCTTCGGACTCAAATAGCCTACCAATCCAATAATCAGATTTAATTGCACTCATACCTTTCAAATTATCGTTAATATGAGTTGCTATTAGACTTTGTATGTCAGCAATTAATTTTTCAATGCGGTTTTCATATATAATAATCACCCCACAATGTTTGTCGGTGCTATTTTGGCATTTTAAATATTTGCCCTACTATAATTCTACTAGCTACTTTTAGATTAATAAGTTTTGCTAGCTATAGATATTTCAATCCACTACCCATTTGTTTGCTCGCGATACCCCAAAAGCTATCGTTCGCTTTAACAGTATATTCGCAACTAACTCAACTAGTGACTGCTCTGTAGCCGCATTAAATTTTCTGCTTGCATCGGGTGTCGAGTTTTGATTATATTATTAGCATTTACTTAATTGCTACAATATGCGATTTTATTTTCAGGTATACACTGGATAATTTCACCTTGTAAGCCGCCACACGTTTCAAATCACTCCTAAATCCCCCATGATGAGTGGTATATATTTATCTCTTTGTTTGGCACCATTTTTTTGATGATGTATCCTATATGCATCTGTATCAACAGCACGAGTTTTTACGGTTCTAGCATTACCAGTACCTATATTTAATTTATAATATGAGATGACTTCAATATTTTTAGGCATCTTCATATTTAGAATCATCCTGAGTATGTTTAACACCAATTTGGTGCCGGCGGTTTCCCTTCAAAAGCCATACGATTAATGCAAAAACTGTGAAATGCAATATGAAAAATCATTGTACTATGTACAAACATGTTCAGACACGGAATTCTCATAGTCATAATATAAAGTTTGTAAAACATTGTATTTTCACAATAGATATACTATAATACTGAATCATGTTATTAGTTATTAATATTATTGCTGTTTAGGAGGCTAGATATAATTGAAGATTAGCCATAACCATACACAACCATTGTCTTTTTACCAATTGAAGCTACGTTCTATACCAAAAATAAAATTTGCGTGTTCCACATCGACAGATCACTATAAAAACAAATATACATTTCGAAAAAAAATAATAGAAATTGCCCTTATTAGCAATATTGGAATTTATGCAAATGTTAACGGAAATGAAATATACTGTCCGCCAAACAGTTTAATAATTGCCTTGCCGGACTTAAATTGCACTCTTTCTGCCGCTGATAGCGGCATTGTTCAAATTGAATCTGTGGCTGTAGAAATTGATGATTTCGAATTTAAAAGGGTAAACGTTGAAGAATTTGATACTAATATCCCTGAAAGCATAGATGTGCTGATGCTTCCCTTTTGTTTGTCGTTAAACGATGATTATATGCACATTTCGAAAATGTTTAAGCTGTTAATTGATAACCATCTTAAAAACACTACAACTTCCAATTACATCTGTATTAGTATATGGTTTGAAATGATGGCATACATAAATAATCAATATAAAAAACTCTTGTTTCCAAATAACAAAGATGTGAAAACTGCTGCATATTATACGCGAAAGGTAGAAAAATACATACAGTGCAATTTGGGTGAAGAAATACGCATCAAAAATATCGCGGTTGAGTTAAACGTGACTCCAAATTACTTATGTGGGATGTTTAAGCGTAGCACAGGGAAAACAATCATTGAATTTTTAAATATTCAAAGGGTAAAAAAGGTCAGAGAGCTTATTAATTCGTATGATATGACCCTTGCAGAAATAGCAGAGGCAGTAGGACTTTCCAATGTGCGGTATTTGTCCGATATTTTTAAAAAACACTATGGTATCAGCATAAGTCAGTGCAAGAGGATTGATAATGAAATCTCTCTCTATCATCAAAAGCCTTGGGACATCGAAAATTTGGATCGAGATATTTGGGTAGATTAAATATTTAATACAACTATCGATAACACGCCGATGACACCCCCTATGATTTGTCTTGTGGATAATTGTTCTTTATCCACAAATGTTGACACAAAAAAATTTATTGAAATCCAACCTGCTGATATTAATGGAAACATTACTGAGGCCTGCATTTTAGACGAAAGTACCATAACCAAAAAGTTTGCTATTGCGTTTGAAAGTCCTGAAATTGTTGAGTATGGATATACTTCTTTTAATTCTGAGAATATTACTTTTTTGTCTAATTTAAATAACCATATCAAATAAAAAATCGAGACAATGAGCAGTGCAATAATCATAAACTCTAATCTGAATAGTCCCGGATAGTGCATTTGATGAATTTTTTGAATAGAGGAACACATTCCGTTTCCTGCAAAAGCAAGCGCAGTAAACCATACCCACTTGAGAGTAATCCGATTTTTCGTGTTCACTTGGCTAATTAAAAACAACGAAACTACTAAACATATGATGCCGAAAATTTTCAAATATGTAATAGGCTCTTTTAGGAAGATTATACCGTAGAACGTTGGTATGATCAACGAATACGAAATTACCAACGAGGTTAACGACAACGAACTGTTTGAAATTGCTAGCAAGCAAAATGTTGATGCTATTGCAAAAGCCACGGCAAAAGCTATTTTTTAAAAAAGACAAGGCGAGTGTGATAGATTATTGTTAGCAGCGGATAGCTATTTTATGGCACCTAAAATAGAAATTGCATTAGGCGCAAAGCATTGGAATATAGTTTAAAAATGCACTTAAAAAGCGCACAACATTAGATACGCCCGTTAAACTAGAGATTCGAGTTACAAAGGAAAACCCTTAGAAACTAAAGCCTCTCTAATAGGCAAACATTTCGATGTTTATTTTGGGCTGGACACCCTGTCGCTGGAAATGACTCCGAGAATTTACTTATCCCACAATGGCAAAGACGTAAAACTGGGCACAGAGACAATAGGTTGGAATATAGTATTATATTCCAACCTATAAACTAAACTAACATTAAATAACTTAATGACAATCTCTTTATTATGTCATTGTGAGCAAAGCGAACAATCTACGTCTGCTTAATGACCGTGTTGATTTAGTCACTGTAAAAGGTGGTTTTTGTGCAGCGCAGGTAATAATTCGTGGAAACGGCGTGTTAAAGTGTTCTGTGTCTGGTGACAATGAATGCGAACTGAATATAAAGCCTTCTATGTTCAAACTACTTAAGGTTAATGTCAACAAAAATTCGGAATTCCTAGAACCTCTTGACTATCAGCAGCTTTCAGCAGCAGAGATGAAACAGTAGCATACAAAGCTGGCTCCAGTACGAGGTGTACGATACGCTTTTGCCTATTTCTACTAATGAGATTGATATCCAAGGCGAGTATGCATTGTATTTGAGATTCAAAATACCGCGTTTTGTTACTGCAAGTAAATATAACGGTATCCTTGTTTTAGAAGGCAATCAGGACAAACTTGAAGTTCCTTTCAGTATAAAATTTTTTAATGTCTGCTTACCTGAAAATATTGATTTTCACTTAGTTAATTGGTGGGACTTTCAACTTGAAACATATGGTTGTGAGTTGTTTGATGACCACTACTGGGATACTGTAGTAAAGATTGCCACTTTGGCAAGATACGCACACCCGCAGGAGGTGTGGACGCTGATTTACGCCACGAATACTATTGAGGGATTTAACCGCCAGCCTCGAAAGGTTACCAAGTCAAAATAGGTGTTTGTAACTGACCTTGACCGACCACAGTTTTTGTGTTATATTGTAGCTAAGAAGTGTACCCATAGGCAAATATGCCATATCTGCCGCCTGTATAATTTGTCGTCTTTTATTTCACTCAAATTCAATATACAATAATATAAATATATAAGAATATATTAAATAAATAAACAGTAATTTCACAGTTCATAGGTCTTGAAAACGCAAACTAAACATAAACTTTTATTATGAAACAACAAAAGGGGGATTGACAATGATAAGCCATGTTATTGTCATCCCCTCTTTTAATCCTGATAAAAAATTGATAGGTCTCGTAACAGAGCTGATTGCCAATGGCCAATCAAAAATACTCATTATTAATGATGGTAGCAAAAAAGATTGTCTGCATTTTTTTGATGAGGCGGCCATGCTTGGATGTGATATAATCCACCATGCAGTAAACTTAGGCAAGGGCAGAGCGTTAAAAACAGCATACAACTACCTGTTAAATGAGTATGGAGAAGATGTCCTAGCAGTTTTTGCTGATGCTGATGGCCAACACTCGGTAAGCGATATCATTGCTGTCAAGGATACNNTGAAGACTGCCTTATTATAGGGTGTCGCCAATTTGATGACAATGCAATTCCCTTTAGAAGTCGATTCGGCAACAAAATTACCCGTACTGTATTCAACCTATTGTGTGGTGTAAAAGTTTCGGATACACAAACTGGACTTAGGGCATTATCTGGCAAGACAATGAAGAAGTTTTTGCTCACAAAAGGTGAACGGTTTGAATTTGAAATGAATATGCTAATTGAATCTAAGGAAAAGTCTGTGCCCATTTTGGAAGTACCAATTCAAACAATTTACATTGATGAGAACAAAACCTCAAATTTTAGCCCTTTGAGGGACTCGCTACGAATATATTCAGTTTTTATGAAGTTTTTAATTTCCTCTTCACTTTCATTTGTCGTTGATATCCTTTTGTTTGCAATACTTGTTAATATGTTTGACAATATTTTAGACAAAGCACTTGTAATTTTCTTGGCTACTTTTGGTGCGAGGGTTTGCTCTTCACTGATAAACTACACCATAAATAAAAATAGAGTTTTCAATGTAACCGAAAAGCGGATAGGAACAATCCTGCGATATTATATCCTTTGTACTATTCAACTTGTCTGTTCTTGGTTACTTGTTTGGCTATTCTACAGACTACTTCCAATTGAAGAATCGGCCATCAAAATTGTAGTAGACTTTATATTATTTATTATCAGCTTTCAAATCCAGCGAGAATGGGTTTTTAAAAAGAGATAGCCGTATGGCTATCTCTTTTGTATTTTCTCTTCTATTTTATACATTCTGTAATTTTATTAAGCAATATCTCTGGCTTAGTTTCAAGAACCAGCGTAATATTTTCTCTAAAATCACTTAGCATTGTTTGCCCATAATGTTCACCGCAATCAACTTCAATGCCGCACTTTTTCACACTAAAGAGCTCGGGATAAAGGTAGTATAACACTGCTGTTGAATCATGCATGATTGAGCCTGACTTGCCATATCTCACACAAGCATTATAGTTTTCCTGCAAAATCTTTTTCATTGCCTTTGCAAGATTTGTCCCCAATCTGCCTATTTCCTTAATCTGGTCTAAATGAAACGCAACAGTTGAGGTAACATTCAACGGAACTAATGCGAGATTTCTTGCATTAGTGAAGACATAATTTGCGCTCTGGGCGTCACAATAAATATTAAACTCAGCAAACCTAGTTACGTTCCCCATATTAATGCCACCACCCATTGTGACAATCTTTTCTATGTGGTTTACCACATCAGGATAGCGTTTCATTAGCAAAGCTAGGTTAGTTAACGGTCCTACTGTAATATAATCAACTTTGCCTGCCCTAATAATTGCATCATACGTTATCTTGAGATGGTCGCCCTCTATGGCATTTTGGGTGGGAACATCAACGTTTAATCCACCCAACCCATCCTCCCCATAAATATGTGAGGCTTCAACATATCTATCCTTGTCTGGATTATGTGCTCCTTTTATAACGGGTATGTCCATATTAAGCAAAGACAACATTGTGAGCACGTTTTTTGTTGTATGGTCAATTGATATATTGCCATAACTTGAAAGTATCAGTTCTACCCTTTCGCCACATTCCCTTAAAAGCAGGATAATAGCGATTGCATCATCAATACCGGGGTCAGTATCTAAAATAATTTTATTTAACACCGCAATTCCACACACCCTTCTACTTATTTATTCACAATTAAATTTAATATACCACCCATATTAGACTATTTCAACCGACTATTTGTAAATTATGCTAATTTGTGATACTATAAAGGTATATACTAAAAAAGAGGGTTTTTATTTGAGAAAATTACTAAAGAGAATTTTTGAAGTAAACAGAATGCTAAAGCCAAACCAGAATAATGGCGAGTTGGAGCCTTCTGGACACTACTACAAAAATATGTATGAAATGGCGTGGCCAAGTGCACTAGAAGCAGTGCTAGTTAGCCTTATCGGCTCTATGGATTTGATTATGGTTGGAGGTTTGGGGCCTGCCGCAATTTCTGCTGTAGGTATTACAAATCAGCCAAAGTTTATTCTGCTCGCAATGATTTTTTCACTAAATGTAGGTGTTACTGCAATCGTCGCAAGACGACGTGGTGCAGACGATGAACTCGGAGCAAATCGATGCCTTAGACAATCACTCATTATCAGCCTTGTGATGTCTTTTTTAATGGGACTTATTGGTTTCATTTTTGCAAGGCCTATTTTATCTTTTGCTGGTGCTGACCCTGAATATTTAGATCTTGCAATTCAATATTTCCAAATTATTATGGTAAGCATTGTTTTTACAGGAATCAGCCTTACAATTAATGCGGCACAGCGTGGTGCAGGAAATACTAAAATCTCCATGAAAACAAACCTAACCGCAAACATTGTAAACTTATTTTTAAATTACTTTTTAATAAATGGCATTTGGTTTTTTCCAAAACTTGGGGTAAGAGGTGCAGCAATTGCAACTGCAATTGGTAGCCTTGTTGGTTGTGCAATGTCAATTAAATCAATTTTGAACAAAGGACAATTTTTAAGCATGGAGCACAAAGTAAGTTGGAATTTTGATAAAAAAACCATGAGCGCAATTGTGAGCATTAGCGGTTCGGCAATGGTCGAGCAAGTATTTATGCGTGTTGGATTTTTTGCCTATGCTAAAATTGTTGCAGCACTTGGTACAGTTGCATTTGCAACCCATCNNATTATTAGTCTTTCCTTCTCGTTTGGTGACGGTCTTGGAATTGCTTCTTCCTCATTGGTTGGACAAAGCCTTGGTAAAAAACGGGCAGATGAAGCAATTGTATATGGAAAAACAGGTCAGCGTATTGCATTTTTAGTATCTACTGTTTTATTTTTCGTCTTTTTGTTTGGTGGTAAATTCTTGGTTTCGCTATTCTCAAACGACCAAGAAATCCTTGCACTTGGTGCAATTATTATGATAATTATTGCATTTTCTACCCATGCACAAACTTCACAAGTTGTTGTTTCAGGTTGTTTGCGTGGTGCAGGCGATACAAAGTTTGTAGCCTTTACCTCGCTGTTAAGTATCGGTATTATTCGTCCACTTTTAACCTATATCCTTTGTTTCCCTGTTGGACTTGGATTAATTGGAGCATGGGTTGCACTTTTAGTCGACCAAGTGCTACGATTGGTATTAAGTTTTAAGAGATTTAACAGTGGGAAATGGACTAAGATTGATATTTAACTCGAAGTTTATTCAACACTTGACAATTTTNNTCTAAATCAATGATAAGGGAAGCAATATTCGTTAACATTCTTAGAGAGGTGCATATTTGCTGTAAATGCGCTGTTTGTTGAATAAAGTTACCACCCTTTGAGTATATGGCAACTGGGTTTTTCCAGAATAACCATATCGGTCACTGAACTGCCCGTTATCGCAGTTTTCGAGATGTCTTGTAGCAATTTGCTATGAGGAATTTGGGTGGAAACGTGGAGTATTTACACTTCATCCCTGTTTATGGGATGAAGTGTTTTTTGTTGCCCTAAAACACAGATAATCCCTTTTATACAATAAATGATAAAGGGCATATTAAAAGGAGCATTTTTTATGATTAAAGTAAAATTACGTGATGACATCAGAGAATACGAAAATGGTGTATCTGCTGCTGATGTTGCAAAAGATTTGGGCGCAGGTCTTTATAAGGCTGCTTGCGCTTGCGAAATTGATGGCAAACTTTGTGATTTGCGCACACCGCTTAACAGTGACTGTGAGCTTTCAATCCTAACATTTGACCAAGAGGCAGGAAAAAAAGCATTTTGGCACACATCATCACACATCTTGGCTCAAGCTGTAAAACGTCTATATCCAACTGCGAAACTTGCAATTGGCCCTGCAATTGACAATGGGTTCTACTATGACTTTGATGTAGAAAAGCCATTCAGCCCAGATGATATTGCTAAAATTGAGTCTGAAATGAAAAAGATTGTCAAAGAAGGCATTGAAATTTCTCGCTATGAACTCCCACCTGCTGAGGCTTTAAAGCTACTCGCTGATATGGGCGAGGACTATAAGGTTGAGCTTGCAAAAGAGCATGCTGACAAGGGTGAAAACATCAGCTTCTACAAGCAAGGCGACTTCACAGATTTATGCGCTGGCCCTCACCTTTTGTCTACTGCCGCAGTGAAAGCCATTAAACTGACTAACTGCACTGGTGCATACTGGAGAGCAGATGCAAACAATGCACAGCTTTGTAGAGTTTACGGCACAGCATTCCCAAAGGCTGCACAACTTGAAGCACATTTAACAATGCTTGAGGAAGCAAAAAAACGTGACCACAACAAACTAGGCCGTGAGCTTGAACTTTTTACAACTTCAGATGTAATCGGTCAGGGGTTACCTATCATGCTACCAAAAGGTGCTAGAATCATTCAGTTGTTGCAACGTTTTGTTGAGGATGAAGAGCAAAAACGTGGTTGGGAACTGACTAAAACTCCAATGATGGCAAAAAGCGATTTATATAAACTTTCAGGTCACTGGGATCACTATAAAGAGGGTATGTTTGTACTTGGCGATGAAGAGAAAGATGATGAAGTCTTTGCACTTCGTCCTATGACTTGCCCATTCCAATATCAAGCGTTTCTAAATAGAGGTCGCTCCTATAGAGATTTGCCAATGCGACTAAATGAAACTTCTACTCTATTCAGAAATGAATCTTCTGGCGAAATGCATGGACTAATTAGAGTTAGGCAGTTCACAATTTCAGAAGGTCATTTAATCTGTACTCCTTCGGAGCTTGAAGAAGAATTCAAAGGCTGTTTAGAACTTGCAATCTATATGCTTAACACACTTGGTCTTTATGAGGACGTTTCTTATAGATTCTCAAAATGGGATCCAAATGATACTGGTAAATACATTGGTACTGCTGAGCAATGGGACGAAGCACAGGACGTTATGAGAAAGATTTTAACTCACTTGGATATTCCATTTGTTGAAGCTGTTGGCGAAGCTGCTTTCTATGGTCCTAAACTTGATATTCAGATTAGAAACGTTCATGGCAAAGAGGACACTCTTATCACAATCCAAATTGACCAACTACTTGCAGAAAAATTCGGCATGGAATATACAGACACTGATGGAATTAAGAAAAATCCATATATCATCCACAGGACATCGTTAGGCTGCTATGAAAGAACCCTTGCGTTGCTTATCGAGAAATATGCTGGTGCATTTCCATTGTGGCTTGCTCCTGTTCAAGTTAAGGTATTACCTATTGGTGAACGTCAACATGACTATGCAAAAGCAATTGGCGAGCAACTTGCAAACTGCAATATTCGCTTTGAGATTGACGACAGAAACGAGAAAATAGGTTACAAAATTCGTGAAGCACAACTTGAGAAAGTGCCATATATGCTTGTTCTTGGTGACAAGGAGGTGGAGGCAAATACAGTTGGCGTTCGTTCTCGCACAGAGGGTGATATCGGACAGATTTCCGTTGATGAGCTACTTGCAAAGCTTAGTCTTGAAATTACAACAAAAGCAAGATAGATAAATAAATTAACCCCAGTATCAATTTTGATACTGGGGTTTTGTTTTTGTATTCGCATATTATTAAACTAATTGGTGTTTTATTTAGTAGGGTAGTTGCTATCATCATGGTGGGGGTTTTTAGCTACTATTTCCTTAGCTCTCACAATTTCAGCCAAGACATCAACTCTGTTTTGGACTTCCTTACTTTGAAAGTTCCCAAACACTTCCCCTACTTTACAGGTTACATAAAATGGTTTCAGTCTATTAAGCGCCATTGCTTTAATGTTATCCATACAGAATTCACAGGTACAAGCAAAGAAGGTCTTTTCCTCATTTGAAACTAGGTCCATGATAACTTCATCAACAATAACCTCTACATAATTTTTCACCAAGCTGATTGCCCCTTTCGTTACGCCTTAATATATTTTATACAAAAATATAACTCAAAAATTAATACTTTATCTAATACTACCATCTCACTTGATAAATGTAAATGAAAACTATTAAATATTTTTACTACATATTGCAATTATTATGAATACAAGGAAATTTCAATGAAAGACTTAGTCTGCCTTACCCTTTATAATCTCTCTTATCACCTTATATAACTGTATCAAGACTGTAGGTGCAAATCCAAGTCCTAAGATTATACCAAGGTGGGTCAAGTCCATCGGCACAACTGAAAATAGCTTTTGTAAAAACGGTACAGATAGTACTAGACCAAGCAAGGTTACTCCACCTGCAAACGCCAAAAGGCTTGCCTTGTTAGATAGTAGCTTTAGCTTAAATATAGAGCTTGTGCCTCTGCAGTTAAATCCGTGGAACAAACGCGAAAGAGTTAATGTTGCAAATGCCATAGTGCTAGCAAGTGCCGGACTTGTAGCCAAACCAACGTGATAAGCAAAGATGGTAAATGTTGCAATGATTGAACCTTCTACCAAAATGCGCATCAGAAAGTCTTTTGATAATATTCCGTCTTTGGGGTCACGAGGTTTGTGACTCAAAACATCACTATTTGAAGGCTCAACACCGATTGCAATCGCTGGTAAGCTATCGGTTAAAAGATTAATAAACAACAAATGCACAGGCAAAAATGGTACTGGCAAACCTAACAAAGAGGTATATAGAACGCCTAAAATGCCGGCTGTGTTACCTGACAGCAAAAACTTAATTGAGTTTTTAATGTTAGCGTAGACATTTCGTCCATTTTCCACTGCTTTTATTATAGTAGCAAAGTTGTCATCGGTCAAAATCATAGCTGCTGCATCTTTGGAAACCTCTGTTCCTGTAATGCCCATTGCAATACCAATATCTGCTTGTTTCAATGCAGGAGCATCATTTACTCCGTCACCTGTCATAGAAACAATGTGGCCTTTTCTTTGCCATGCGTTTACTATGCGAATTTTATGCTCCGGTGAAACCCTTGCATAAACAGAAATGCTTTCTAGTTTTTCACTTAGCTCTTCCTCGGTCATCTTTTCAAGCTCAACACCGGTTACTGCAATATCACCCTCATTAAAAATACCGATTTGTTTTGCAATTGCCCTTGCAGTAATTTTATGGTCGCCTGTTATCATAATTGTATTAATGCCTGCTTTTGTAGCATTTGCCACAGCTTCCGTTGACTCTTCTCTTGGTGGATCTATCATGGAAAGCAAGCCTACAAAAACATAATCAGTTTCAGATTCTAACGTAGCTTTTTCGCCTATTTGCATATTTTTATAAGCAAAAGCAAGTACCCTCAATCCGTTTTCTGACATTCGTCTGTTCTCATGTTTGATATCATCGATGTCTTCTTTAGTAATCTCAAGAATGCCATTTGACGTTAGTATTTTTGTTGTCCGCTTAAGTAACANNCATCAAGTGCACCCTTTGTAAACATCACTTGCTCATTGTTGATAGAATGCACCGTACTCATAAGCTTGCGATCTGAATCAAAAGGAATTTCACCCAAACGTGGAATTTGGTTTCTCAATTCAATCTCATTAACTCCATTTTTTTGTGCCCACTCTATCATCGCAAACTCTGTTGGGTCACCAATTGCCTTACCATCTATAACGGTAGAATCATTTGCTAGAACAGCAATGTTCAATAAGCGTTGATGAACTTCATTATCCAGAGAAATATCTCTTTTATTAAGGGTAGTTTTCTCTGCATAGAACTGCTCAACAGTCATCTTATTTTGAGTTAAAGTTCCAGTTTTATCTGAGCAAATAACCGATACACAGCCTAAGCTTTCTACTGCCTTTAGTTCTTTTATGATAGCATTCTCTTTAACCATTTTCTGTGTGCCCATTGCAAGCACAATGGTAACAATGGAGCTTAACGCCTCGGGAATTGCAGCCACAGCCAAGGCTACTGCAAACATTAGCGAATCAAGTACAGGCATTTTTCTATAGATGCCTAAGAAGAATACTACAGCACAAATACCCATAATTACAAATGCAAGCTTTTTGCTAAAGTTATCTAAGTTTGCTTGCAATGGTGTTTTTTTCTGCTGAGTTTGGTTCATTAGTGTAGCAATTTTACCGATTTGCGTGTTCATACCAACATCAGTTACTACAAGTAATCCACGCCCGTATGTTACTAGAGAGCCCGAAAACACCATATTTAGTTGGTCACCTAATGCAACCTCATCTTGGTCAATTACTTTGGTAGTCTTATCGACATTGACAGATTCACCCGTCAGCATACTTTCGTTGACTTGGAGCGAATAGTTTTCAATTAATCGCCCGTCAGCAACCACCAAGTCACCTGCTTCAAGTAATACAATATCCCCAACAACTACATATTTTGAATCAATTTCTTGCTTCACACCATCTCGCATAACCTTTGCAATAGGAGATGATAGAGCTTTTAAACTATCAAGTGATTTTTGTGCTTTAAAATGTTGGACTGTTCCTAAAATTGCATTTAGAAAGATAACTGCAAAAATTACGATTGTACTTTCAAGGTTACCAGAAAGCATAGATATAACAGCCGCTGCTATTAATATTAATACCAATAAATCTTGGAATTGTTTTAAAAAAACCACTAACGCACTCTCTTTTTTTGCTTGTAAAAGCATATTAAGCCCGTTTTTTTCTCTTGAAGCCTTGACCTCTTTCTCACTTAGCCCAGCATTGGTCACGTTAAACTTCTTTAAGATTGTATCCACCGATACATTGAAATAATTTGTCATTGATTCGTTCTCCCCTTGTAATTTGTCATTAGGTTGCCCAATAAAAAAAATAAAAAGACCTTTCATGTTTAAAACTTGTAAACATGAAAGGTCTTGTAACCAAAATATGGCGCACATCACCAGATTATTGCTAATCGAACTTGTTGACGATGGCTCTACTAGAAAATAATGTTTCCAGTAGAAACTACTCCCCTTAAAAGGAATTATTAAATTTATCTTGATTATTATTATAATTTAATTTATACTAATTGTCAACTATTTATTAATGAAATTATACTCAAAGGAAATTAATTCTTTTTAAAATTTTTAACTATATTAACCTAAACAGTGCTTTAAAGTCGGGTATTGCCGCATTTTCCATTAAATAAGCCGTCCTTGTTGAGTCAGCTTTACGGTTACCATTTAAAGCCTTAATGATAGCTGCTGCTTCGTGTATACCAATACCATGACCATAATACAATTTATTTGATAAATCTATCACATTTTCACCCTGCCACTCGGGTGTTTTGGGGTTTACATCTGGGTTTGCAAAATATCTTCTATCACCTGGCAAATAAGCCTTTACCTTTTGCATATATCCAATCTCATCTAACCTTTTGTCAATATAATGCCAGTTCATGAGGTGAATTTTTGTAAAAAGCCGATCGAAGGTTACCTCCCCCATCACATTAAGCAAGGCCTTGTAATAAACAATTACCATTGCAGTGGCACATTCGGTGGCATAAAGCTGTCCATTTTTGAAAATATCGGTAATTGCGTCGCTGGGCTTCACATCATTTCTTATCAAAAAACCACCATCATCTGTGCGTTCCCAAAACTTCTCATTAGCTTTTGTTTTACGGAATACTGCAAAGTCCATTCGACTCTTATATAAATCCCTCGCAGATTTTACAATTTCTCTACGCAAATCAAGCTCGAAATTTAACTCCTCCATGGAACTATATTCATAGACAGCACTGCTTTTGTCAATAATTTTAAGCACTTCAAGTTCAATGCCATTTGGGGGATAATTTGCGATAACTGTGCTAATATCCAGTGGAACTCCTGCAATTTTAATCATTTTAAGCCTCCTAACTCAGCCTTAGCCACGCTAATTTGTGTTTCAATAGGGGCTTTTATCCAATCATTCCATACCTGTAAATCTCTTTCGTGGGTTTTGAATGAATATTTTGCAAGCATCTTTTTGTCGCTGTGTTCCATATTTTCAAATGCATTAATACGGGCTTGTTGCTCTTGACGTAGTTGCTTTGTGGGTTTTATAGGGGCTGTAATAGGAGTGCATAAGTATTTTGCAGTTAAATCTACACGCCAATGCTTTGGAGCACTTGTTAGTTGCATACTTTCGCCTGTTGGATAAATGAAGTTTTTATTTTCATTGAGCCATGTGTGAAAATTATGATATTGCTCAACCTTATTGTTAGGCTGCAATTGTGGTTTAAAGTTTAACAACTTATGGGCTAGTTCATTGTCTTTTTGATTGCTTGAGCGTATATAATTTGCTACCAATGGCATTGTGTCAACTTCTTTTGACTGAAAAAAGCACCATGCCAAATCATGCATACATTTACCTGCTCTGTGACGTCTAAACATCAACTCTGACACTATATGCAAAACCGTGCTATCTTTAAAAGTTATCAACAATATTGCGGCTGCTCGGTCTAAAACTTCATCAAAATCGCTGTTTAAATTTTCTTCTTTTGCACCTGTGGTTAACATCCATTTTAAAACTGGCTGTGTCATTTGAGAATTTTGCTGCTTGCTATCTGTGCAAATTTTTGTCGCTTGCAAATTGCGTTGGCTTAACCCACCAAACAAATTAAATTCTTTAATTTGGGGTAAAAGAATGAACAAACAGGCAAAAGACACATTCTCTGCGTTTAAAAGCTTCAATGCCTTTGCTTTGCTATTTTGTGCTAAATTGTTAAAGGATGCCGATAGAATTTCTACCCCATTTTCTATTCTAATTCTGTCCAAATAACTTACATTATCAAAATCATTCATATCCATAATACTCGCTTTCTCCTAGCTTATAATATACAAGCTGGCTATTTTATTCCATCACTATATACTATTAAAAAGCGTGTATTTTGTTACGTATTTAAGAAGATATTTTATAGTTTAACTTAACTTTAAACGCAAAAAAGGAGCTACACTTCGCTTGCAAGATGTAGCCCCTTTTTTGTTTCCTCGATATATTCCAGTTTACTTTAATATTGCTATTGAATAAGGTGGTATGGTAACCGTGCCCTTATTTTGGATAACAACATCTTGTTTTGAGGTCGAAAGGTATCCTCGAATTTTTGTTGCATATATATCTGACTTTAGTAGATTTACCGATTTTGTTTCATCTGAAATATTATAAAGTAGGACAATAGAGCTGTTGCCATAGGTTTTTTCAATTGCGCAGATATCAATGTCGGTTACCCCACTTATGTATTTCAGTTCTCCTCGTGCTATTTCGGGGTTTTCGTTTCTAATGCGAACTGCTCGTTTGACATAGTTTAAGATGGAGTTTTCATCTTTTAATTGCAGGTCGACAGGCGAAAATTTGTGTTGCTGCTTTTCCATGCTAGGTGGGCCAAAAGTCATTCCTATCTTATTAGTGTCTGACCAAACCATTGGAACACGCTTATTTTCGTCAATGCCACTTCCAGACATTCCAAGCTCCTCACCATAATACACAAACGCAGAACCATTCATCATCAAGTTCATGCCCCATGCAAGCTTTATTTTTTTCTCATCACCTGCAAAATAGCCAGCCGCCCTTGCGGTATCGTGATTGGTGAAAAATGGGGCATCAATTCCATTTGGATTTTTTTCTTTGATGGTTTTATTGATATTAATTAGCGATTTCCCATACTGCAATGCGGAATCTGCCTCGCCCTTTAGGTTTACAGTGGTTGCAATTTTCCCCTTGACTTGAGAGTGGGAGAAGTTAAATAAGCTATCCACACCACTCTCATAATACTCGCTCATTGTGGCAAAGTTTTCCCACACCTCAGCGACAATATAGGTGTTTTCATCATATCCTTTGCAATAATCCGTAACCCACTTCAAAACCTCAACGTTTTTCGTTGTGTTTCCAGAGTAAAATTCCTTTGCAGCATCGAGTCGGAATCCACCCACACCCATATCAAGCCAGAATTTCATAATATCCTCAATATCCTTACGCAACTCTAGGTTTGCTAAATTTAAGTCAGGCATTTGATCCCAAAACATTGCTTCATAATAGCCACCACCAGTACCTGTCGGATAGTATTTTCCGCCTGCTGGTTTTTCTTTTGCAAAGTTATAATAACTGCAATATTTATTGTGTTTACTGCAAAGCGGGTCTGAAATGCAAATTTCATTCTTGCAATCCTCAATTGGTAGGCTCTTAATTGCCAATTGAAACCATTCATTTTTGGTTGAAGTATGATTTAGCACGAGGTCAATGATTACTTTAATCTTACGTTTATCACATTCAGCCATAAACGCCTTGAAATCCTCCATACTGCCATACTGTTCGTCTATGTTATAGTAGTCGACGACATCGTACTTATGATAGGTTGTAGAGGGCATAATGGGCATAAGCCATATTCCGTTGAAGCCCATATTCTCAATATAATCAAGCTTTGAGGCTAGCCCCTTGATATCACCAACACCGTCCTCGTTAGAATCATAAAATGAATAGACAAAGACTTCGTAATAAGTGCGATAGTTATCATCCATAACCTTGAGTTTTTGCTCATATCGATAGGACTTTTCACAACTGGTCAATGCAAGGCAAGAAACTAATATAAGAGAAACAATACTAAACGTTTTTTTCATACTACCTCCACTAATCTTCTAAAACAAATGACGGCATTTTCATAGAAAATACCGCCATGTTTATATCAATTGGAAACTAACCCTTTACAGCTCCGCCAGTAATGCCCTCGACATAGTTCTTTTGCATTATCATAAACAAAATTGTAATAGGGATTGCAATCAAAACTGCACCCGCACAGAATTGGGTAAAGTACCTATACAGATTTTCTCTTTCAAGCATTCTATATAATCCCAATGCAATTGTATAGTTATTGTAATTGTCTTTCATGATAACACTTGCAAAGATAAAATCTACCCAAGGTGCCATAAATGCCATCAAAACAGTATAGGTAATGATAGGCTTAGACATTGGAAGGATAATTTTCCAAAATATCGTGTTTTTGGTTGCACCGTCTATGGTTGCAGCCTCGTCTAATGCACGAGGAATTGTATCAAAAAATCCCTTTGCAATGAAATATCCAAGCCCGGCACCGGCAGAGTAAATGAATATCAATCCAGCTAGTGTTTGGTCAAGTCCAATTGCCTTTAAGATATGATAAACTGCTATCATTGACATAAACCCTGGGAACATACCCAAAATCAATGTAATATTCATGATTGGTTTTCTTGCCTTAAAACGCAGACGAGAAAGTGCGTAGCTGACAGCCAAAATGAACAATGAGGAAATTATACAGCTGAAAATCGCCACAACAAAAGTGTTCGCATACCAACGTGGATAGTTAAAAACAGAGGTATCGGTAAACAGCTTGGTGTAATTTGCAAAAGTGTATCCCTTTGGCATAATATAAGGGGTAAAGGCTCCTGCCTCTTCACGAAAAGAAATTAACAGTAACCATGCAATTGGCAACAGCCAGATTACCGACATTATCGATAAAATCAGATACACAAAACCATTTGAAATTTTGCTGCGCATTTTATTGTTTTTTATCATTGGAACTGTTCCTCCTTTTTGATTGATGCAGAAGAGTTATATGCAATCAAGGAAACCACCGAGCACACAATAAAGACTAAAATACCAATTGTTGATGCCAGACTGTAGTTTTGCTCGTTAACTGTAAGCTTATACAGCCATGTAACAAGCAAATCAGTTTCTCCTGCTTGAAAATAGTTTAATGATTTAGGATCTCCTCCTGTTAGGAAGTAGATAACGTTAAAGTTGTTGATGTTGTTAATAAACTGGGTGATGAGGTAGGGGGTTGTTACAAAAATCATATATGGGAATGTGATTTTCGTAAATGTTTTAAATGCACCTGCTCCGTCAATCCTTGCACTCTCATAGACATCCTGTGGGATATTCATAAGTATTCCAGTGGTAATCAACATAGTGTACGGAATTCCAACCCACATATTTACCACAATTACGGTAATCCGTGCGATTTTTCCGTCAGTAAGAAAATGAATTGGTTCGTCTATCCAACCAATGTTTTGCAAAATAACATTTAAAGGGCCTAAGTCATGCAGTATTTTTGACATCAGCAAAAGAGTAACAAAAGACGGAACAGCAATGGTGGTAACAAAAATTGTTCTCCACATTTTCTTTAGCTTGATACCCTTTTTGTTAATCATCAGTGCCAAAATCATTCCGAATATATAGTTTGAGAAAGTTGCAAAAAATGCCCAAATTAATGTCCAAGTTAGCAAACTTGAAAAGGTATGAGCTTTGAGTGGATTTTGCCAGAAAATATCCTTAAAGTTGGTAAAGCCTACCCATGTAAATAAATTTCCTGGGGGTTGGTGGGCTCTATCAAAGTTTGTAAACGCAATTAAAATCATAAAAATTAGCGGTAACACAGTAAACGCAATCGCACCTAGTGTTGGCAATGAGAGAAGTGTCACATGAAAATTCTCATGAAAAAGCTTTTTAAAGTCCTCTTTAAAGGTTGGAACTTTCTTTCCTGTCTTTATGAAGAGCTGACCTCTGTATGCTGATTTAATGCTGCTTAAATAGCTGAACAAAAATCCAATGGTGATAAAAATTGTCATAACGCTGAAAAGCAAAATCAGCATCGAGTTATCACCAGGAGTGTTAATATATATCTGCTGTGCTTCATCAAAAACTCTATTTAGTGTGGATGTTCCTAAAGCGCCAAAATCTTTTAGATATGTCCAGCCAAAGAAAATAAAATACAGTATATATGCAATCTCTAAAATGAGATATAATAGTCCTTTTATAACTTGTTTTCGCGTGATACAGCCAAAGCCCATAACGATAAAGCTAAGCTTTGTTTTATAGTCACCATGCACAAACGCGTTCCCTAATTCAAGAAAACTTTCCTTTATGCTCTTGAAAAAAGTTACCATGCTGTTTGAAACTTTTTTCAAACGTCTAACGTCTTTGTTTGCCATATCAGCACCTTCGCTTTCTATTGATTTTCATGAATGATATAGATAGCCTTGTGTTTTACAGTTAAACTGTCTATGCTTATTGCAAAACACAAGGTCTACCTATTTTAGTTAATTAAGATACTGTCTTTGATTGTAAATCTTCATTATGTATAAAGATATAAGTGTTGTTACTCAGCAGCTGAAATTTGTGCTACCATTGCATCAAGTTGCTCTTTGATTGATTTTGAATAATCTTTGACTTCCATTGCAGTACCAAATGCCTCTGCAGGATCCCAGTATTTGCTTGAAACATTGTTTTGTGGAGTTGCAAATTGGCTTTGTAAAGCAAGAGCAGAAAGAGGAATATTAGCTTTTACAGCATCACTTTCAGCCACTTTGATATTAGAAGGACCAATTTCTCTAGTTGCAAATCTCTTACTTTGGTTCTCTTCGTTTGTTAGCCATTCAGCCAAATTCATTGCATCAACTGGGAATTTTGTAAGCGCATTTACACCAACAAGTTTGTAACCAGCAAAGCTACCAAGTTGTGCTTGCTTATCTCCCAATGTAAAGGTTGGAAGTTTTGTTGCAGCAAAGTTTGCACCAAGCTTTTCTTTGATTGCAGCAGAGTTCCAAGTTCCTGTAACACCAGCAGCGATTGTGCCACCCATTCCACCAGTTAAAATTGCATCATCGCCTGTTAAGAATGCTTTATTTGCGGTAAATGCTTTGATTGCTTCTCCAGCAGCAACGCCTTTGTCACCATTAAAATCAAGTACTTGTTTCCCGTCTTCAAGTGACATTGTACAACCTGCTCCTAGGAAGAAGGAAGCAATGTACCAACCGTTTGAAATGTCAAAAAACACTTTTTTACCAGCTTTATCTGAAGCAGCAAGCATTGCATCTAATGATTTTGCTTCTTCATCTGAGATAACACTCTTATCGTAGTACATGAAATAACCATTATCAGCTGTCATTGGATAAGCATAAAGCTTATCTGCAACAGAAGCAGCACCTACAGAACCAGGTGAGTTTGCTGCAATGATTGCCTCTTTGTTTTTGGTAACTTCATATAGTGCACCAGCATTTACAAGTGTATTTGTTTGACCATTTTCAAACATAAACACGTCAGCCGCTGCTGCTGGGTCTTCTGAATACTTTGTTTGAGCGTCACCCTCAGCCACTATTCCAAATGTTATATCATATGTTTTATCAGGATTTGCCTTTTTAAAGGACTCAACCATTTCAGTTAGAAGGGTTTGCTCATCTTGTGGGCCCCAAACCTTAAGAGTAACAGTTTCTTTTTTTGCTGGTGTATCTTTAGATGGGGTAGGTGTGGTTGCAGGGTCTTTTGAAGCACAGCCAACCATTGTAGCTGCTATCATTGCGATACATAATACGCTTGCGATTAGTTTTTTCATAATTTTCCTCCTAAATAATTTTTAAATGTAATATAACATTTCAAAGTGTATACCTTGAAACTATATTTAAACTGATTGACTGTTACCAGTCAGTGGAAACGGGTTTTATGTCCCAGATATTTTTGGCGTAATCTTGAATCGTGCGGTCAGAACTAAACTTTCCTGCATTGCACATATTGATAAAGCATTTTTTATAAAACTCTCGTTGATTTTTGTAATCATTATTGAGTTTCAATTTAGCCTCAATATAGCTGTTAAAATCACCTAGAAGATAGTAATTATCTGGTTTATGATAACTTGCGCCCTCAAGCAGCGAGGTATAGAGCTCTTTAAACATTCCAGTATTATTATCATCTAGAGTTCCGTCAATTAACGCATCAATCACACGTTTGATTCTTGCGTCGCTACGATATATTTCGTTTGGATCATAGGTCGGAAGTATCTTTTCAAGCTCTTCTACCCTTGCTCCAAAAATATAATTGTTTTCAATGCCTGCCTCTTCAACAATTTCTACGTTTGCACCATCAAATGTGCCTATTGTAACCGTACCGTTTAGCATAAACTTCATATTTCCTGTGCCCGAAGCTTCTGTGCCCGCTGTTGAAATCTGCTGTGAAACGTCTGAGCCCGCAAACAACTTTTCAGCATAGGAAACGTTATAGTTTTTGATAAATACTACCTTGATTAAATCCTTAGTGTCATCATCAGAATTTACGAGTTTTGCAATCTCGTTAATTAGTTTGATGATGCCCTTCGCACGGTAATATCCCGGTGCAGATTTTGCTCCAAAGATAAACGTGGTAGGGTAAAAGTCTTTGATACTTCCATCTTTTATTCCAAAATAAATATAAAGAATTGAAAGTGCATTTAAAAATTGGCGTTTATATTCATGTAAACGTTTTATTTGTGTATCAAAAATCGTGTTAGGATTAAGTTGAATCCCATCATGTTTTAGCACAAAGTCAGCAAGTTGAGCTTTCTTCAATCGCTTAATTTGAATAAACTTCGAAATGACGTTTAAATCACTTGCATAAGGCTCTAGTCTTTTTAAATCATCTAGATTTGTACGGAAATCATCGTTGCCTAAAAGCTCGGTCATTAAACTCGTTAGTTCCCTGTTGCAAAGTCCAAGCCATCGACGTTGAGTAATGCCATTTGTCTTGTTTTGGAAACGCTCCGGATAGAGTTCATACCACTCAGGCAATACAGTTTTCTTTAAGATTTCGGTGTGGATTTCTGCCACTCCATTGGTGTAACTTGAAGCGTAGATTGCGAGCCTTGCCATATGTACAGTTTTATCACAAATCAATTCCATCAGTGCAATTTTTTTCGTAGTGTATTTTTTTGTTTTAAGCTCGGCTAAGAAAGTATCATTGATTTCTTCAATAATTTCATAAATTCTTGGAAGAACCTCTATCATTAAGTCTGCTGACCATTTTTCAAGTGCCTCAGCCATAATTGTGTGGTTTGTGTAATTAAATGTTTTCTTTGCAACCAAAAGTGCGTCATCAAAACTCATTCTCTCAATATCTGTGAGCTGTCGAATCAACTCTGGTATCGAGATAACTGGGTGGGTATCATTTAGCTGAATTGTGATATAGCTCGGAAGTCCACTAAGGTTATTTCCATGATATCTTTTATACTTACTAATAATATCTGTAAGTGAAGCCGCACAAAAGAAATATTGCTGTTTTAGACGTAAAATTCTGCCCTCTTTTGTATCGTCATTAGGATAAAGAATCCTTGAAATATTCTCTGCATCATTCTTTTCTTTCACTGCCTCGTCATATTTTTGGTCATTAAAAAGATTAAAGTTGAAGTCTTCAATAGGTTCTGATTGCCATAATCTTAAGTTGCTAATGTGTTTTGTTTTGTATCCTATAATCGGCATATCGTAGGGAACTGCATAAACCTCTTGATCAGCAAATTTTATCGTTACTTTTTCATGCTCGCAACGTTTTGACCATCCATCACCATGTTTTGTCCAGTTATCCGCCTGTTCAGTTTGAAAACCATTTACGATATCTTGTTTAAACAATCCAAATTTATAGCGAATACCATAGCCGTCAAGTGGAATGTTTAGTGTTGCTGCTGAATCTAAAAAGCAAGCCGCCAATCTTCCAAGACCGCCGTTGCCAAGTGCAGCATCTTCTATTTCCTCGAGGCTTTTGATATCCACACCGCACTCTTGAAGTGCCATAGAGACTTCATCTAAAATTCCAAGTGAGTAAAGATTATTAAAAATTGCCCTACCAACTAGAAACTCAGCTGAAAAATAGCAAGCACGTTTGTTCTTATAGTGAGCATCCATGCTATTTTTATGGTCACTTGAGATTGCTTGCATTACAGTTCTTGCAATCGCAGTATGCAACTGCCATGGTGATGCTTCCTTTGGACTTAAACTATATTCTTCCAATAAAAAGCTTTCTAGTTTGCTAACAAATATGTTTTTATCAAATATCAAACTCTGTTACCTCCAATATAATTTAGTCAATGCGTAAACCTTTTCACTAAGTTCGTTAGTAAATTGTGATTTCGTTGCCCTCCAACGCCAGTTACCCTGTGCAGTTGAGGGAATGTTCATGCGACATTTTGTAGGCAATTCCAGTAAATCTTGCATCGTTGTAATAGCTGTATCAGCAGCACTTGCAAGCGCAAGTCTTATCAATCCATAAACGCAATCAGCTTTGCTATCAACATTCAGATATTTCATTAAATAGTCTAAATCAGCAGTGGTAATCGTATCAAGCCAACCTAAAATTGTGTCGTTATCGTGCGTACCTGTGTAGCAAATGCAGTTTCGATTAAAATTATGTGGCAGGTAGTTGCTCTCCTCCCCAGAATTGAATGCAAATTGCAAAACCTTCATCCCAGGATAACCCGTTGCCTCAAGGAGTTTTTTCACAGGCTCTGTGATATAACCCAAATCCTCGGCGATGATATTAGGATTGTTTAGCTTCTTCTTGATAATTTCAAATAATTCAAGATTTGGGCCTTTTCTCCACACACCATTTTCGGCAGTATCGTCCTTTGCAGGTACTGCATAAAAGCTTTCAAACCCTCTAAAGTGGTCAATTCTTACTGCATCATAGGTTTTAGCAGCAGCCGACACACGCTTTATCCACCAATCAAATCCTGTCTTTTTCATAATATCCCAGTTATAGAGTGGGTTGCCCCATAATTGACCAGTCTTTGAAAAATAATCAGGAGGACAACCAGCAACTTCAATCGGTTTTAAATCCTCATCAAGCAAAAAAAGTTCTGGATTAGCCCAAACATCTGCGCTATCAAGCGCAACATATATTGGAATATCTCCAATTATTTTAATACCATTTTTGTTTGCATATTCCTTTAGCTTGTAATACTGCTTGTAAAATTCGTATTGCACGAATGACCAAAATTCAATTTCATCTTTGAGCTCTGCTCTTTTTTGATCTATAACTTTTATATGCCTTACCTTGGTAGCTTCGTCCCATTCTTGCCATGAAATTCCGCCGTTTTCTTCTTTTATTGCCATATACAGCGCATAGTCGCTAAGCCAAAAAGAGTTGTCTTGTTTGTAAGCCTCATATTCTATATCGTTTGCTTTACAAAAACGTTTAAATGCCATTTTCAGTACATGAAAGCGAAATTCATAAAGTTTTCCGTAGTCCACATTTGTTTCGTCATCGCCCCATTCAATCGTTTCATACTCTGACTTTTCTAATAAATTTTCATCACTTAAAATATCTAAATCAATGAAATATGGATTGCCTGCGTAGGTTGAAAATGACTGATAAGGAGAATCGCCATAACTCGTAGGAGCGATAGGCAAAAGTTGCCACAACTTTTGACCTGAGTTTTTTAAAAAGTCAACAAACTCATATGCTGATTTGCCCATTGTGCCTATTCGAAAACTTGATGGCAGGCTTGAAATGTGCATTAAAACACCGCTTGCACGCATAAATGTATTCCCCCTTTTTATCTTATATCTCTTTTACCGAGCCGCCCTTTAATAAGGTTGCCTTTAGCAAGGTGTGTGAAGATGACTCCGTTTTATTAATCATATTTATAAGTCGCTTAACGCTAAGTTCAGCAAGTTTAATCTCTGGTTGCTTAATTGTGGTTAGTTTCGGGTTATAGTAATTACCCATTTCAATTCCGTCAAATCCAATTACCGAGATATCCTCAGGCACTGATTTTCCCATATCATGAATGGCTGAAATTGCACCTAATGCCATAATATCAGACATTGCAAAGATTGCAGTAATGTGATTTTGTCTTTCTAATAGCCTTTTGGTTGCCTCATATGCAGGAGCAAGGGAAAAGTCGCACTCTTCATATTGGTCTGTTGAAAAGCTCATATTATGCTTTGTAAAACTCTTTTCACAGCCCTTTAAACGTAACTTTGAGGTATAGGACAGCTTTAAATTTCCTCCAATAACACCAATATTTTTATGTCCACAATCAAATAAAAAATCAACAGCCGCTTCACCGCTACTCACATCGTCAACACTAACGCTAGAAAGCTTATCTGAAATGATTTTACTCGCATTTGTAGTACAAAGCACAGAGGGAACAGTAATATGTTGAAAGCTTGTTTTAAAGAACTCAATATTTCCTCCAAGAAAAATTATTCCAATTGGTTTTTGTTCATTTACAATTTTTTGTGCAAGTTTCAGCTCATCTGAAGCCTCAGCCATGTAATGAACCACTGCCTTAATGTCGGCGTTATCAAGAAAAGTTTGCATGTTTTCTATGATGGTTGCAAAGAATGTGTTAAAACTACCTTTAATTATAATCGCCACATGCTTGCTTTGATTTTGCTTTAATTGACGAGCGTTTGAATTTGGAACAAATTTATGTTCCTGCACAATTGCTTTAATTTTCTCTTTGGCCTCTTCGCTAATGTCAGTATGACCGTTCAACGCGCGGGAAACAGTGCTCACACCATACCCAGAAAGCCTAGCAATATCTTTAATAGTCATTAGGATAACTCCCTCTTAACAAACATTAATTTTTAATTGGAAACGGTTTCGGTAACGTTTCCGATACAATTATAATTGCATTCTATCACTAAGTTAAATGTTTTGCAATAGCAAATTCACAAAATATCTAAAATTTCTTATAATATTCGTAGTTTTAGCAAACATTCCACAAAAATTATGCATGAACACTGCTATTTGCCCTCCTATATTTATTTTATTATCACTATGAATTTTCGCGAAAATCAATAAAAAAAACCGTCTATTTTTAACAA
The DNA here is from genome assembly GCA_002295325.1 of Ruminococcaceae bacterium UBA866. Taxonomy (GTDB): domain Bacteria; phylum Bacillota; class Clostridia; order Oscillospirales; family Ruminococcaceae; genus Paludihabitans. The sequence goes on along the minus strand of DBGA01000054.1, from coordinate 5,031 downwards.
TAGACGGTCTCTTTAATATTAAACATCATTTTTTTTATTTGATTGTTTTTTCGTATTATCATTATGATTTTGGTTTTCACGAGTGATTGGAGTTTGTCCGTTTGCTTTTTGCATCCTTGCTTTCTTATTGTCTGGTTGACTGTCTTTTGGCATATTTTTACCTCCTACATAATATGATTTTCAAACCTAGTTTCTACGACATCATATCCTAGTTTTGAAATTGCATTAACGAGCTGTTCTTGATCTACACCTGTGGTATCATAATCTACTGCAATATCATTTTTTTCGTTACTTATACTGACAGAGATAACTCCTCTAAATGCGTCAAGTTCACGCTTTATTATTTTAACATCTTGCTTATCATTTAAGTTATTTATTGTGAAATATGAACTCGCTTTTGACATAAAAATCACCTCAAATTTAGTATGAGCATATTTTTACTGATTATTATTTTTCACAAGCACAGCCCATTTATTTTTTACTTAATTAAAGCAAAAAGCGTGTATTCACAGTTATACTTAACTGTAAATACACGCCTAAAGCTTGAGTAGTAATTGCAATTCAAAAATCTATAATGGCAAAACTTTTTTACCAAATTCACCATTAATAACTTGTGCAACACTCGAATAAACAGCACTTGCACCACAAGCAATTCCAACAAATCCCGCCGCTACTTTAATACTGTGGATAGCTGTGAAATCTGCAATTGAAAGCAGTAGGAACAAAAGTGCCAATGAACCAAAGACAATTTGGCTTGCTTTGTTATGCTTTAGAGTGCCAATAAACATGAACGCTGTGAAAACAAACCAAAGCAGCAAATAAAAGCCCATGGAAATTTCGTCAGCAGCTGCAATTTTTTCACCAAATGGGTTTATCCAAATGATGATCAGTGACCACCAAAAGAATCCATAAGCTGTAAAAGCAGTTGCACCAAATGTGTTGTTTTTCTTGAACTCCATAATACCTGCGATAATTTGAGCTGCACCACCCAGTGCAAACCCCATAGCCACAATAACCACTGAAAGCTCTATAATTCCTGCATTGTGTAAATTCAGAAGTATAGTTGTCATTCCAAATCCCAGCAACCCAAGTGGTGCCGGATTTGCAATTGCGTTGTTTTGATTACTCATTTTTCCCCTCCATCATCTATAAACATACGTTCATGATTGTNNAACATATTATTGTTAAGCCGCTATATATTTTTTCTCTGCCATATTAGCAAAAAAACCACCTAAAACTTTTCTAGGATAGTTAGTGTATTGCAGTTTAAACACAATTGAAAACACCCTAAAGTCGAAACTTTTAGGGTGTTCTCTAATATTGGAGCTACTTGGGTGACTCGAGCACCTGGCCTGCTGATTACTAATCAGCTACTCTACCAACTGAGCTACAGTAGCATATATAAGAGGGTGGGTGTTGCCACCCTCTGGTTTATTTGTCATAAACCGCTTTTGGTTTGTAGTTTGTATGTTTTTAAAATAGCCTGCCTTATCAACAACCAAATACCTTCGGGTTATGGGGCGATGCATTATCTATAGTCAATAATACTCCCCCCGTCTAAAGAGTGATAAACAGTGACGCTTTTACTATCAATTATCCCAATGTATGTCAAGGGTAAATCGTTTGTATTTTTATTGACTAGTTGTCTCCATAGTTTCATACTTCATTTTTTTCACACTACTTAATCCTCTACATACCAGCTATTTCTATGCTCTGTTCTACAATGTGTTTGTCCACAGACTCAATTGTTGGACAAATACAACCATCTGTTTCAAAAACAGTGATAGTATTTTCACCCTGTTTTAGAAGTGGTGCAGGCAAAAACAGCGTATAAGTAGGTCCAATGTTCCAGTATCTTCCCAAGTTAAATCTATTTACCAAAACGACACCTTTTTTAAAGTTCCTCATATCCAAAAATGTATCTGCTTTTTCATCTACATTTAAAACGCCTTGGTAGAAACATGGCTCTTCTGTAGTCTTTATTCTGTCATTAAAGGAAATTGGTAGACTTTTTAAGTTAACCCCGCGCATTTCCCAATTGAATATCATAGTACTTAACAAAACACCATTAGTAATTCCTTTTTGTTCGCCCATAGTTGAACCATAATTAACTCTGCCCATATTTTCAACTAGAATTTGCAAACAAGCCGATTCACCCTCTTTAACATTAATGAAAATGTGCTCATTTTCACCTGAACGATATTGTGTTCCAATATACTCTTGATTAAGATAAATTGTTGCTCTATCACATATATCTTTGATTTCCAACACTTCATTTTCAACCGTACGGTTAATTGTTGTGGTATATAGAATATATCCATATCCACTACCAATCTCCTCCATAGTTTGTGTGTATGCTGACTTAACCGGCATAGAAATCTCATCTAAAATATCAAACAAACTAGCTTGGTGTGTAAGCTCGATTTTCCCATAGGAATATTTTCGCGTATTTTTTACCTCAATGTCCAGATTTGTTCCAAACTGCTCTTTAATAATATCTTTACAAAGAAGATATTTCTCTGTAATATCTCCACTTTCAGTTAATAAAGCATCATAATCGTAGGTTGTGGCTGTAGCATAATAGGTATCTCCCTCTTGATTTGCACCATTCATAAAGCCAAAGTTTGTTCCGCCATGAAACATATACGTATTAACGGATGCACCCATTGTAATCATTGTTTCAAAGTCATCTGCCATAGTTTTAGGGGAACGTGAAATTTTATCTTTCCCCCACTGTTCAAACCAACCATCCCAAAATTCACAACACATATTTGGTCCATAAGGTTGCACTTTTGCAAGTTCAGCAAAGGCTTCTTTGGGCTTAGAACCAAAGTTTACAGTCTTTAATAAGTGTGGCAATGTTCCCCCAGAAAGCATATGTGTTACCCAACCGTCCGATGTAAATAGTAGACAGTCAATCCCTAACTTTATCATTAGCTTTTCAATATGGAGAAGGTATTCCTTATCATTTCCATAGCTACCATATTCATTTTCCACCTGCATTGCAATAATTGGACCACCTTTAGTGGAAAGATACGGTACAAGTTTCGGAAGGAGCACGCTAAAAAAACGGTCAACCTTTTCAAGATAACTCTTATAATTGCATCTAATCCTCATATTTTTATCTTTGTTTATCCAATATGGGAAACCACCGAAATCCCATTCTGCACAGATATATGGTCCTGGGCGAACAATTACCTTCAAGCCAAGTTCATCGGCAATTTCAATAAATCTTACGATATCACAAAACCCATCAAAGCAGTATTCATTCTCTTCTGGCTCATGTAAGTTCCATGCAACATAAGTTTCTACAGTATTAAATCCACAGGCTTTCAGCTTTAACAGCCTATCATACCAATACTCTGGGTGAACCCTAAAATAATGTATTGCTCCAGATATAATTGTAAACGGCTTATCATTTAGCAAAAATGAGTCCTTATTATATGATAATACTTCCATAGTGCCTCCTAAATATAATTTTTTAGCGTATTTATTGCTGTGTTAGTTAATCAATCTCTAATCCATTAGTATCAATGTTTATCCATAATTATTTTCGTGTCATCCATTTCCCATTGGTAAAGTCAGGAATGTTGACTGGCTGTCCACCTAGTGCAATTGATTGCTCTGATAGAACTGAGATAACAAGCCATGACGCCATATCATAAATGTCAATTGGCATTGGTTTATTGTTTTTAAGTGCATCAAAAAATGCTTTAAACTCAAGCCAATCCATGCCATCATGTCCGCCCTTTACACCTTCTTGTAAAAAACTCTTCCAAATTGCGTGGTCATATTCTTCTCTATATTCATCGACATTGTTGAATTGCTCTTTCCATACGGAATCATATTTGTTATGTACCCCATCAATAAATAGGGAACGATTGTCTTCCATATACATTGCCTTTGTTCCTTGCACCTTAAAACCTCGTGAATAGGCACGTGGCAAAGTGGTGTCAAGTGTGAGGATAATTGTCTGTCCTCCAGCACACTTAATCACAGTGGTCACAACGTCACCTTGCGCAAAATTCCATTCTTTAAGTTCTTTATCGTCAGGTTTTTTATCTGCTATAAATTGATGCAATCCAGCCGATTTTGAGGCGGTTGAAGTCAGAGTTAGCATACTGTTGCCCCTGTTAATATTTAAAATTTGGGCAATCGGGCCAATTTCATGGGTTGGATAGTTCTCACAATTCCTATGCATATAATTATCAAGCCTATAATGACGATTTTCTCTGCCAAAGGCAATTTCCTCACGTAAATCGTGATGATATCCACCGCCACAATGAATGACTTCTCCAAATACACCCTGCTTTACCATGTTCATAACCATCATCTCATCACGGCCATAACAGCAGTTTTCCATCAGCATACAAGGTACATTGGTACGCTGTTGAGTTTTTACAAGTTCCCAACATTCATCTATTGAAAATGCACCACTGACATCACTTGCAACTGCTATACCAGCATTCATGCTTGCAATCGCAATTTCTATATGTGTCTGCCATGATGTCGCAATATAAACTGCATCAAGTTCTTTTTCCAAAAGCAACTCGTTATAATCTAAAAACATCTTTGGATCATTGCCGTTAGCCTCTTTAATAATTTTTACTGCATCTTCACATCTATCATGATAAAGATCACAAACTGCGGTAACATCAGCCTCACCCATTGGCAAAATGACATCTTTTAAGACTGACATACCTCTTCCACCAAGGCCAACTACACCTATTTTAATCTTCTTTTCCATATTATTTCCTCCATAATTTATATTAAATATTATATTACTATACTAATTACCTTCCAAAAAACTCATTTGCAAATTTATCTGTTCTTCCCTTTATTACATTAAGAATTTCCATACCGCTCGTGTCCCCTAACACCACATCTTTCATTGCACGCCCTTGTTCAAAGCAAAGCTCCTCATACATTGGAAAGTATTCTCTCTCCAAAAACATTGCATATTTTGCCATGCGATAGGTTCCATAGACGCGACTTTCTTTTTCAGAATAGTTTTCAACTGCCACGCTATAT